>JAFWIM010000048.1 GCA_017514845.1 Lachnospiraceae bacterium
GGCGCAGGGGTACGGTAAATTTCAAAATGAATTCACGACCTCGGCGGGCGACCTTGCTTACTCCCTATAGGGAACCTGCTGTCTTCGGCTTGATGCTTCATGATATTAACACGCGCGGTTACGCGATGTCAAGCTTTATACTAAGTTTATCTCAGATCTTTGTCGGGTTGACGCGGACGCCCGGGCCCATTGTGGAAGCCAGGGTGATGGTTCTCAAATACTGACCCTTTACAGCTGCCGGACGGACCTTGATGAGCTGATCAAGGAGAGTCTTGAGGTTCTCGGAAAGCTGCTCTTCTGTGAAGGAAGCCTTGCCGATCGGGCAGTGGATGATGTTGCTCTTGTCAAGACGATACTCGATCTTACCGGCTTTGATTTCCTTGACTGCCTTAGCGACATCCATGGTAACTGTTCCGGCCTTCGGGTTCGGCATGAGGCCTTTCGGTCCAAGGATACGGCCGAGACGGCCGACAACACCCATCATATCCGGTGTAGCGACAACAACGTCAAAATCGAACCAGTTTTCTTTCTGGATCTTTGTGACAAGATCCATCTCGCCGACATAGTCAGCTCCGGCTTCTCTTGCTTCATCAGCCTTTGCGCTCTTTGCAAATACGAGAACACGGACAGACTTGCCTGTGCCGTTCGGAAGAACGACAGCGCCACGGACCTGCTGATCTGCATGACGTCCGTCGCAGCCTGTGCGGATGTGAGCTTCGATTGTCTCATCAAATTTTGCGATTGCGGTCTTTTTTACGATTTCAACAGCTTCAGCCATGTCATACAGGTTCTGGCGATCATAAACCTTCAAGGCCTCTGTATACTTCTTGCCATGTTTCATTTTATATAACCTCCCTGTGGTACTATCGGGTTTTGTCCCTTCCACTCATTATCAGTCTTCAGCTACTACAACGCCCATGCTGCGGCATGTGCCTGCGATAATGCTCATTGCAGCTTCAATGCTTGCAGCGTTAAGGTCCGGCATCTTTTTCTCAGCGATCTCTCTGAGCTGTGCCTGTGTGATCGTTGCGACTTTCTTCTTGTTCGGTTCGCCGGAACCGGACTGAAGATTAAGGGCCTTCTTGATCAGAACTGCTGCAGGCGGAGTCTTTGTGATAAATGTGAAGCTTCTGTCCGCATAGACTGTGATGACGACCGGGATGATGTAGTCGCCCATAGCTGATGTGCGGGCATTGAACTGCTTCGTGAAGTCCATGATATTAACACCGTGCTGGCCGAGAGCCGGGCCTACCGGCGGAGCCGGAGTTGCCTTGCCGGCCTGGATCTGCAGTTTGATATAGCCTGTTATTTTCTTTGCCATGACTTTGTTCCTCCTTACGTGGTAAATGTCGGGCCCGTTTCGCCCTTCCACCTTCAAGACATCCTGTGTCTTAAACTATAACTATTTGCAAATGATTTTACTTCTTTTTGACTTCGCCGAAACTTATTTCGACCGGAGTCGGACGGCCAAACATGTCTACATTGATCGTCACGGTCTGTTTCTGAGCATTGACAGCGGTGACCATTCCTGTCGTGCCTTCCCATGCGCCGGCGAAGACAACGATCGTATCGCCGACCTCGAAGTCCACGAGGTATTTCTGCTTCGGTGCGGGCTCGACCTTGCCGCCGCCGATACCGAGGTTGCGCATCTCATCCGGTGTAAGCGGGACCGGCTTGCTTCCCGGTCCGACAAATCCCGTAACGCCGCGGGTATTGCGGACGACATACCAGGTATCATCATTCATGATCATGTTGATCAGCACGTAGCCCGGAAACAGTTTCTTCTTCGTCGTCTTTGTGACGCCGTTCTTTGTCTCCTGAACATCGGTCAGCGGGACCTTGACTTCAAGGATCTGCTCCTCGAGGTGGCGGTTCTCGATCGTCTTCTCGATGTTGGCCTTGACTTTGTTCTCATAACCTGAATACGTATGTACTACATACCAGTTCGATTCTGACATCTGCTACCTCTCAATACATTTTCTGCCGTGGACAATGGACATGTCAGATTGACATCAGCCAGTTGACCAGCTGCAGAGCCGCACTGTCAATAATAGTAATGATAACGCCCATAAGGACAGAGATGACGACGACAAGTCCGGTCTGCTTCTTCAGGTCATCGACCGTCGGCCACTGGATCTTGTTCCACTCCTGCTTTACACCTTTCCAGAAACTCTGTTTCTTTTTTTCCTTCGGTGCCTTCTTGGAATTATCTGCCATTTAAATCACCTGTTCCCCTTAATTACTTAGTCTCTTTGTGGATCGTGTGTTTGCGGCAGAACTTGCAGTACTTCTTCGTCTCCATTCTTTCGGGATGTTCTTTCTTATCCTTCTTAGTGTTGTAGTTACGCTGCTTGCATTCTGTGCACGCTAAAGTTATCCTTGTACGCACGGTTTTTCACCTCCAATGATAATCTTGCGGCCTTCCTAGATTCCCCCGTTCTTAAAAAACGGGAGCAAAAAAAAAGGACCTGTTTCTTGTCGCCATTAGATAATAGCATGAAGAAACAGGTCCGTCAAGTTCAATATTATTTTTTCGAAGCAGCATTCCCGTCAGAATCAAAATAACCTTTTACATCGGCAGATGTATCCTGCTTTGTGACGATGAACCGGCTCATAATGCCGAAATCTCCCCGCTTCGTTCGCAGGGCGAAATATCCGAAGACGGAGAATACGAGCGCCCCTATAAAATTGACGAACAGGTCTTTCATCGTATCGATGAGCCCCACATCCAGATAGCCGTTCACCGGCAGGGCCCGGCCGTTCACCGTGACTTCCTTTATATTTCGAATCACCTGAGGGATCTGCCTTCCCTGCTCATTCAACATAATGCTGCTGATCACCGGTACGACAGTATCCTTCTGCATGTCAAAGAGAAAGACGTGATCCATCGTGAACTCAAAGAACTCCCACATGACACCGATCGTCATAGAAAAGCAGAACGCGACGAGGGCCAGATAACCCGGATCAAGGTCAAAGATAATGCTGTCATTCTTATCGAGCAGCATGACCATCGAAAATCCCACCGCTGCGGCAAGGAACCCGTTCAGCGTGTGAAGCATGGTGTCCCAGACCGGTATTGCAGTATAGTAACTGTTGACCTCCCCAAGGATCTCCGCCGCGTAGATAAAGCAGTAGATAATGATCTGCAGAGACTGCGGAAGGGCGACCCTGAACCTGACTTCAATCACGCTGGGCAGAAAGAGAAGGATCAGAGTGAGTATGCAGAGCATGAAGGACTCAAAGTTTCCGAGCACGAACTGGCGGATCATTGTCGCAATGACAAGAAGACGAAGCACTGAAAAGACGACAAATGATCGCCTGTGTTCCCTGAGCTGTACTCTGACTTCATCTAAGAAGCTCTTCCTTCGCATGCGGCGATCCAGTTTTCTTATTTGTCTCTCTTCTCTGTTCTTACGGCTCAAATGAGATGAACTCCCTTCTTAAACACTTCTCTTTGGCATAGCTGCCATTTTCTTGTTCAAAACGTGCATCAAGCCAGTCCAGCAGATACTGATAGACTTCTTTGCGATCCAGCTCATTCAGTATCTCATGCCGGTCTCCCTCAAAGAAACGCATCTGCACATCCGAAAGACCGGCCTTCTTCATATCATTATACGCGGTCTTTACGCCCTTCGTGAAACTGCCGACCGGGTCCATCGTTCCCGAGACGAGTAGAATCGGAAAATCTTTCGGTATCCCCGCTATACGTTTTCTGTCCTGGGCTTTTTCTATGGCCGTGAACATCGAGTAGTACCCGTTGACTGTAAAGGCGAAGGTGTCAAGCGGCTCAGACGCGAATCTGTCGACTATGCTCTCATCCCTGCTGAGCCAGTCATACGGAGTGCGCAACGGTTCGAACGCCTTATTATAAGAACCTTTGGCAATACCCTCAATGAGACGGCTCCTGTAATGCCAGTTTTTCATCATGGCGCGGCATCGGCACAGACCTTTTCCGAACTTGATCACCGCGCGCGGGTAACTTCCGGTGCCCATAACAATGACACCCGCAAGCTCTCCGGCATACATTTCCATATACTGCCTGACAAGAAAGGATCCCATGCTGTGACCGAGCATAAAGTAAGGAACCTCCGGATACTTTTTCTTCATAATAATATGAAGTTTCCTCATGTCGGAGATCAGGGCTCCGTCCCCATCCTTCTCCCGGAAAAACCCGAGCTGTCCCTCTTCGGTGACTGATCTGCCGTGTCCGAGGTGATCATTTGCACAGACCACATACCCATGTTCTGCCATAAAAGCTGCAAATTCATCGTATCTCTCTACAAACTCGCACATGCCGTGAACGATCTGCAGGACTCCGCGGATCTCGCCCTCCGGCATCCATAAAAGTACATGTATATCCGTCTTCCTGTCGCTTGACCGGAATGTTCTCTCAAGTCTTATCATAACGCTCTTCTTCCGTATTATTTCTTCTTTTTAAAATATTTTCTCCAGAAGTATCTGATAAAGAAATACAGGGTGGAACAGAACGCCGTCACATAACCGATCACCCCGAGGACCGGTATTCCAAGCAGTCTGGGCTCCATATCCGTGAGACACAGAATACTGGACCCTATGAGCAGCGCGACAATGCACATGCCTATGACCAGATTTCTCACCGCCGAAGCCACCATCATCTCAAGCTCGGGCGAGGTCTCGAGCTTGAGGTTGACTCTGGCCTGCCCTTCCAGATACTCCTGCATGATATCCGCGGCAAGCAGCGGGATATCGATGCCTTTTCTCAGTGATCTGACCATATGACGGCCGGTCCGCTGCAGTTCACCCTTCCAGTCTATATCCCTGAGGGTCGTGTCAGCCACTGACGTCGCCGCAATCTGTATCATATTGATGTCCGGACTGATCTCCGCCAGGACACCCTCCATATGTGCCATGCCCCGGGCAAGCATCGTGAGACCGTGTGGCATTCCGATTTTGTTTGCTTTCATGACCTCCATTATGGCCTGCAGAGTCTCAGCGACATCTACCTGCCCCATTGAGACTGTTCCGAACTCCTCGATGAATTCTCTCAGATCCCTGTACAGCTGGTCCCTGTCCGGTTTTCCCCAGAACTTTCCCAGGTCGAGGACCGCGTCCGTCACCATCGTGACGTCTTTCATCCCGATACCCTGAACGCCTCTCACCATGATTTTCCGCTCGCGCTCCGTGAGCCGTCCCATCATGCCCATATCGAGCCATACGATCTTGCCATCCCTTACTTTGACGTTGCCGGGATGCGGATCCGCATGGAAAAAGCCGTCATCCATGATCTGGTGAATGTAATTATTGACAAATTTCGTTCCGATCTCATCGAGATCATATCCCTCCGCAATCAGCTTCTCCTTGTCATCGATATCGATTCCGTCGACATATTCCATGACCAGGACGCGCTGCGTCGTGTGTTCGCGGTAAAGCTTGGGGACATAAATATAGCGGAACTGCGCATTATTGGCAGAGAATTCCTCAATATTCGCAGCCTCCTTGAGAAAATCCATCTCCTCCTGCGCGACCATCCACATCTCATCGAGGACCATGTCGAGGTCCACGATGTTGCGCAGATTTCCCACCGGCGGCAGACGTCTTACGGCGTTGTGCATAAGACGAATATCTCTCGCCATCGTATCGTAGATGCCTTTCCTCTCGACTTTGACGACGACATCCTGCCCGGTGCGCAGTTTAGCACGGTGGACCTGGGCGATCGACGCCGAGCCGAGCGGTTCCCTGTCCACAGACTCGAACACTTCATCCCAGGGTTCTCTGAAAGACCCTTTGATGACTTCCTCGACCTCCGAAAACGGCATCGGGGTGACATTCGAGTTCAGCTTCATGAGTTCATCGCAGTATGCCTTCGGCAGTATATCCGAGTGCAGGGACATGATCTGACCGAGCTTAATGTAGGTCGGCCCCAGTTCCTCAAGAATCACGCGCAGCTTTTCCGGAGAAACGCCGCGCGTGATCTTGTTTCTTGACAATACTTCCCGGATCTCCCTGAAGCGTGCGTCATTTTCAGCCTTCTGCCTGGCTGCTTCTTCTTTTGATCCAGGCTTATTATCACTCATTATTCTTTCGTCTCCGCCTTAAGTATAGCTTCTTTGAGGGCAGCAAGGTCATCCGCGGAAAGACCGGATATCATATCCGCAAAATTTTTCTTTGGTTCCTCCGCCTTCTTTTCCTCCGAGGCCTCCCGGGTCTCACGCATCTTGTGCTTAAGCTCCTGATTGAGCGTCTTTCCCTGCTCAACTGTGAGTTCGCCGCGGTCGACCAGATCCTTCAGGATCTCCTGAGATTTGTCGACCGTGAGGGCGGCTGCGCCGACGCCGGCCAGCAGCAGTGTTCGAAGTCCGTCTGTAATGATCTTGTTGTTATCCATTTTGTGTCCTCCTTTACTACTTACATTTGCATAAGATTCAAGTCTCGCTCTATAGTTCATCACCCGGCAATCAGATGAATCATCTCAAATAGCCGGGGGATAAAGATCAAGAGACCGATGATCGCCGCCAGGATCGCCGACACCAGGACGGCGCCGGCCGCGGCATCCTTGGCTTTCTTTGCCAGCGGCTTCCACTCGTCTGTCGCCACATCTACCGCCGCTTCGAGAGCTGTGTTGACAAGTTCAAGGCTCATGACCTGGCCGAAAAGGACAAGGCAGAACAGCCACTCGATCTTTGATATCCTGAAAATGAATCCGGCAATGATGACGCACACAGTGAAGCCCAGGTGGATCTGCATATTACGCTCGCTCTTCACGGTATTCCATATACCCTCGAATGCGTAACCGAAGCTTCTGTCTAGCGGCTGTTTCTTCATTCCCGTCTCCTTCGCGCACAAATAGCCTGTACCTGTTACTTATCGAAACCGCTTCGCGAATCCAACTGTCGAAACGCGGGCGATTTCATCGCCCTTTTATCGGGAGTTGCATGCGAGGCTTCCGATAAACTATATTATACACTTTTTCCCCTGTGATTGACACGGTATAAGTACATTTGCAATAACACTTTTTCACCAGGCCGCATTGGCATCTTTTATGTTCGCAACAGCCGAGAAAGGCTGATCGTTCAGTACGTTTTCGGCAGCAAAGCCTGTCAAAATTGTACAAAAATACAGCATTTCAGTGCATTTGTGAAGACTTGAAATAGCAGTTCGATTATGGTATGCTAATTGTGAATTCCGATGTCGGAGGTAACAATATGAATTATAATGAATCATCTGAAGATTATCTCGAGTCAATCCTGATGCTCAAAGAGCAGCTCGGCAAGGTCCGCTCAATTGACATTGTATATAAACTTGGCTATTCAAAGCCCAGCATCAGTATAGCAATGAAAAAGCTTCGCGAAAAAGGTCTCATCCATATGGATGCCGACGGCTATATCACGCTGACAGATGAGGGAGCCAAAATCGCCCGCCACACCTACACACGCCACAAAGTTCTGACCAATTTCTTCGAGAGCATCGGCGTAGGTCACAATAACGCCGAAGCGGATGCATGCAAGATCGAGCATGATATCAGCGATGAGACATTCAAGCGCCTCAAGGAGCATATGCATAGACTCCAGGAGCTTGACATCTCTCTCAAGGCTGCAGCGCCGGGAAACATATCCGATGCTGACTGAAAGCAAAAGCAAGGGACGCAGCACATGGCAGTGCGGCGTCCCTTTTTTATCTCAGTGGGGAAGACCCCCGCTTCTGTAAGCGGTGGGTAAATCAATATCCTGCTTGTCTCAGTGGCGGGTCACAATCCCCCACTGAGATAAACGCTCCGCGAGGATGCGCAGGGATTCGGTTGGGAATTATGTCAGCTGGCGCTGCCCCGAATCCCGCGCCAAGTCTCGCGAGCGAGACTTGAAGTTCGAATCCCGCTCCTATTGCGTGCGGGCATAACTCGAGTGGAAATCAAGATCCTGTCCGTTCAGCGCAGCGCGCACAAGCGTGTCGCCGCCGTCGTAGACCAGTTTCAGCGAAAAGAACGGGATCCCCTCATTGAGAAGGCGAAAGAATATTTTATCTCCTTCCCAGATGTTGAGATCAAATACCGCATCCCGGTCGACCCAGCAGAGCTCCCCCTCATCGCAGTCATGGGGTTCACCTGTAAACGCGTCCGCCGTGAAGAGAGACATATACTCTGTCACCCCTCCGCCGGAAACAAATGTCACCAGTCCCCGGTACGCATAACTCGTCAGCGTGTAACCGGTCTCCTCGAAGACCTCCCTGAGAACACACTCTTCCGGGCTCTCGTCCTGTTCAAAGTGCCCGCCGACTCCGATCCATTTGTCTTTATTCACATCGTTCTTCTTCACCGTACGATGAAGCATCAGATATTTACCGTCTTTTTCGATATAGCAAAGCGTGCTGAGTGATGCGTTCATGCGCTATCCTCCATAGTATGATCCGGATTTAACGTTTCCTGTTACGGCAGCATATAATACATGAGACAGCCCAGAATCAACAGGATTCCGATGCAGGTCATGAGCAGGGCGAACGAGAAATTGGCAAACAGCGGCACGACGGCATCTTCTGTCTGCCGCATGAAGATTTTCAGCCTGCCCTGTCTGCCCGGACCGGCCCCTTTTACAGGTCTTTCCCTCACTACCGTCTTTCTGAGCAGGACAACAGCAGCATCCAGGCTGTCAGAGAGCACACGGCCTATAAACGTACCGGCTAAGACCGCCGCGCGGGCGAGCGGCACAAGAACCAGGTCCTCGCCGAAGACGGACGCGGCCATGCCGAAGACTTTCGGAATCTGTCTGCAGATCGGGGTAAGGATCCGGTTCTCGCCGAAGATCCGCGCAATTTCACCGAAAATATTCGGCAGCCAAACAGTGAGCATCGGACGATACAGAAGATCCTCGAGATCCAGCTTTTCCGGCCAGAGGTTCACGTAGCGCCCGTTCCTTATGAAGACATGCCTTACAAGCGCGAGGTAGATGAAAAGACCGATCAATATGGAAATTCCGCCGCCCTTCAGGTTTCCGAATGTGAACGCGTGGAATTCCAGGATCTCCTCTTCTCCTGTCATAAACGCCGCAAGGTTCTTCATAACTGCCGGAACACCGAGAAGAACCATGTAGACCGAGCCGCCGCAGACCGCGATTTTTGAAGCGGTGTTCATGCAGTAATCATCCGCGTCGAAAAAGGCCTGCCTCACAGGATCCTCATTTTTCTCAACGAACACGCAGATAAAAAGTTTAAGCATGTATGCGCAGGTAAGTCCGCCCGAGATGAGGAATATCCACTCCGCACATTGAAGCAGACCGACTGCTCCCGAAAGCGCCGGCAGTTTCTCTTCGATCATCTCGTAGAGCACTACAATACCCTCGTGCAGCATCGTCTTAGATACGTAGCCGTTAAAGAGCGGGACACCCCCGATGCCCACCGCTCCAAGAAGAAACGCGATCTTAAGGGGCAGTTTGTTCCTGCCGTAGCCCCGGATCGCATTGAGATCCAACGCGTGGATATTCATGACAACTGTTCCGGCGCACATAAAGAGGACCAGCTTGAGCAGAGAATGGTTCACCATATGAAGCATCGTTCCGGAGTACGCGAGAACAAAAGCCTCTCCGCCTTCCCGAAACAGGGACTTCGCAAGGACACTGCTGCCGATGCCGACCAGAATAAATCCGATCTGGGACATAGACGAACACGCGAGTGTGCGCTTCAGATTGACGGAAAAGAGCGCAAGGAGGGCTCCGAGGAACATTGTGACCACGCCCAGAGAAAAGATAATACTGCCGAATGTCAGGTTCGTGACCATTGCTCCTGTCGCTGTCATCAGGATCCCGAACACTCCGACCTTGGTCAGGATGCCCGAAAGCAGAGCGGATGCCGGCGACGGAGCAACCGGGTGGGCTTTGGGAAGCCAGACATGTACCGGGAACATGCCCGCCTTGGCTCCGAAGCCGATCAGAATACACACGCCGGCTGCAAGGATCCTGCGCTTACATGCTGCGGCACTGAGAATTATTGCCGCCCCGCCGGCAGGTGAGACGCCTCCCTCTCCCGCCGTGCTCGAGGACACTCCCTCTGTCACGGCAAGCTCAATGGCGCTCCTCATATCCGCAAAGTACAGCGTTCCGACAGTTCCCTGCATGAGAAGAAGCCCCATAAAGAGGACGAGTCCGCCGATGATCGCAATAAAGAGATACGTGTAGGCGGCGCGGATCGCGCCCTTTGTCTCCTCATGGATGACCCATGTGAAGGATGTGAGTGACAGGATCTCAAAGAACACGAACGTTGTCATGAGATCGGCTGAGAGCATGACGCCCTGCGTCGCACCCAGGGTGAGAATGACGAACAGCCAGTAGCGGGAAAGGCCTTCCCTCTCGTGCCTGAAGTATTCTTTAGCGAACAGCGTAGTCCCGGCCCACATCACAGAAGTGATAATGCTGTAGATCGACCGGAATCCGTCCACGTAAAAATGAAGACCGCCCCAGAATATCACCGGGATGTCAAGGGCGGCTCCCCCCGTGATGATCACCCTGTGGACAAGCAGCAGGGATAGAGCCAGCTCGAAGAACGTGAGTTCGATCGCGCAGTTATCGCGCAGGTCCTCATTCCGGATACCAAGTATATAAAAGAACGGCGATATGATAATCGGAATAAATACCAGAGCCGCAATTACCATGAAAGCCTCCTTTCACAGAGTAAAAATCACTCCCTGAAGCGGGACGAAAGTGTGTCAGTTGATTTACATGAGTCCAGCCGAGATACGTCCGATAAAATCCATGACCGGTCCCGACCATACACCGAACAGAATGTTGAGGAAGGCAAAGAAGCCGATCGGCACGAGCATGAACAATCCGGCCTCCCTGATACCGGACGGATAGCTGTCTGTCCCGCTCATAGGGAAGAAGGCCCTTACGCTGACAGTCAGCGTGTACATCGCGCAGAGAAAAGCCGCAGCGATGAGGCATACGTCTCCGATCACGCCGACCACTGTGCCGGAGGCGGCTCCCGCAAGCAGCAGACGCCATTTGCTGATAAATCCGCAGAACAGCGGTATGCCGGTCAGGGACAGGGCACCCAGAGTGTAGAACGTGAAAGTCAGCGGCATGCGCCGTCCGACGCCGTTCACCTCATAAATATACTCATTGCCCGTCACATGCATGAACGCGCCGGCGCAGAGGAACAGCGACATCTTGATGACCCCGTGGAACAGCATATGGGCCATGCCGGCAAGCAGCCCCT
The DNA here is from genome assembly GCA_017514845.1 of Lachnospiraceae bacterium. Lineage (GTDB taxonomy): Bacteria > Bacillota > Clostridia > Lachnospirales > Lachnospiraceae > Chordicoccus. The sequence goes on from JAFWIM010000048.1 coordinate 11,176, forward strand.
CCGGAGTCATCAGCATAATGCCGAAGAGCATGTAGGACAGATTGCTCACAGTCGAGTAGGCCAGCCTCCTTTTAAAATGACGCTCCTTGAGAGCACCGACCGCGGCAAATACCAGCGTAAACGCTGCAATCAGCACGCAAAATTCCTGTATTCCGGAGCCGAGCAGAAATTTCGGGCCATAAGCGTACCAGGCAAGACGCATGACGGCATATACGCCGGAGTTGACGACAGCTACCGCGTGAAGAAGGGCTGTGACCGGAGTCGGAGCGACGCCGGCAAGGGGAAGCCACCTGTGCAGCGGAAAAACGGCGGCCTTGGTCCCGAATCCGAAGAATCCGATGAGAAATACGACCCGCATCAGAGTGTCGGAGAACACATCTCCGAGGTTCCCCCCATACACAAACTCTCCCCCGCCGTCCAGAGTGGCCATGACCACGGCAAAAAAGCCCAGCGACGCGCCGCCGATACAGTATGCGGCATAGTGCCTTGCGGCGAACAGGCTCTCATGGTCTTCGTAGAATCCGACCAGTGGGATCGTGACCAGAGTCAGCATCTCAAAGAACACATACATCGTGACAAGATTGTGGGCAAAGGCCACACCGAGTGTGATCCCGTAGGTCATCACGTAAAACGCAAAGAACATGCTCTTGCGAGCGGCATGCGCCATATATTCGAACGCGTAGAGGAGAACGAACGGCCACATGACCGATATCATACCCGCAAAGAGCATAGCCGGCCCGTCGATCCTGAATGACATTGAAAAGCCCTCGATAAAGCTGTAGACTATGGCCGTTTCTCTCGAACAGAAGGCGAGAGCGATCCACACAGAGGCACTGGTCAGGATCGCGACAGTCTCCGCATAGATGTTCCTCATGCGGTCGCTTCGAAAGTTAAGCGGGATAATTAGCGCCCCTCCGAAGACAGCGAGCCCTATGGGCACAAGTATAAATAAAGGTGAAAGCATCGTTTAACCTCAGATGATCATAGTGACAAGATTTGTTCCGAATACGCCGACTAAGAGGGCTGTAAGGCAGAGGACGATCATCGGCACCCACATGAGGGGCGTCGGTTCCCTGCTGCCCGAGGCAGGCTCCTCCGCCTTCTTCTTTGTGTGCTCACCATGACCCTCCTCGTCGTGGCCTGGGAAGAAGGCATCGACCACTACCGGGAGCAGATATCCCGCAGTCAGCAGCGCGGATATGAGCAGAATAACAGGGGGCAGTACCGCATAGACACCCATGCCGTCGCCGATGGCGGCCAGGGCGATATGCCATTTGCTTGTAAATCCTCCCATCGGCGGAATGCCGACGAGAGACAGGGAAGCGATGAGGAAGCACCACATTGTGATCGGCATGAGCCGGCCGATCCCCCGCAGTTCACTGACCCTCCTCTTGCCGAGCTTGTAGATAAAGACACCTGCACAGAGGAAGAGGCAGCCCTTCGAGGCTGCATGGGCCGCGACGTGAAGCAGCCCTCCGCGGAGACCCTCGAGGCTGAGAAGCGACAGGCCGAGATTAATGTAGGATATCTGACTGATCGTAGAGTAAGCCAGTCTCTTTTTTGTGACCTTCTCCCTGAAGGCCATCATGGATCCCATGAAGATCGTCAGCATGCACAGGGTCATCCACGCATACTGGACCCAGGTACCCCGGATGAAATCCGGGCCGACAGAGAAATAGACCAGCCTTATGACCGCAATGACACCGGCTTTGGCGATAATACCGGAGAGCAGGGCCGATGCGGGTGCCGGAGCGATCGGGTGGGCGGTCGGCAGCCAACCGTGCATCGGATACATACCGGCTTTCGTACCGAAACCGACAATCCCGAGAAAGATTATGAAGAACAGGACTTTTTCATTGGCCGAGGCTCTGGCTGTGTCGAGCACGCCCCCGAAGGCGAACCGGGCTTCACTGCTGTAGTAGGTGACAAAGAACACGGCCAGGAGACCGAGCAGCGCGCCGCCGATCGAGTAGAAGAGATATTTGAGGGCCGCGTTCACAGCGTCCTTTGTCATCTCATGAAGGACCAGCGGCATCGATGTGAGTGTCGCCATCTCAAAGCAGAGATACATGGTGACCAGATTGCCCGCCATGCAGACCGCCAGCAGCGCGCCGAAGGAGACAATGAAGAAGGCGAAGAACACATTCTCCCTCTCCTCCATCTGCATATACTCGAACGCGTAAAAAATGACGCACGTATAGAGAATCATGACCATAACCATGAAAAATTTGCCTATGGCGTCAATTTCAAAATAGAGATCGATCCCTTCGGCAAATGAAAACAGCCGGAGCGAGCTCCCCGACACCATGGCCAGAATGCCCAGAATGTCCGTCGCAATGATCGTGGCAGCATACCACGGATGCCGGGCTTTATCCTCCATTTGCAGCACAGATATAATAATGCCCGCAATGACCGGCACAAGAACAGTCGCTGAAATAAGCATTGCCTAAGCTCCTTTCACGTTAATCAAACATCATGAGGCCGCGCTGTATGAGATCCGCCACCGCGGACGAATTGAGCCCCAGGATCAGGTTGGCGGCCACAAGGATCAGCATGGGTATCCAGTACTCCAGATGACCCGCCATTGTCTCGACGCGTTCCCGGGAATCCGGGACATCCGACTCGAGATTGTGCATATGCGCGAACTGCTGCGGAGCTGATATATCCGCCCCTCCTCTTCCGCTGGAATATATGCGGATCAGCGTTCGTATAAAATACATCGCGTTCAGGACGGAACTGATCGCCAGTGCCGTCATGGTAAGGAACAAAATCCTCAAATTATCGGAGTCCGCCGCCGCGAGGGCGAAGAACAGTTTTGCGGAGAATCCTGCAAATATAGGAATGCCCACCATTGAAAGCGCCCCCACCAGAAAGTAAAGACCGGCATCTTTGCGGCGCAGACCGCTGCCCTGCAGATTCTTGAACAGAAGGCTGTCGCCGGAGACCTCCGCCAGGCGGGGTGTGGTCAGGAACAGCAGGGATTTTGTGAACGCGTGGGCGAGGATCTGGAACATAGCCGCGGCATATCCCAGCGTTCCACCGATACCGATGCCCATATAAATATAGCCGATCTGGGCTGCGGACGAGAATGCGACCATGCGGTTGATGCTCTTCTTACGCATCGCGGATATGGAGCCGAAGATCATGCTCATGATACCAAGGATAAAAATGATCTTTCTGATCGGAAGCGTCTCAAAGATCTGCGGACCGACCACCCTGTAATAGATTTTGAACAGAAGAAAGATATAGGCTTTCGAGACCAGCGCGGACAGGACCGCTGCCGATGTCGGTGTTGCCCAGCCGTACGTGTCCGGCATCCAGAAGTTGAACGGGAAAAGTCCGCTCTTTATGGACAGACCGATCGTCAGAACGCCCAGGGCAAGAGTGACCGGCTTCATAGCCGCGTCTGAGTAAAAAATCTCCGCGATTGTCGCGTGCATGGGCACCATGAGGAGGTGACCCGTGATGTCGTAAAGGAGCACGACACCGAGGAGAAAAAGACCCGAGCCCAGAAGATTCAGGCACATATAGCGGACTGCGGCCAGTGTCGTCCGCCCAATCTCCCTGACAATGAGAATCCCGCAGGAAGTCAGAGTCAGTATCTCGAGAAATACATATCCGGTGAAGATATCGTTGGTCCATATCATCGCCATGAGGGCTGCCGTCATAAGATTGATGAGCACAAAGTAGAGGTTTATCTTTGTCTCGTCAATGTCGATGACCAGGAACTTCCAGCCGGCAAGTATGCTGCACATCATAATGATCATGAAACACATTGCCATCAGGGCTTCCAGCACCCCGGCCCGTATCTCGTTGCCCCACGGGGCGGGGAACTCGCCCATGACATAGGTAAAGTCACCGTTCACCGACGTGTACACAAGGACTGCGGCGAGCATGGCAATGAGAGCCGCTTCGTACAGAAGCGTATAATATTTTGCCGTCCGCCCCTTAAGCATCGTGCACAGGACTCCGGAAAAGAGACTCAGCACGATCGTAAAAAGCGGAAAATTGCAGATAAAGTCCATGTTCAGCGATCCTCCGTCTGATGCCTCGAGAGCAGATAAATGTCATCAAGGTCGAGCGTGTGATATCTTCGGTACAGCCGTATGGCCAGTGAGAGCATGACCGCTGTGACCGAGACCGAGACGACAATACCCGTCAGCACAAGCCCGGCAGGGACCGGATTAATATAAGCATTCACATCCGTCACCCCGTCGGTGATGATCGGGGCTTTTCTGCCCCGGATATAGCCCATGGAGGCGAGGAAGAGAAAGATCCCCGTATCCATAATATTCATTCCGATCAGTTTTTTTATCAGATTCCTGTGAAGCAGGAGCATCGTGAATCCTATTCCGAACAGCACGATCGCCGCCGCTTCCTCATAATTATTGAGCAGTGTCTCAAGCATGAGCAAATGCTTCCTTTCGATTCGTCTTACCGCGCACAGAGCACCGATCCCTCAGGAATTGATCCTGCCGAGGGATCCCCCGATCTGTCCTCTTCTGAATAAACTGTAGAAGCCGAACATCGTGCAGGCGACGACCAGCCCTACCGCCACATCCAGAGGAAGGATCAGACCGCCGGAGAGAATTGCTCCGGGAGTGCCTTTGGGTATGTGGTTCTCGAGACCGTTTGCGCCTGTAAAGAAAACGTAGCCTTTGGCAAAGCTGTAAAAGGACAGCGCGACAAAGGTCACGTAAGTCTGCAGCTTCAGCGTAAAGAACCTGTCCACGCGGTCGAAGCCGAACGCGGACGTGAATATTATCATCGCGGCTCCCATGATCGCGCCGCCGGAGAAGCCGCCGCCCGGGGAATTCTGTCCATTGAGCAGCACATATATACCGTAGACAAAGATGCAGGGGACAAGGAATATGCCTATTGTCCTCAGAATTGTGTCTTTCTCACTCGCAAAATAGGTCTCGCGCATCGTGGCATAATAATCCTCAAACCCTTTCCGCTGATTCTTGCTGTCGACGCGCAGAAGGATCATGACACAGATAAGGGCGGTAAAGAGCACGTGGGATTCGCCCAGAGTATCGAAAGCACGATAATCGAGAATCATGCCCGATACGATATTGATTGCCCCGGTCTCCTCAAGTCCGTGCTCAATATAGCGCTCAGCGACCGTTGTCGCGCGGACATTCTCCGCGCCGTAGAGCGGGAGCTGTGCGATAATGTACATAAAAACGAGTATGACCAGAACGCAGCAGATGACAGCGATCACATCGTAGACCATTTTCAGCCCCTCTCGCTCCCTCGCGATCATGAGGACGGTCTCCCTCCGGCTGTCGATTTCACGGGCGATTTTCTTATCCCGCTCCTTTATATCCGCTCTCGCGTGGTCATGCTCCCTTGCCGCGTCGGAGATATTCGCCATAAGGTCGATATCGCCGTCCAGCCATCTTTGGAATGCGTTTTTCATCGGCGACTCCCCTTTCCCTCCGCAGGTCCGGTCTCGCCGGGCTCGGCATTCTCGTCCTCTCTCCGGATTTTTTTCAGCGTCACCAGAAAAAGAAGACCGGAAACTCCGGCTCCAACCGCCGCCTCCGTGATCGCCAGATCCGGAGACTCCATGAGTATCCAGAGCAGGCACATCACAGAGCTGTAAGACATAAAAATAATCACAGCCTGCAGCAGACTCGGGGTCAGATTGACAGCGACCGCGCATCCGATGAGCAGGACGATCAGTATTATTTTAAAAATTTCAGAAAGATCCATGACAGTCCCTCCTCAAAGGCGCTCCATATGATCGAAAAGCTTCGGGTTCGTGTAGTATTCTATCTGACTCAAAAAATGCGATGACACCGGGCTCGTGTTCCACATGAAAACCACGAGAAGGAAGAGCTTGGCTGCGTCCATTATGCTTCCTGCGCTCACCGCCACAGCAAGGACAACAAGAAGCAGGCCCTGGGTATCACCGACGCCGCCCGCGTGCATTCGGTTCATGACATAATTAAAACGGCAGTTTCCGATTACTCCTGCCGCAAATGATATAAGTCCACACACAAGGAGGACCGCCGTGATCCAGAATCGGATCCATTCCATCATGATCGCTTTCCCCTTTCCTTTTTATTCTTCCTCGGTCTTCCGCGGACGCCGGAAGGCGCGGCTGCGTCTTCATGTCCGAAGCGTTTCCGCTTCGGTCTCGCCGGAATGTACACACTCGCAAGTACCAGGACTGTAACAAAGCTGATCATTGTATATATGAGCGCAACGTCGAGCAGATAACTCTCCCCGAGATACGCATACAGAATCGCAATGCAGGCGATGACCATCGTCCCTATCATATTGATCGATAAAATTCTGTCTGTCACACCCGGGCCCCGGATCGATCTTATCAGCATAACCCCGATAAGGACAGCCAGAATGACCAGCGCGCCAGTGTACAGGCAGGTATAAGCTTCCCATACTGTCATACGAACCTCCTGAGCAATTTTACAAAGCTGGATTCGCCAAGTCCCTCCGCATACTCGCGGCGCAGGGCATGAACAACAAAATGATCACCCTTCTGAAAGACCGTTATAGTCCCCGGGGTCAGCGTGATCGAATTGGCAAGGAGCACATTCAGAAATCGGCCGGGAAGGCCGGAATGAAATTCCACAAGGACCGGATCAGGTTTCGCGCCCGGAGCGAGTGCCACCCCGATCACTGTCACCGAAGCCTTAATCACTTCCCATATCAAGTTCAAAGCATATACGATACCTACAGGGAGATTTCTGGCGATCCGGACATCCATTGCGACAGAGTATCCGAGAACTTTAATAAGAAATGCGTAGATAAGCGCCGTAACGGCGATACCGAAAAGAACAATCTCGAGGGTAATACGCCCGTTAAGAACGATCCACAACAAAAAAAACAAAATCGGCATAAACTACTCCTCACACCGGTAATAATTGCACGATCAATATTGTACCATATTTCGTACAATTTGAAACACCAAAAAAATGTTATACTAAAGATGAGCAGACAGACATGCAAATAGGGGCTGCCTGACCGGCAGCCCCTGACCCCTTTAGTGACGCATTCAATTGTCGCTCATCATATAACCTACGCCCCTGATATTTTTAATATATCTCGGCTTTTTGGAATCATCCTCGATTTTTTCTCTGAGATGGAATATATGTACCATGATGGCATTCTCATAGTTGGTGTAGATCATCCCGTTGATTGCCCTGCACAGCTCTTCCTTCGAGAAGGCTCTGCCCGGGTATCTCATCATTGTGTGGAGGATTTTATACTCGTTCGGGGTTATCTGAACCACTTCCCCGTTCTTTGACAAAGTCAGATTTTCTGTGTCCAAACACAGTTCCCCGATCTGCAGAAGATGTTCATTCTCATTATCACACCAGGCCGGATTCAGAATAAAGTATCTCCTGGTCTGAGCCCCGACACGGGCAACCATCTCAAGCGGATTGTCCGGCGTTACAAGGACGTCATCCGCTCCGAGATCAAGGCATGCAATTTTATCACTTGCTGACAGGTCATCGGCGAACACAATGATCGGTATATTGCCGTTCTCGCGGATCCGGCAGAGCAGAGTTTTACCGTCCATACATCGAATGTCACGATTAATCAGCACAATATCGACCGCGTCATTCAGCGACATTCCATATGCTGCATCCCCGCTTGAAGCACACAGCACACGGTAGCCGTTATTTTGCAGGCACTCTTTAAAAGTTTCCGCTTCCTTCGCATTGTGATCAGCAACTAAGACCGTATGATGAACTGTCATATAATCACCCCATTTCCGATTCACGATGTCGCTGCAAAACGGATAGTTTATTTATGCACAATACGTCCATTAGTCTCTGGCAGCATCAACAGCATTATTTTAACAGACGAATGGACACAAGCAGGACACAAAGACAGGGGGTTTATACAATTTTTTTCGACTTTTAGCGTTCCGAGCCCGATTCACGGGACGCTCATGCGAATTCATTCATTTCTAAGGAGAGAACTACTATGGTAATTCTGGCTGTGGACGACGAGAAGATCGCCCTCGATAACCTGATCCAGTCGATTCGAAAATGTGTGCCGGACGCGCAGATCCACGGTTTTCGAAAGGTACGCGAGGCGAAATCGTTCATTGAGACCAATCACTGTGATATTGCTTTCCTCGATATCAATCTCAGAGGGGCGAGCGGTATCACATTTGCAAATGAACTTCGCTCCGTCAACCCTAAACTCAACATTATTTTCACGACCGGCTACAGCGAGTACACGGTAGACGCATTCAAACTGCACGCGAGCGGATATGTCTTAAAACCTGTCACCCAGGCAAAGATACAGCACGAGCTGGATGAACTGCGTTTTCCGGTATCTGATTCGTCCCGGAAGCGCGTCCGCATCCGCGCATTCGGCAATTTTGAGATCTATGTGGACGGCAAGCCGATAAAATTCCAGTACACAAAGACCAAGGAGCTGATCGCATATCTGGTGGACCGGACAGGCACGACCGCCACAATAAACGAGATGCTTTCGGTACTATGGGAGGATGAGTCGCGCAAAAGCCATATCTCCTACCTGAAAAATATACGCTCCGATCTTTTGTCCACGCTGGCGGATCTTGGCTGCGATGACATAATCCGGCGTGTCAGAGGAGGTCTCTCCATCGTTCCGGAAAAAGTGGACTGCGACTATTTTGATTATCTGAAGGGTATCAACAAGAACGATATTGTCAGCACTTACCGCGGAGAGTACATGTCCCAGTACAGTTGGGCCGAGTACACACACGGACTTCTCGAGCAGAGCAGTAATAAATAAAGGGGCTGCCGCATAAGACGGTGTTCCGCTGTGCATTCAGCAGACATATGCAGATAGCGTCTGCTGAATGCAATGCGGACTCGCCTTAATGTGACAGCCCTCGTTCTTATCAACCGGATATCATCATTAACAGAGAAACACACAGGGTGGCCAGGACGATCGATCCAGTGAGAATAATCGCGCACGTTGTGAGCGGGATGACCGGCTTCGCGCTCTTCGGTGACAACAGAGCCAGTGTCAGGAGCAGCATACCGGCTATCAGTCCGAATACCGCCACGAACATCAGAAATATTAAAATCTGCTGCATTTCCTTCTCCTCCTCGGGAAAGTTTATCTCCACCGCGGAAGATCCCACCGGACCTTCCCGGGACCTATAGGCAACATACTACCATCTTCAATTCGTTCTGACCATTCTTTTTTTTCTGTTTCGTAATTTTTTTAAGTACCTCGGGCACTTGCTGTATTTGAGAACTTGTACTATACTTTATATGTCGATAATTTAATAACGACTGTTTACAATCAGTCACAATCGGCATGCATACATGGAGGTGACATAATATGTACGAGAAAGAGTTCTCAAAGCGACTCTGCGAACTCCGCCTTGAAAAAGGTGTTTCTGCACGTGAAATGAGTCTTTCGCTTGGTCAAAGCGCCAGCTACATCAATCGAATCGAAAACGGCAAGATGCTCCCGTCCATGGGAGGATTCTTCAAAATCTGTGATTATCTTTCAATCACTCCCAATACTTTCTTTCAGATGAAAGATTAAAACGGACATTGCTGTCCGTTTTGCTGCAGTCTACAAACCACGGTCAATTTAATGCCCGTGGTTTTTCGCATTTCCATTTTTCGTCCCCGCGACTAAGGCGCGGGATCCGGGCCGCGTCGTACGACATAATGACGGACCGGATCCCTGCGCATGCATACTAATCAAAATCAAACTTTGTAATTCTCTGATTCATCGCGCCATAGCGGAGCCTCACCAGCTCGTTCCACTTTACGATTTTCTCTTCCGTCCCCGTGAACTGACAGCGGAGGCAGTAATACTCCTTCCTATCCCTGTCATAAAACATATCAATGTCAAGATCCCTCATGAAGCATGACGGGCATCTGTAATTCAGTCTTCCCTTTCCAGCCTGAGCCATGTTGTAAACACCTCCTTATCCCTGACATTCTTATTAAATCCGAGGGTAAACATCGGCGAAAATGCGTAACCTTCCCGCACGATGCCAACCGCGCCGTCCGAAGACCGCATGGAGACCTTTGTGCGGATCTGAGGAACAGATGCGCATACGGCTTTCGCCCCGGCCACCGACAGGTCACGGCACTTATACTCATAGTCAATGTATTCCGCCCGGCCTTCTCCGTCGACAGCCCCGAGCGTTATCCCTGTCATGTTCTCAGAGTACTCTGTCGTCCCGTAGCATGCAACCATGTACTCGCGGATCTCGACCTCCGCGTCGGGATCGCTCATCTCAAGAATATTTCTGTCGATCCTGATCTCACCCGTCCCCTCCTCAAACGTGATCACAGTCTGCAGTTTTACAGTCAGATCACTGAATTCTATATCAACGGGATCCAAGGTGAGAATTCTCTTTGTGCCCGCTTTGGATTTTCCGTCCGCGTCAAGGACCCTCTCCTCAGTGAAATGAGCATGCGTCCTCGTCAGGCAGAGGTCGACTTCCTCACCTCCGCGACAGATTTTCGCGCTCCTGATCGTACCCTCACCAGCATAATGTGTAAAGTAGCCTGCGCGGTACTTTTCCTGGATCAGGAATGGGTAGGACGCGTCCTGAATGTGATCGGTCCCGATACCGACCGGCCACTCAAGCTTGGCGGCGTACGGGCGAAGATCGAAAATCGCGCCTCCCTGATCCATATTGACGCCGGCTCTCATGTAGGGATCGCAGTACCAGAAAAGCTGTTTGTCCGAGCCGTAGAGAATGTCTCTCCACAGAGCGCATTCAGGCTCCGTGTAGGATTTTTTCTGCCGGTAATAGTCTGCAAATTCAGCCATCGTGAGATCAAGGAGCTTCCCCTCTTTTTTCAGATCGCCGTAATACCGACAGCCCTCGGAATAGGATTTCACGAGCAGTTCATACGGCGCTTCCCATCTACCCATTTTATTCATCCAGCCGGGGCCGACGAACATCATATTGTACGCGTAGCCGTTATTGTATTTTTCAAGGCTCCTGTACTGGTCGATCAGGTTGAAGAGATATGGGAACTCCCACGTCTTTGAGTCATAGATCATGCCGCGAAGAACATTCTGCGGGTGTGTGCCAAAGTTCGAACCGTTGCCGTCGTAACACGCGAGAAGGTCCCGGGACAGGTGCGGGATGGCAACGATTCCCGAGTCCTCGGCTTCGTTGGCGGCAGGCGCGTGCGTGTTGACCTTTGACGGGATCCACGGTGCCCACGGTCCTCCGTCCATGAATGTATACCAGCTGTTGTTGCAGGTGTGGTAAGCCTTCGGGCCTTCCTCCCAACAGGTTGCCACGGCGCATTTGACGGACGGGTACGTCTCCTTAATGTAGTTGATCAGTTCCGCGTCAAGGTAGTAGGACCCAGTTGACTCAGGGTAAAAGCCGAAGGCGTCATAGAACTTTTCGAACACATCATTCACTATGGCCTTTTTGTCCTCCATGGAGAACATCCATATGCAGAAGTCCTTGGTCTTATACTTCTCTCGGAACTGCTCGCAGGGCAGCCCGAGAAGCGAGAGGGCGATCTCGTCGCCGTATTTTGCATGGTCCTCCTTCGCGATCTGCACGGCCTCCTCATTGAAAAGAGACGCGTATGTCATCTGAATTGTGACCTTGAGTCCGTTCTCATGGGCAATGCGCTGCTGTGTCTTAAAAATATCGAGAGATTCTGTAAGCAGCTTTTTGTCCCCGATGTCCTCTTTCTTTCCGTGGCCGGTCACCGTCGCGGAATACTCCGGCACCATCTCAGGCCGATGGATAATGTTTACAATGAAGTCGCTCATCACTGCTCCTTTCATATTTTTCGTTGCTGGACATTATTCCAGATAATTATTCCAGGCAATTGCAGAACTTAGCACGGAGAGGTAGTGTATGTCTAATTCAAACAATCTGCACAAGCCTTAGAACTTCTTCATGAGCGAAAGATGTGAAATGAGCAAAAACCATACTGTCTGAGCGCAGCGAGTTTATGGTTTTTGCGAATGCTTCTTCACAGCTTTCGCGAATGTTAGAAGTTCTTGGCGCGGAAGCCGTTTGAATTGGACATACACTTGCCTGAACGTGCGATGTTCCGCAATTGCCCGCTTGATAAGATCATTAAATTCCCCGGAATGTAAAATGAAGATCCAGCGGCTTTGAGTTGTCAATCATGTACTCCGGGTGAACGAGAGCGCCCCAGGTGTCGTCGCCGCCGATACCCATCTGGGCAAGGCCGACGCGAATATATGTGTGAAGGACCGGCGGCAGCTCATTGGGATGTAGAGCGTTGTCGATCTCGTGCGGTGTCCACGGTGAGACGGAAAGACTGAGCTTATCCCCCTCGATGCGGAGACCGCGCCCGTGCTCATCTGTCACACATGCCCAGCGGACTTCCGTGTGGTTGCCGCTCTCCTGCGGGACCAGATAACCTGCGACCGTATCCGCGACGCTCGACCTGTATACACCGAGCTTCGCATGGTCGCGGTCCGCGTAGGTCTCAGCCGGACCACGCCCGTACCAGGTGAGCTCATTGAAATCGGCATCGACTGTAAAAATGACACTGAACTCCGGAAGCTCACCGACCTTGTCGGACGCATCCATATGCAGATTCACATCGACGGCGCCGTCACTGTATACCTTGTAGGACAGCGCACACTGCATTGCGGGCTTTGTAGGCAGGTTATATGTATATGTGACCCTGACCTCCTCACGGTCAAATTCCGGCTCGGACGCATTTCGCCCGTGTTCTGATTTGTGAGTCACATACATACTCGCAAGCTTCCAGTCACCTGCCCGGAAGGGAAGCAGGGCCGCATTATCATTTTCCGTCATCGGCCGCCAGAAATTAGGCATCGGCATGCGGTCGAGAAGTTCTCTGCCGCCATAGCGGTAGGACACAAGACCTCCCCGGTTCTTTGAGAAGAGAATTTCGTACGCATCCCCCCTGACGCCGATATTGTCCCAGCCTTCTGTGACTTTCATGTACGCTTTTCTGTGAGCGGCAGGTCTGTATGTCCCCACAGTCGTCTGGCCGTAAGCCACCTCATGCCCGGCTCTCGCCCAGATCGTATCCTCCCTGAGTTCAAAGGACACCGTGATGGTATATTCTTCGTCCTGACCGCTTATATCGAACGGGACTTCCATGCGGCGCTCCGTCAGCGGTGGAATGTCCATCCGAAGATCTCTCCGCTCTATCAGCCTACCCTCTTTTTCCAGTCTGCAAACGCACCTGTACGCATCTGTGTTCGTGAACAGATTATTATTCTTTATGACGAGCTCTGACCCGTCGAATCTGACTTTAATGGCCTGATAATTGTACTTGACTTCCTGCATTTTCGGCGACGGAGCACGGTCCTTCCCGTACACTATGCCGTTGCCCGAGAAACTCCCGTCATGCGGTCTGTCGCCGAAATCTCCTCCATAGCCGAGGAACTCTCTGCCGTAACGGTCCTTTGTGACGACAGCCTGATCTATATAATCCCAGATAAATCCTCCCTGATAGAGAGGCTCCGTCTCTGTGAGATCGGTATACTTGTGCATAGCGCCGCAGGAATTGCCCATCGCGTGCGCGTACTCACAGTTGATATAGGGTTTATCTCTGTTTTCTCTCAAAAATTCAATGATATCACTGACAGGGGTGTACATCGTGCTCTCTATATCGGACGTACCGGGATATCTTCTGTCCCAGGCAATTCCCTCATAGTGGACCAGCCTTGTCGGATCCCATGCACGGAAAGCCTCGTGCATTTTGAAAATATCCTCTCCGCCAAACGACTCATTTCCGCAGGACCAGATGAGAATAGCGGGGTGGTTCTTGTCCCTCTCATACATGGATCTTGCGCGGTCGATCAGCATTTGCACATACTCCGGCCTGTTTCCGGGCACAGCGAACTCGAGCGGTTCAAGTCCCCTTCCCACCGCGTTGAACACACCGTGGGATTCAAGGTTCGTCTCATCTATCATATAGATTCCGTATTCGTCACAGAGTCTGTAAAGTTCCGTCCGGTTCGGATAGTGGCTCGTGCGGATCGCGTTGATGTTATTCTGTTTCATCGTCCTGACATCTGTCACCATATCGTCATACGTGACCACACGCCCGCTTCCGGCTGAAAACTCATGTCGGTTGACACCGCGGAACACAATTCGCTTTCCGTTCAGGCACATCACATGATCTTTTATCTCAAATCTGCGGAAACCGATTTTCTCACGGATGAATTCGCAGGTTGTTCCACCCGCGTCAAAAATCGTGATCTCCAATCTGTAGAGAACCGGATTCTCCGCGCTCCACTTTTTCGGAGCAGTGATCGGAATGGATACCCGGGAATCGCCCCCGCCGAGGTCTGCCTTACCGCTGGCTATGATTTCAGCGCCGTCATAAAGATTCATTTCCGCCCTGCCTTCACCGATACTGTCAAGGTCCACAGAAAGCATCGCGTTGCGGTAAGAATCGTCGAGCAGAGTCTGAATCTTAAGATCTCTTATATGAACTTCCGGAATAGCGTAGAGATAGACATCCCTGAAAATGCCGGAGAACCGGAAAAAGTCCTGATCCTCACACCAGCTGCCCGCAGTGAAGCGGAAGACCTGTGCTGCCAGTTTATTCTCCCCATGAGAATCAATGAAATCTGTCAGCTCGAATTCCGACGGCGTGAAGCTGTCCTCGGCGTAGCCGACATAATGTCCGTTCAGCCACAGGGCGAGACCGCTCTCCGCCCCCTGGAAGGACACAAAAACTCTTCTTCCTCGCATAAAGTCAGGAAGATCAAAGTACTTTACATAGCTTGCAACGGGATTAAAGCTCTCGGGAATCTCACCCGGGCGTATATCCTCATATCCATCCCAGGGATACTGCACATTTGTATACTGCGGATGACCGTACCCCTCCATCTGGATGTGGGCGGGGACCCTGATCGTATCCCATTTTCTCGTATCGAACTCTTTTTTCCAGAAATCTGCGGGGGCCAGTTCATAATTCCTGGCATAGGCAAATCTCCAGATTCCGTTCAGACTGTACTTAAAATCTGACACTCCTGCTGCCGCTGCTTCCCTGCTGCTGTAGAACTCATGATCCGAGTGGGCGCTCTGCCGGTTCTGCATAAATACTTTTGGATCCTTAACAATTTCATAGCAAAATTCTGCCATATCCATTCCCTCTTAAACTGTATCTTTCCCTCATTTTCTCAAAAACTGCCTGTTTTTGCGTAAAAAAACAGCAGGGCATACGTGTGTGCGGCATATGCCCCGCCGACTTTGTCAGACTGATTACTTAACTGCGCCGGTGATACCCTCTGTGAACTGCTTCTGCAGTACGAAGAAAATGATCATTGTCGGTATCGAGCAGAAAAGAACGCCGAGCATCAAAACACCGTAGTCAACGGTGTAGCCTGCCGCCAGGTTGGCGATCAGCATCGGCATTGTCTGGGCCTTCTTGTCCGTCATGATGACTCTCGGCCACAGATACGCGTTCCATGCGTTCATGAATGTGATAACGGCCGCTGCCGCGTAAGTGGCCTTCATGACCGGCAGATACATCTGGAAGAAAATCTGCACTTCAGAGAGACCGTCAATACGCGCTGCCTCCATGATGTCGATCGGGAAGTTTCTGGAATTCTGCCGGAACATCATGATAAGGAACGGAGTCGAAATACCCGGAAGCATGAAGCCCCACACAGTATTCAGGAAACCGAGCTTAGACATCATCTTAAAGAGCGGGATCATCGTCGCGACGCCCGGGACCATCATGGCCATAAGGAGAACCCCGAACAGGAAGTCCTTCTTCTTATCGTGGTAAAGCTCGAATCCGAAACCTGCCAGGGAGCAGATGAAAAGAGCGAGGATCGTCTGTACCAGAGCATAGACAAAAGAGTTCTTCATAGCTCCGCCGAGATCCTGGAGTTGGTTCAGCCTTGCCCAGTTCTCCATCAGATAGCTGCCGAACACGATTTTACCGCGGGCAACGTCAACACTCTTGTTCGTCGCTGCGGTGATCATCCAGTAAAGCGGGAACACTGAAATGAATGATACGATGGTGAGGAAGATGTAGGAAGGGATCAGCCTTCTCTGGATCATAGAACGATTCTTATACTCAGTCACGTGTATCACCTACTTTCAGGTTAATGATTGCAAGGATTGCAACAAGGATGAAGACGAAGAACGACATAGCCGATGCGTAACCGAAATTCGCGACACCCTGTCCGAAGGAGTTGTTGTAAATATAGTGGGACATTGTGATCGTCGAGTTCGCAGGGCCGCCGGACGTCAGGTTGACTGACTCATCGAACAGCTGCAGTGTGCCGTTGATGGACATAATGAATGTCATGATAATTGTCGGACGGAGAAGCGGAACCGTGATGTTCCAGAAAGTCTTCCAGCCGTTTGCGCCGTCGATCTTGGCAGCTTCATACACGGAATACTCAATTCCCTGAAGACCTGCAAGATAGAATACCATGTTGTAGCCTGTCCATCTCCAGATCAGAGCAAGGATGATGACCATCTTCGCTGTTCCTGCTGTTCCGAGGAAATTAATGTTCTGGCTCGTGATATGCAGGGCCTGCAGGATCGAGTTGATAAGACCCTGTGTGGCGAAGAGGGACTTGAAAATCAGTGAGTAGGAGACCAGAGCCGTTGCGCACGGAAGGAACACGCATGTGCGGAAAATGCCCCTGAACTTGAGGTCTCTGTTGTTCAGCAGCTGAGCCAGAAGAATAGCGAGGATCAGCATGATCGGGACCTGAACAATAAGGTAGAAGAATGTATTTACAACGGATCTGATGAACAGTTTATCCGAGAACATTCTGGAGTAGTTATAGATGATCGGACTGGCCCACTTCATATTCGCGCTGGAACCGGTCTTGAATGATGTTAAGAATGCCTGAATTATGGGATAGAAGCTCATGATACAGATGAGAAGTGTCGCCGGTATAAGGAACAACCAGCCCCATCTTTCCTGTTTAGCAGTGACACTCTTGGATTTCAAGGTGTATCCCCCCTTTGGAATGAACAGGGAACCGGAATACCGGTTCCCCGTTTTAATTTGTCTAAATCAATCAGCAACTATTAAGTATAAAGTTTTGTAAACTCAAGGTCCGGAACGTTATCGTCTCATTACAGACCCATCTCGAATCTCAGCTGGTCCTCAGCTTCCTTCAGGGCATCCTCTGTTGAGTAGCCGTTCTGAAGTACATTGATGATTGCTGCAGCGATAAGGCTGCGGCAGCTGTAGTGATAGTCACTCTGCTCTACGACCGGAACGTTTGCGCCCATGGCAACGATATCTGTGTAGATCGGCTGGCCGTTGAAGTAGTCAACGCCTTCCTGGTAAACTTCGGACTGACCTGCGGAGATGCAGCATGTGATGACGCCGCCATCCTTCAGAGCCTTGTCATATGTAGCTGTGGAGCCGCCGAATGTCTTTGCAAGGAAATCCTTGGCAAGGTCAACATTTGCGCAGTTGCTTGTAATATACAGAGAAGATCCGCCGTTTGCAGCATATCCGCCGCCGCCGTTCAGTGTCGGGATGTTTGTGATTTCCCATTTACCGGAGTTCTCAGCTACCTGCTCAATTGTCGGGATGATCCAGTTGCCGTTCATGACACCGGCTACCATGTCGCCCTGGATTGTCTGATCTGTGTAGTCTGACCAGTCATTTGCAAGATACAGAGCATTCTTCTGAACTGCCTCAACGATAACGTTGATGATCTCGACCATTGTCTCGTTCTCGGTGATGAACGGCTCGCCGTCTTTCCACTGGGAAGCGCCCTCAGCCTGAAGCATCATGTACGGAAGGTCATTGCCGTCGCCGTCCATGGAGAGGAGGTACTTGCCTGTCTTGTTGAATACATCTTCGCCGATCTTGATCCAGTCTGCCCATGTGCAGTCTGTAACATCGTCAAGTGTGTAGCCGGCTTCTTCAAGAAGGTCGATACGATATGCGAAAATAGCCGTGCCGTTGTCTACCGGAACACCGTAATGCTGTCCGTCGATCATGCTGTAGGAAAGTTTTTCCTCACCGAAATCGGACCAGTCAATATCAGCGCCTTCTACCGGGACCCATGCGTCCGGATAATCAGCAACGTATCTCTGAATGTAGTGATCCTGGAACAGGACAATGTCTGTCAGCTGGCTGTAATCGCCTGCACTGCCGCCTGTTGTGATGGCTGTCTCAACGTCGGAAGAACCGGAAACTTCATTGATGACCAGTTCGAAGTCCGGATCTACATTGGCCTTGTAGTCCTCTGCTGCTGCTTCGAGAGCCGGGATGTTGAAGTTGTGGTCCCATGCGGAAACTGTCAGAGTGTGCTCACCGCCGGATGTGACCGCTGCCACAGTGCTCTCACCGCCTGCCGGAGCAGCTCCGCCCGAGCTCGATGATCCACCACCGCATGCTGCCAGAGAAGCGACCATAGCTCCTACGAGCATAACTGATAAAAGTTTTTTCTTCATAGATACCTCCTTTTTCTTTGTCTGAAGACCAAAATTGCACACTAATTTGTGCATTTTGACGGTCAGCCAGACCATTCCTTTAATCTAATTGTCATTATACTTTATTCATTTGCTAAACTCTACTGATTATCAACCCGTATTATTGCATATTCGATCATTCAATCTGAAGAAATTGGAATCCCTCCCACCCTTTTTCTGTTGAAATATTGAACATTGAGAGGGGCGTTGCCGTCCCTTTCATACTTTTGAACACGCTCGGCGATACCCCCATGACGATCTTGAAATTTCGGTTGAACGTCGATGGTGTCTGGTATCCCACCTCGTAGCAGATGTCCTCAATAGAGTGCTCTCCCTTCCTTATGAGGTCGCATGCCCGCTCGATCCTGACCAGATTCAGATACTCGACCGGCTTCATTCCGACGCTCTCGACAAATATTCTCCTGAAGTGGCTCTCACTGAGCCCGCAGCTCTCGGCAAGCTGCCGAATTTTGATATCCTCAGTAAAATGTTGTCCTATATAGTCGACAGCGCTTTTTATATACCGATTGATCCGATTGGTACGCTTTGCGCTCTCCCGCTCCTCGTCCAGACGGAGCACCTCAATAATCAGAGCATACAGGTAGCCTTTCATGCTCTCCTGACTGTATGCATCCGGTTCATGGCACTCCCTCAGTATGTTCCTGATAAGATTTCCCATAACAGGATGATTCTTCATTGACTTGAGCGTCCCCCGCTTGCTCGTAATGCGAAGAGTATCTTCCCTTGAAAGGTACTCGGATCTGAATTCGTCGCGGATGAATCCCTCCAGATTGATAAAGAGGAACTCCCAGCTGCATTTATTCCCCGGATCACTGATTGTCGTGTGCGGGACATTTTTGGGGATGAATGAATACATATTGTCACTGTAGCGGTATTCGCGGTCCTCAATAACGAGTCTTCCGCTCCCGTGATAACAGTAACCGATCTCCAGATAATTGTGAAAATGCAGCATGCCGTTCATGCCAAGTCCGTATTCCTGTTCCCACCCGGGACCGATCTTCGGCAGTACATATGTGCCGGCGGGGATATTATAATATCTGAATTCGATCTTTTCTCTCTGTTTCGGCATAGTCATCTCCCACTATGGTATAATACAAGCAAATCGTAAATCGCGATCTCTGATCGCGCGCGAGCTGCGCGAAGCGCAAAGCACCTTCATCATTGCGCGGCTACAAATCAAGAACGCCTCGGCGTTCTTGCCGCGCCGCGCAGGGTGCGAAGCACCTTCCCTGTTGCGCGGCTGCGATCCGCCGTGCCTAAGCATGCGTAACAATGCTCCAGTGGAGCATTGTGCAGCTGAGGCATTTAATCTCTGACGCGGGTTTGCATCCCACGTCAGAGACGGGTTTCACTTTGCACATTCATTTCACGACTAAAGTCACGAGAATTCTGCGTCAGAGATTAAATTTATTATAGCATAAAAGTGTTATTGATATTCCAGCAGGATCGAAAAATGTATATTTCTTGCATATTCGTGCATTTAAAGTACCTTTTCCGCTTTTTAAATACCATTTGACGATTTTGACCGGCCCCGGTTTCTTGTTGTAATATATATGTAGAAAAACCTGCCCCCGGTGGGCAGGCAGCATTTATAAATCCCTTTGAAGGAGGATCTGTCATGATCATCAAAAATATTAAACTGTACGGAGCAGACGAAAAATTCAGCGACAGGGCACTTCGAATCGACGGTGACCGCATTGTGGAAATCGCATCGAACGAGACAGCTTCTTCTTCGGATGAAGTAATCATAGACGGCTCCGGTGCATATGCAATTCCGGGTCTCATCGATATTCACTTCCACGGAGCGCTGGGGCTCGACGTCTGCGACGGAGGCTTTGAGACAGTCCGCCGTATTGCGCAGTACGAGGCTGCTTCCGGCATCACGGCCATCTGTCCCGCCACACTCACTCTGCCGGTCGATCGACTCTGCAGTATTCTGTCTAATATGGCCGATTTCAGGGACGCCGCTTCTAATGATCCGGAGAGCTACTCGGATTGTGCCGATCTGGTCGGCATCAACATGGAAGGTCCCTTCATCAGCGTCGCCAAAAAGGGAGCTCAGAATCCCGACTATATTATCCCGTGCGATGCCGGCACAGCCCGCAGATTCCAGGACGCGGCCAGAGGACTTGTCAAGTTCATGGGGCTGGCACCTGAGTGCAACCCGAATTACAGAGAGTACATCGCCGAAGCGAGCAGCTTCACAAACGTCTCTTTGGCCCACACTAATTCGGGCTATGATACAGCCCTGGATGCACTGTCGTGCGGAGCCTGCCATGCGGTCCACCTCTTTAACGCCATGACCGGATTCACTCACCGTGAGCCCGGCGTGCCCGGCGCCGTCGCGGACAGTCCCCATGCGAGCGTGGAAATAATCTCTGACGGCATTCACATCCATCCGTCCATGGTGAGAGCAGCCTTTAAATTCAACGGACCGGAGCGCATGATCCTGATTTCCGACAGTCTCCGCGCGGCGGGAATGCCGGACGGTCAATATGAACTCGGCGGTCAGCCGATCACAAAGCGAGGCCGTTACTGCAGGCTGTTGGACGGAACAATTGCCGGTTCTGTCTCTAATCTCATGGACTGCCTGCGCACCGCCGTACTCGAAATGAGAATTCCTCTCACGACAGCGGTCGCCTGCGCGACCTCTCACCCGGCCAGGGCTCTCGGAATTCTTGACAATTACGGCACTCTGGAGCCGGGCAAATACGCGGACGTGGTTCTTCTGAGTGACGATCTCACAGTCCTGCAAGTGATAAAACACGGAAGACTTCTGTAAACACACTGCGCGTATCCGATTACTGAAACGACATATAAGCAGGCACCATAAGGATCACGAGGACAACGCCGAGCATGAGCAGCATGGGAAACATGAGCTTGGTGCCGGCCTGCTCGCCCAGGATCCGTGCCTGCTTTTTTCTCTCCTCAAAAGCTTCCGCAGCCTCCCGCTCAAGGATGCCCGTGAGCTCGCGGCTGCCTTTTCGCATATTCTGTACGAGCAGTGTCGAAAATGTCTTATACCGAATCTCAGGTGTGTTCTGCCCGATGTGCATGTAGGCATCAAGCTCTGACACTCCTTTTTCCATCTCATGGCAGGCCTTCGCGATGACTTCATACCCCTCTCTCACCTGCCCTCCCCCTTTGAGACTTTTTTCATAATCGATAGTAAGTCTTGCAAATGCCATGCGCATACTCATGCCCGCATTGAGGAGAAGCACAAGATAGCTTATGACGTTTGGATAATCACGCATAAGCTGTTGTTTTCTCCTGTCCAGCTCGATTCCCCGGTTCTGCACTCTCGAAAAGAGAAAAAGGACCGAAGTGAGCATCCCCATGATCAGGATCATGAACCCGGTCGATGAGTCAGGCAGGGACCAGTGCACAGGTCTTCCGTCAATCTCCTCCGGAAGAAGGAGCCTTTCATCCCCTGCTGTCCCTGTGTTCTCCGAATCGACAGCCCGCTCCACACTGTCACGCAGCTTTTCCGCCGCCGTGAGTTTCCTGGGATAGACCGTGACATCCATGGTGATTTCCCTCATAGAGCCATCAAGGGAGAGTTCGGCGGTGAGGCGCACGTCACTGCCCGCCGGAGACACATCGCGGCTTATTTTTCCGTCCCAGTCGATCACAGACGGGCTGCTCGTCATCCAGGACACGGTGATTCCCTCATCACCCATACTGCCGACCAGAAGAAGGTCCCGGTCCACATGGGAGGCAGGCATGCCCCCAAGGACCAGGTCCGGAAGGTCAGCGCAGGCGGCGGCAAGGAGCGCCGAAACTTCTTCCTCCGTTCGTACCCTCGGCGGCACTTGAAGCTCAACGCTCTCCTTTTTTCCCTCCACTTTCACTTCCAGATTTTCCGTGTATGATGTTCCGCCGTACTCTTCGCGGACCAGATAGCCGTCCCTGACAGTGCTGGATGACCATTCGCTCCAGAGCGCGCATGCGCCGAGGGCATTTGCGGCAAATACAATGAGGAGAGCCGTTCGCACCGACCTGTCGGGAAGGTCGAGCGGGGCGAGGAACATTTTATTGATTCGGGAAGCAGCGGCTGCAAATGTGCCGCCGCTCCACACAAAAAGAACGACAAACCCGGCGCACACCGCCGCGTGGATCATCAGCATTCTCATATTGACCTCCTAGACTCTGATGTCGACGATTTTGGATCCCCAGTAAACTGCTCCGGCATAGACGAGAAGGCAGCCCGTCATGGCCAGCATGCCGAACGTCGTCGTGTACATGACATCGAGGAAGCCCGGGGATGCGGCCTCCATATAGATAATGATCCCACAGGGCATCACCGACATAATCCTCTGCTCATATTTTTTTGCGGCAAGAGACGTCTCAATTTCCCGCTCAACATCGATTTTGTCGCTGATAATGCGCGCAGTCCGCGAAATGATCTCAACGAGACTGCCTCCGGTTCTTTTGGCCGCGGCGAACACTGCAGCAAATGACTCAATATCCTCCAGATCTGACCTGGCCGCGAAGTCGAGCAGCAGGGCTTCGACCGGGACCGAGACGAGAAGCGGTGAGTACATATAGGCAAACTCCCTCGTCATTTCTGCTTCGGGTCCCAGAATATCCGCCAGATCACCGGCAGTCTCCCTGATCGCGTTCTCCACGGAGTAGCCTGCGCGAAGAGAGACCGAAAGGCAGCTGAGAGCCTCCCGGAACTCGCCCCTAAGCTGCCGCTTACCGGCAAGGATCCGTGACTTAATGTGCATCCGCGCAGCATAGACCCCCAGCGGGGCGAGCGGAAAAGTGACCCACCATCTCCTGTAAAAGAGAAGATTCACGACAATGACCAGCATCGCCCCAAGGAGTCCTCCCTCCAGATACTCTCTTCTCATTCCCGCGAGAGCTCTTTTTCTGTTCGTTCCGGGTCTGTCACCGCCCGGTCCTCTGTGTTTCATTTCTCTCACCTTCTCCTGTGCCATTTCCGCGACCTCTTACCTGCAGCTCCGCACATCAAAAACTCTCCCCGGCTCCGCTCCGTATCAGTTTCAGGCGATGGGCAAGCTCACCGGTCTTCTCAAGTACTTCTTTCTCATCGTTCCACGTAAAAAGATTGTGGATCCTGACTTCATCTCCATCCATGCCGTCGACCTCGGCAATCTCCAGAACTCTTCTCGAGTGATCATGAAGACGCCCCAGATGGATCAGGATGTCTACGCCCGAGGCGATCTGTCGTCGGATAGCCGCGAGCGGAAGCGGAAATGCCATGAGGACCATGGTCTCGAGACGCGAGAGCATGTCATAGGTGCTGTTGGCGTGGATAGTGCAGAGGGAGCCGTCGTGCCCTGTATTGAAAGCCTGCAGCATATCGACAGCCTCCCCGCCGCGGACCTCTCCTACGATGATTCGGTCAGGACGCATTCGAAGGCTCGATTTTATCAGATCGCGGATCGTAATCTCCGCGTTTCCCTCCATGTTAGCCTGCTTAGCTTCCATGCGGACCAGGTTCGGGACGCCCTGAATCTGCAGCTCGGCGTTATCCTCTATAGTGATAATGCGCTCGGTCTTCGGTATATAGTTGGACAGGGCATTCAGAAAAGTTGTCTTGCCGGCGCTTGTCCCGCCGCCAATGATGACGGAGTAGCCCGCCCGAACCATCGTTTCGAGAAATGTTGCCGCTTCCCCGGTGATACTGCCGTAACCGATCAGCATATCCATTGTGATGGGCACGTCCGGAAATCTCCGGATCGTGAGGATAGGTCCCTCGAGTGCGACCGGAGCTGTGACCACATTCACGCGGCTCCCGTCCGGCAGCCGCGCGTCGACAATCGGGCTGCTCTCATTGACAACGCGGTTCACCTTGCCGACGATCTGCTGTATGACGTCATCAAGCTTCTCCGGCGATGAAAATCCGCCGTTTACGCGCGTGAGCTTCCCCGCCCGCTCCACAAAGATGCAGTTCGGACCGTTCACCATGATCTCAGTGACCTGCCTGTCATCGATGAGGTCCTGAAGCACATCCAGCCTGCGGACGGAATAAAAAAGCTCCCTGGAGATATCCGAGCGCGTCTTTAGAGTCATATAGCGTTCCTTTCCGGCCTCTATGACAATCTCTGTAATGATGCTCTTAATCTGTCTGTCGGTGACTTCACCCGCCAGAGCAAGACGGGCCATCAGCTCCTTTCGGAGCTCTCGGTAGAGATCCTGCATGACTGCTCCTTTCCTTACATAGTTTATCTGCTCTGTGGCAGCTGCCCGCCTATCACGATTTTGGGTACACTAATGAAACATATGGATAGAATCCATACGCATCTTATCCATGCCGCATCTGCGGCAGCCCCATTTTTTCGCGGCCGGGGTTACATATTCGATTGTCTCTGATCGGGAAAACAGGTGGAAATGCTTCTATAAAAGATAGTGTAAAAAGAGTAGCAGATGCGGGATGTTATGTAAATGGATTTTATCAAAGTCCGTAATATCCTACCATTTTCAGGCTGATTTCCGTAAAATCTTACCATCTGTCCATGCTCTCTGATTTGCGGCGCTGATTCAAAGAGGCTGCCGCGCGGACGGTCCGGTCAACGCCGGCAGCAGACATTTGCAAATACCGCCTGCTGCAGGCAATGACGAAGCGCCAGGTGCGGCAGCCCCATAAGCTGATATTATTTTGCTCTGTAAAGGAAGGTCACGATCTGGCCTCTCGTGCAGTTCTCATCGATACCGAACGTCCCTTTCTTCTCTCCGGATGTATAGCCGGTCGTAATCTTCTTCTGGGCTCCCCACAGAATAGCGGTGTAGAAGACATGATTCTTCGGAACATCCGTGAACGGGGACTTCGATACTGTCTTCGGAGCGGGCTTGCCCTTGAGTCTCCACAGGAACATCATGCACTCCCCACGGCTGACGTTTCTGTTAATGCCAAACGTTCCGTCAGAGTATCCCTTTGTGATCCCTTTCTGGGATCCCCAGAGAATAGCCTTATAGAAGGTGTGGGTCTTCGGCACATCTTTGAACGGAGATTTCGAAACTGTCTTCGGTTCCTGCTTGCCTGCATATCTCCAGAGGAACATCATCATCTCACCGCGCGTACAGGATCTGTCGATGCCGAATGTTCCATCGGGATAGCCTTTAGTAATGCCGCAGGACGCAGCCCAGTAAATGGCGTTAAAGTAGGCGTGCCTCGGATTCTGAACATCGGAAAACGCATATTGCGTCGGAGCAGGTGTGACTGTAGGTTTAACGGAAGTAAGCGTTTTGCTCGAAGTGAGCACGGGCAGCGAAGTATATGATTTCCCCGCCGCATCATACATGGTCTTAGGAAGGCTTATGGAACTGCTGCTGAGTTTCGGTGTCACCAGTTTGGCAAGCTTTCCGCAGCCGAGGAACATATCATCCGCTGTCGCCTTTGTCGCATCAAAATTTCTCAGGTCAAGCTCCGTGAGATTTCCGCAGCCTGAGAACATTGAGCTCATGTACGCCACCTTAGATGTATTAAAGCCGCTGAGATCAAGCCGGACAAGGCTCTTACAGCCGTAAAACATCTCCTCCATGTCCGTGACGCCGGCCGTTGAAAATCCAGCGAGATTCAGTGTCGCAAGAGCACTGCATCCGTAGAACATCTGATCCATATAAATTACTCCGGACGTGTCAAATCCGCTGAGATCGAGCTCTGTCAATTCGGAGAGGTCCGCGAACATACCGGCCATGTCAGTGACCTCAGATGTATCCGCACCCGCTAAATTTATACTCTTAAGCCCAACCATGTTCTCAAAGAGAAATGAAGAGTCCTCCGGCAGGTACATTTTTCCGCCGCTCAGACTGACGCTCTCCACTGACAGCACAGCATCTCCGATTATTTCCTTCCAGGTATCATAGAGATGTCCGTTATCAGAAATAAAATACAGGTTTCCGGAATTGATTTGTGCCTTCACATTGGTCCCGACGGTCCAGGTGGCATCCGAAACCCCTGTCATGATCTCGGACCGTTCCCGGCTCTCTTCATCGTCTCCCTGAGCCTCAGGTATCTCCGGTGATTCCGCCGCTTCATAAGAGTCCGGCACTTCTGGCGCATCAGCCACATCCATGTCATAAAGAACCTCCGCCGCATCCTCCACGACGGCGGCCTCCTCCACCGGCGAAGATGCGTATACATGTCCGGCTGCCGCCTGGAAACAGAGGATGGCTGCGCAAGCAGCAGATACGGATCTCATCAATATTTTCTTCACAATTGTTCTCCTTCCGGCGCAATGCAAAATATCGGTTTTCTTCTCTTTGAGTCTCCAATCATGTGTCTTATCTCATCCGTCAATGACCCGGATCCTGCGCAAAATCAAGCATTCGAGTCATTACCCATGGTATCATCTGGCCGGTCCTAAATCAAGGAGACATATTCCCCTCGCACTGATATCGCAAAAAACACTCTGCTTTGTCTGATATCGCTTGTCACAAAAGCCCCGGCGGAAGTATCATACTCATATGGAGGAATGAATCATGGTCATACACCCGGAGAGATTCATAAAACGTATGTTAGGAAAATCAAGAGCATATAAAAACGACGATCTGAAAATGGAAGCCAACTATCACACGCACACCTGGCGGTGCAGACACGCGTCGGGGACCGAGCGTGATTACATTGAGAACGCGATCGATCATGGAATCAGAATTCTTGGATTCTCAGATCACACGCCCTACCCGTTTCCCGACGGATATTCATCGGGATTTCGGATGCGGATCGACCAGCTCGACGATTATGTCATGACGCTTGAGATGCTCAGAGATGAGTATCGGGACGACATCGATATCCGCATCGGCTTAGAGGTCGAATACTACCCGGCCTATTTCAGTGACCTGCTCCGTCTCATCGATAACTATCCGATCGAGTACCTGCTGCTCGGCCAGCATTTTCTCGGAAATGAGCGCGGCGAAGCATACAGCGGAATGCCGACGGCAAGTGAAAAAAAGCTCGCCCGCTATGTCGAGCAGACCAAAGAAGCTATGGAGACCGGCCGGTTTGCGTATTTTGCCCATCCTGATCTCTTTAATTTCATCGGTCCCGCTGAGATATATGACAGATACATGCGAGAGCTCTGCGAAAGTGCCAAATCTCTTCACATCCCGCTCGAACTCAATTTTCTCGGTCTCTATGACGGCAGAAATTATCCTCACCCGCAGTTCTGGGAAATTGCCGGCGAAGTGGGCTGTGATGTGATCTACGGTGCCGATGCCCATGCCCCGGATATGGTCTGGAACCCGTGGTCCCTCGGCGAGGCACAGGCGATGACAGAAAAATACAGGCTGCATCTCATCCGGACACTCGAGCCAGATGACCATACCTGAAACCCGATTGCCCGCAGAGCACAGCCTGCAGATCGCGCTTTATTTGATTCTGTGCAGGAATGTCACGATCTGACCTCGTGTGCAGTTCTTGTCTATACCGAATGTACCGTCAGCAAAGCCCTTTGTGATTCCCTTCTGGGATCCCCAGAGAATCGCTTTGTAAAATACATGCGTTTTGGGAACATCACTGAATGGAGATTTGGCGGCCTTCTTCGGAGCCGGCATACCCTTAGCCCTCCAGATGAACATCATGATCTGTCCGCGGGTACATTGTCTGTCGATTCCGAACGTGCCGTCACCGAAGCCCTTGGTTATGCCTTTCTGCGAAGCCCACAGAATAGCCTTATAGAAGGCGCGTGTTTTACTGACATCCGTGAACGGGCTCTTCGTCTGTGCCTTGGGCTCCGGCTTGCCCATGAGCCTCCAGAGGAACATGACTGCCTCACCCCTGGTACAGGTCCTGTCAATTCCGAAAGTATTGTCACTGTAGCCTTTTGTTATTCCCTTCGATGCCGCCCAGTATATAGCCGTATAATACGGATTTGTCGGATCCTCAACATCCGTGAAGAAAAGATACGGGATCTTGACTCTCATGTATCCGACATCTTTGCTGAACCATAGATCACAGTAGGCATCTTCCCCGACGACCCAGTTTTCAATATCCTGCTTCACTCTCATCACAAAGTAGGTCGAGCCGACATACGCTCCTTTGTCTGAATACGACCACTTAAGGCTCGTGCCATCAGTGAATTTGATGTCAACAGTATAGAGATCAAGAAGCTTTTCGGGCTTGAAATCCCACACTTCGTAATCAACGCTGCCGTCATCGTTCACGTGCCACGCACCGTCCTCGGGGCTTCTTACCGTCAGGTATCTGCCGCTTTTTAAGGTTGCTTTTGCGGACACTACTTCCTTTGTCGTCTTATTGATCCTGAATATTCCCTTGTCGACCCTGTCGGTATCAGGATATATTTTGAAGATATATTTCAGACCTGCCTTCAGACTTATTGCAATATGATACCCGTTTTCATCATAATACTCCATCCAGTCGTCTGTCTCATTCATGGAAATGGAATCTTCAGAAGTATACACAGTCCCGCTCACGCGGCCGGTCGTCTTCATCAGATCCACCCTGTACGTCCCTTCTTCTTCCGGTGTGAACATATAACAGTTATAGTCCGTTATGTTGCTGCACTTAAAATTATACTGTGTTCCGGTCTCAATAAAGTAATACCAGTAGGAACCCGCAAGTTCCTCAGAAATCAGGGACACGCAGGCTTCGGGAGATTCTTCCTCCGCAGCTGCATTCGGCGCGACACTTTCTGTCTCCTGAGAGTTCTCCCCGGACATCTCATCCGCGGCTTTCTCTGTCTCCGAAACGATTTCCCCAGATACATCATCTGCTTCAGTAATGATCAAATCTTCACACGGTGACACAGCCGCATATACCGGCATGCTGCCCATGAGGCATACCGCCAGCATGGCCGTCAGTATTCTGATAACACATCTGTCTAACATAAGAAGCCCCTTTCTAATTATCTCTGCTCTGATGGCATTTGCAATGCAAATCATTATAGTATTTCTCACTTTATCCGTCAAATACCCGTTTTTATATGGAAGGAATTTCTCGAATGTATTAAAATATAATCAGCATAATTACCAAATATCCTGAGGATTTCCCATGCAGATTTACAGAACTTTTTCAGAGCTTCTTGAGGACTGGTCGCTAAGCAGCGCACCTGCTCTGCTCTACGGCGATCCCATATCCTCAATTTCATACAGCGAGCTTGCCGGACTCATCCGACGGGAAGCGGAAAACATCCGCAGTGAAAGGGCTGTGCGCCGTCTGATCGTGACAGATCACGAGGTCCGGACCATCGTCAATATTTTCGCCTGTGCCGTAGCGGGCTGCGATACGGTGCTTGCCGATGAATCTCTCAATGATGAGACGCTGGCCACCATCACAAAAATGGTATGTCCCGACAGTATTCACTGCAGCGACAGGGATCTTTATGAGTATCTGTGTGAAAGCAGACCAAAGAAGCCGCATCCGTTCGCGCTTCCCCGTCATAAAGCCGGTGAGGAGGGCTGTCTCATCTTCTTCACGTCAGGAACTACAAGTAAATCAAAAGCAGTGGTTCTGACACCGCGGTCGCTCCTCCGCTGCACTTACTCCGGTCAGTGTATGCTGTCATGCCATCCCGACGATGTTCTGCTCTCCGTTCTGCCGTTCTCCCATGTTTTCGGCTTTGTGTGCGGCCTTCTCTGGGGACTCACTTACGGGGCGACAGTCGCTCTCGGCCGCGGGTCCAAGTACCTTCTTGCCGACTGCGAGCATTTCAGACCGACGATTCTTCCCACCGTTCCGTCGATCATCAGCGTACTTGTTCAGCGCAGGAGCCTGAACAGGGAACTCTCGACCGTACTCATCGGGGCGGCTCCTCCAAACACCGAGACGACGCTCGCCCTGGGCAACTCAGGCAGAAAAATTTACGTCGGTTACGGACTTACAGAGACATCCAGCGGGCTGGCTATCACCAAGAACCTGTCGGAACCGAACGAACTGTATCCATGTCCGGATGTCGACATCTGTATAGAAGCTGACGGTGAGATCTCGGTGACAACGCCCTGTATGATGGAGGGTTATCTTACATTTGCACCCAAAGAGAGTTTCACTCCTGCCCACGGAAAGCGCTTCTACACCGGCGATCTCGGATTTCTCACAAGAGACGGCGCGCTCGTCCTCACCGGACGAAAAAAGGACCTGCTCATACTGCCGGACGGCACGAAGATCTTCTGCCCCGACTACGAGGAGGCTCTCGCGCCCATGATCGGGACAGATGACATTGCGCTGGTCCTTAGGGATCACAAGCCCGTACTGATCGTAGGCGGCATGTCATCGGACCGCTATCAGTCGATCGCCACCGTCGTTGAAGATTTCAACAGCATGAAACCGCACAGCGGGCGCATCTACGACGTCATTCTTCAGGAGGCCCCGCTGCCCCGCACCTCCGCCGGCAAGCTGCGCCGGTGGCAGGTAGATCCAGATAATAGCAATCTTTAATATCAAGGGGCTGCCGCGTTAAACTGCGTCACCACTAAATATGGCAGACATTTGCAAATAATGTCTGCCATATTTAGTGGTAGCGCGCCTTAATGCGACAGCCCCATTATTATTCATACAGGCCGTCATCCCAGACGGTCCCGTCCCATCCTTTTTCCCGGTTCCCCTCCACCTCGAGGGCCTTTTTGAACTGTGTCTCGTAGAGTTCGGTGTACACACCTCCCTTTTCGACCAGGACTTCGTGCTCACCCCGCTCAACAATCTCTCCGTCCTTGACGACAAGGATCTCGTCCGCCGCAAGAATCGTGGAAAGTCTGTGGGCAATGAGGATACTCGTGCGCGACGCGATCAGCGGATCGATTGCTTCCTGGATCTTATTCTCCGAGATAGAATCAAGCGCGGACGTCGCCTCGTCGAAGACCAGAAGCGCGGGATCTTTCAGGAGCACCCTCGCGATCGAGATTCTCTGCTTCTCGCCGCCCGACAGCTTGAGCCCTCTGTTTCCGACCATCGTGTCGAGACCGAGCTCCTGTTTTTCTATGAAGTCGTAGATATTTGCCTTTTGGCAGGCCTCAATGAGATCGGCTTCGGTCGCGTCCGGGTTGGCGTACAGGAGATTATCGCGTATCGTGCCGTTAAAGAGATAAGTCTCCTGAGATACTATTCCGATGTTTCTACGCAACCATTCAAGATCGATCCTGCGCACATCCACTCCCTCGAACTTTACGCATCCACCTGTGACATCATACATTCTCGGTATAAGATTGATCATAGTGCTTTTGCCCGAACCCGAAGGGCCGACGATTGCCACCGAATGACCGCTCTCAAGAGAGAAGCTCACATCCTTAAGGATCCTGCGTTCGGGTTCATAATAAAACTCGACATGCTCGAAATCCACCCGGCCCGTTGCCTCCTTCGGTATGACGGCGTCCGGAGGGCTCTCGATCTCCACCGGCATGTCATAATAGTCGAAGATCCTTGTGAACATGGCCATAGACCGTATCCAGTCGACCTGGATATTGAGCAGCTGGTTGACCGGGCCGTACATCTTGCCGAGCAGAGCTACTAAAACTGTGATATCACCGACAGTCAGGCTGGAGTCGTATTTCATCATGAGAATTCCGCCGACTAGATAGAGCAGCATGGGTCCGATGCTTGCAAATGTAGATATGGCCACCATGAACCACCTGCCCGCCATGCTCTCTTTGATGTTGAGACCGATCATCTTCTTATTTGCAGCCTCATATTTCTCATACTCCGCCTGCTCCTTGCCGAACAGCTTTACCAGCTGCTGCCCGCTGACGGACAGGGTTTCGTTCAGTATGCCGTTGATCTCGTCATTGCACTCCTGTGATTCCCGGGTAAGATCCCATCTGGTCTTACCGGCCCTGCGGGTGGGGATCACAAAGAGCGGAATAATCAGCACACCGACCGTCGCGAGGATCCAGTTCTCCCGGTACATGACGACGACAGCCACCGTCAGTGTGATGGCATTGGAAAGAATGCTGGTCATCGTATTCGTGATCGTGCGCTGCACGCCGTCTATATCGCTTGTCATGCGGGTGATGATGTCGCCCTGGTTGTTGGTCGTGAAAAAGCGCTGCGACATTTTCTGCAGATGGCGGTACATTTTGTTTCGCATATCGAACGTGATGTGCTGCGCGATCCATGTGTTGAGATAGCTCTCCAGCACGCCGATCAGGTTGGCTGCAAATGTGACCGCGAGGGACAGCAGGATCAGTCTGATCAGCGCTTCCATGTCCCTGGCAATCAGGCCTTCATCAATGATCCGTCCTGTCAGTACCGACGGAGCCAACGTAAAGATCGACGACACCAGAATGGCCGCAAGGACCAGGACCATCTGTTTCCAGTATGG
This sequence comes from Lachnospiraceae bacterium, assembly GCA_017514845.1. Lineage (GTDB taxonomy): Bacteria > Bacillota > Clostridia > Lachnospirales > Lachnospiraceae > Chordicoccus. The sequence continues at coordinate 43,840 of JAFWIM010000048.1, forward strand.
CTTCAAATAGGAAAATATCCTTATTATGAGTTCTTTTGTTACCTTCGGGGCGGCCGCTTTCTCCTCCTCTGTGAGGTAGCGCCCCCCCCCTTCCTCCTCCAGGTCCTCCCGGTCCGGCCATACATTTGCCTCCCTTCTCGCAATCTGCTTCCGATCGTTATCCCTTGCCTGCAGTCTGTTTTCGGTCACCATCGTGCCCGCAATCTGCTTCCAGGCGCTATCCGTGCCCTCGATCTGCCTCAGAACTGTGGCTTTTCCTCGTCAGGGACGTCGTCGATGATCCTGCCCTTTTCGACGTTCGGGCAGATAAAGTTATTGTAAGCATACTCCCAAAGTTTCTCCGAGCCGGACTTTGAGCGCCCATTCCTCCCAAGGACCTGTGAGAGTTTCACACCGTGCTCGACCCATGAGATCCCATCCGTCGCATTGTTGAGCATAAGCGGCTGAAAATTATCCAGCGCACGGGCGAATTTGGCTTCAGGCGTCTCCCATGCTTCGAATTCGTCCCAGATCGCCCTCATTTTCACGCCAACATCCTCCGGAAGAAGTCCGAAAATGCGGTCCGCCGCCGCAAGCTCCCTCTCCGCCTGGCTTTCTCTGGCAGCCTCATCGTAGGCGTACGTATCGCCGGCGTCTATTTCCACGAGATCGTGGATAAGGACCATGAGCATAGTTTTTGCCACGTCGATTTTTTCATTTGCATAATCCGCAAGGAGCCATGCCATTATGGCCATATGCCACGCGTGTTCAGCGTCATTTTCCTTTCGCACACCGTCCGACAGATACGTCTGCCTGCCGATGAACTTATCCTTGTCGATCTCCAGAATAAATTTAAAGAAGCTATCCAATCTCTCCTTGTCAGCCAATTTTAAGAACTCCTTTCTGACATCTCCCATCATGTACAGCGAGCCGCAGGCTACGACCGGTCCTCCGCCCGCAAGGAGCAGAGCGCGTTTTACACCGTCCGCGATGCTTTTTTCTGCAAATGCAGCCACTTCAAGACCACCTGCATCCCTCCGTTCGCTCCGCTTACCGGTAAGCTCCCCGGCGCGCTGCCCGCACTGTGCGTTGCCTGCCGACATCCGGATGATGTCCGTCAGATCCTCCGCGGGAAGGGCTCTCGGATTGTCAGGCGCAACGCAGACAAAGGCCTTTGCGTGGGGGAGCAAATATTTCAGCATTTTATCGTACTCCTTATCCGCCAGGACTCCCATGAGAAATACGATCTTCTTATCCGGAAGCAATGCGGACAGGTTGTCCTCGAGGGCTTCGATGCACTGGGGATTGTGGGAACCGTCAAGAATGAAAAGCGGCTTTTCGCACAGGATCTCGAACCTTGCCGGCCACGAGACTGTGCCAAGGCCTTCTCTGACAGCTGTCTCGGGTATGCTCCAGCCCTTCTTACTCAGTTTCCCGATGATCTCAAGCACCATGACCGCATTAGATATCTGATGCCTGCCGGGCAGCGCTGTGAAAAGATTTCTGTATTCATGCCAGGAAAACATCTGTCCCTGCACTCTGCCCTTTGCTGCTTCGGTCGGCTGTCTCACCGATCCGGTATCTGTCACCCCCTCCGGTATCACAGAATCCAGATCCGCCCTGCATAAGTAAGCTCCCCGCTCCCGGCATACGGTCCGGTAAACATCCTCCGCCTCGCTGTCCACAGGGTATGTGACCACATAGCAGCCCTTTTTAATTATGCCGGCCTTCTCAAAGGCAATTTTCTCCAGCGTATCTCCGAGGAACTGCGTGTGCTCGAGGCTCAGATTTACGATCGCGCAGACATCGGGGGCCGGAATAATGTTTGTGGAGTCAAGTCTTCCTCCCATTCCGACTTCCATGATGACGATGTCGCATCCCGCATATGCAAATGCTGCAAATGCCGCCATCGTCAATATCTCGAACTCCGTCGGCTTGTCCTCCATCTCGGAAAGACCCGGCATATCGCCGCAGACAGCTGTCCGCACCTCTTCCACCGCTCTGCAGAAGTCACTCTCCGATATATTCTGCCCGCCGATCCTGATGCTCTCGAGAATAGATTCAAGGTAGGGGGAGGTGAACATGCCGGTCTTATACCCCGCTGCCCGAAGAACAGATTCCAGCATGGCGCACGTGGATCCCTTGCCGTTCGTCCCCGCGACGTGGATATATCGAAGTGTATTCTCAGGATGACCCATCCGTTCCGCCATCTCACGCATTCGCGATAGACCGAGCCGGCTTCCGTGCCACCGATTCATAAAATCCAGAGCTTCCTTAAACGTCATATTCTTCTTCCTCAGACTTCTTTGCATCCCACCGCCTTTAGCCGGCATGGCATCTCACCGCCCACAGCCGGCATGGCATCTCACCGCATGCAGCCGGCATGGCATCTCACACTGAGCAGTCTTTGCACCGCTGCTGTCTCAGTCCTTGCTACTATCTCTGCCGATTTTTGCAGCATAGGCCATAATACCGGCTACTGTCTTCGCGTCCTGGATCTCACCCGCATAGATTTTCTCCGTGAGAATTTCGAGCGGGAATGCCTCAACATTGATCTCTTCAGCTTCATCGAGGTGCTGCCCGTCCGCGGGAACGAGATCCTCGGCAAGGTAGCCGTCGGTGAACTCGCTGCAGTAGGCGACCGCCGTCTTCAGCTTGATCAGCGGGCTGATCTTATCGCTTGTGTAGCCGGTCTCCTCGCGGAGTTCGCGGGCTGCGGTGTCGGCGGTATCCTCGGTCAGGGAATCTCTTGCTCCCGCGGGTAATTCCAGCGTCTCGCGGTCAATGGCCGGTCTCATCTGATGGATCATGAGGATCTTTCCGTCCGGCAGCACCGGCACAATACAGGCCCCACCGCGGGGGTGGTCAATAAAATCCCATTGTTCGATTTTTCCGTCCGGAAGCTCCATGGTGTCCCTGTAAAATGTGAGGACGCCGCCCTTGTAGGCCAGTTTCCTGTCGAGTCGTCTCAATTTATGTTCCATTTATGTGTCCGCAATCCTCTCTTTATATTGACAAAGGGGGCCGTCATCGACAGCCCCCTCATGGTCGCAAATTAAGTGTCGCTCTATGACTCTTCCTAAGGAGCAGAGTCATTATTTATTTTTTATTCTTGCATGCTTTGTTCAGCTCGTCGACGACGATCTGAAGCGCTTTAATTCTGGCATACTTCTTGTCGACAGATTCAAGAATGTACCACGGAGCATTGACCGTGCTCGTCTTCTGGAGCATCTCGTTGATCGCGTCAACATAGAGATCCCATTTCTCGCGGTTTCTCCAGTCCTCATCGGTGATCTTCCACTGCTTCTCCGGTGTATTCTGACGATCTGTAAATCTCTCAAGCTGGGTCTGATTGTCAATCTGTACCCAGAACTTGATGACGACTGCACCCCAGTCCGTGAGCTCACGCTCGAACTCATTCATCTCGTTGTAAGCTCTCTGCCAGTCGTTCTCGGTGCAGAATCCCTCGAGACGCTCTACCATGACACGGCCGTACCAGGTGCGGTCGAAGATGGTGATGTGTCCGGTCTTCGGAAGCCTGTTCCAGAATCTCCACAGATAATGGCGGGCTTTCTCGTGCGGCTCCGGGCTGGCGATCGGCTCAACGACATAGCCGCGGGGATCCAGCGCTGCGGTGATTCTCTTGATATTGCCGCCCTTGCCGGCCGCATCCATGCCCTCGTAGGCGATGATGACCGGTATCTTCTTGCGATACAGCTTGTTGTGAAGAGCGCGAAGCTCGCCCTGCAGACGGTCGAGTTCTTTCTTGTACTCTTCGTCCGTCAAAGATTTGCTGAGATCAACTTCATCAAGAAGCGGCATCGGCTTCAGCGGGAATGTATTCTGCAGGATCGGAACAGCCAGCGAATGATTCTTGATGGCTGTGTCTATGCCCAGATTCAGGAACTGAAGGACCTGAAGCTCTGCCCACTTCTTGTTCTTGGCATCGATGATGTACCACGGAACATTTGAACGGTTCGTATCCTCAAGGTACTTATTGTACACATCGAGGCACTTATCATAATGCTCATTCTCCCAGAGATCTTCCTTATCGACGCGCCACTTTGTATTCTTGTCCGCGAGGAGAAGATCCAGCCTCTTCTTCTGCTCCTTCTTGCTAATGTGGAAGAAGAACTTCATGACAAGATAGCCGTTGTCTGTAAGCTGGCGCTCTGTGATGTTAATGCTCTTGATTCTCTTTGCGTACGTCTCCTCGTCGATGGTCCCTTCGAGCACGCCGTCCGTGACTTCTTCCATCCAGCATGTGTCAAAGAACTTGAACTTACCGGCTTCCGGGATTTCAAGGAAATAGCGGTACAGGAACGGTTTTCTCTTCTCCTCTTCCGTCGGTTCTGAATCCATCGTAGCTACCCTGAAGAAGCGCGGGTCGATACTCTTTATTACTTCTCCCATCACGCTTCCCTTACCAGCGCTGCCCCAGCCTTCGAAAATGACCATGACCGGGAGTTTGGCCTCCTTGATTCTCATCTGGTTGGCAGCGAGCTTGGCCTGTTCGACCTTCAGCGCAGCTTTAACGGCTTCCTTGTCCGGCTGCGCTGACTTGACAAAATTTTTCAGCATAAATGCCTCCTATATTATATAAGTGTTTTTATTTGAAAAGAACAGATTCATTGTTAAAATTGTAGCATACTGTCACATCCTATACCAGTACTTTTGTGACTTTCAGACAATGCATCTTGGCGGCTGATATATATCAAATTACATTTGTGCTCGAAGCTTATACCGCATCACTGCTATGCTCCGGAAGCTGCGTATGTAATCATGATCGAAGCCGCCACTGCTTCACGCCATATTCCGGCCGCAGCATGTGTAATCATGCCAGTCTGTACACCCGAAGATACCGCAGCGGTTCACAACTCAGCCTCCGTGCTTGTGTAATCACGCTATTCTGTACACCACTTTACCGCCGCAGATCGTCATATGCACCCGCCCGGAAAGTTCCATACCCGTGAACGGAGAGTTTTCAGCCTTTGAAGCGTAACTGCCCGCCGTGAATTTTTCATTTTCATCAAAAATCACAAGATCGCAGGGTCCGCCGGGAGCGATATAGCCGGCGTCGAAATGATACAGGCATGCAGGCCCGTAGGACATGCGCTCGAGTAGAATCCGCATGGTGAGATGACCCTTGTGGACCAGCTCCGTTATGCCGAGGGCCAGAGAAGTCTCGAGACCGATAATACCGCTCGGGGCTTCCGTGAGCTTTCTCTCTTTCTTCTCCTTAACTGTGTGAGGTGCATGGTCGGTTGCGATGATATCGATTGTTCCGTCAGCCAGTCCTTCGATGATGGCCATTCGGTCCGCCTCCTCGCGGAGCGGCGGATTCATCTTTGCGTAAGACCCATATAGAATTGCGGCATCCTCGGTCAGGGTAAAGTGATGCGGTGTCGCCTCCGCGTGTATATTTCCGAAAGGCGCTTTTGCCCTGGCTCTCCGGACCAGTTCCACTGCCTCTTTGGAGCTGATGTGCTGTATTTCGATGCTGGCTCCGGTCTCAAGGGCGAGCGCAAGGTCCCTCTCCACCATGACGATTTCCGCCATCCTGTCGGAGCCTCCTATATGATAGAAGTCGCTGGCCTTTCCGTGATTAATGCCATTATTTTCAATATAGTCCGGATCCTCCTCGTGAAAGCTGATCGGAACTCCCAGATCTCTCGTGCGGATCATGGCCTCCTTCACGATCTCAGGGTTCCTCAGCGGGATACCGTCATCCGTGAAGCCCACCGCCCCTGCGCGTTTCAGTTCCTCCATGTTCGTGAGTATTTCACCCATCATGCCGCAGGTCACATTGGCGCACGACATGACGTGGATCCCCGTTGTCGCTCCCTTTTCAAGGCAGTAGACAAGCGTGTCGACCGAGTCAATGGTCGGCCTGGTGTTGGCCATCATGACCACCGTTGTAAAACCGCCGGCTTTGGCAGCCGCCGCCCCGGTGATGATGTCCTCTTTTGATGTGAAACCAGGGTCCCTGAAGTGGACGTGCACATCGATGAGGCCAGGTGCTACAGTGAGTCCCTTCGCGTCAATGATTTCACAGCCCGCCGGCGCTTCAATTTTCTCCGCAATCTCAGTGATTCTCCCGTTCTCCGAGAGAATGTCATAGTTACCTTCCATGCCCGATTTCGGGTCGATCATGTATCCGTTCTTAATAAGCAGCATACTCATACCTCACTCTCGTGCCGTCAGCAGGTCTCGCTGTGTTCTAATCGATTCCCGCCCCCGGAAACAATTTCGTCTCATCATTCAAGTCTCGCTTGAAACCATTATACATCCCTAAGGCGCCGGATTATAGTAAAAAATGAGCCGCCGCAGCGGTGCGGCAGCCCATACATTGTCGGCAATCATAGTATGCTGTCTGCCCCTGATCTTGGGCGACAGTTCAGGCTGGCTGCTTTTGTACATCGGTGCCGGCGCAAAACATCTATCTTCGTGAGAAAAACATTACAGGTCCGACCGAAGAAATCAAAAGATGCGAATGCATCTTTTAAGTTCTGAGGGTAGGACCTGTGTTTTTCGATGAAGATGATGTTTGAGCCGGGTATTAAAGCCCAGGTGCAGCCAGTATGAACTGTATCAGCCTTAGCCCTTGACGGCACCCGCCGCAACGCCTCCGACGATATACTTCGACAGGAGCAGATAGACAACAATGACAGGGAAGATCGAGAACGCAATCGCTGCGTAGACCTGGCCCATATCAAACTTCAGCCAGTCAGCCGCACGGAGCTGAGCGATCAGGATCGGCAGCGTCTTCACATTCTCCTTGTGGAGAATGAGGGCCGGTGTGAAGTAATTATTCCAGCTCGAAACGAACGAGAAAATTGCCTGGACCGCAATCGCCGGCTTCATGAGCGGGAGGACGATCCTGTTGAAGATAAAGAACTCACCCGCTCCGTCAATCCGGGCAGCCTCCAGAAGAGACATGGGAAGGTTTGCTTCCATGTACTGCTTCATATAGAAGAAGGTGACCGGTGAAGCGATGGCCGGGACGATAAGCGGAATAAAATTATTCTCAAGTCCCATCTTATTAACGAGCTGTACAAAACCGAGTGCAGTGACCTGCGTCGGGATCATCATAATCGCCAGGATGAAGCTGAAGACCGCCTGACGTCCCCGGAAGGGATAGGCTTGAATGGCAAATGCCGTCATTACCGAGAAATACGTGCAGCACAGCGCTGTGAATGAGGATATGACCAGTGAATTCCTCATTCCCTTGACCATGGGAAGCGTCCCGTGGAAGACATTTCTCATGTTCTCAATAAGATGTGTGCTCGGGATGGCAGTGAAGCCCCTGCCGAGCTCGCCATTCGATCTCGTCGCGTTGATGAACAAAACATAGAACCAGAACAGGCAGAGGAA
>JAFWIM010000049.1 GCA_017514845.1 Lachnospiraceae bacterium
CCTTTGGTCACGGTACTCATTCAAACGAATGCATTCCGTGTCCAATGCATACGTTTATGGCAGCCTGTCAATCCGGGGCATTGAATATGAACTCTGCCTCACAAAAGCCTGCCCCCGCGGGCGCTTTTGTGCCTGCAGACAGCCCCGATTCCGATTACCTTCTCTTCACCGGAGCGTTGCCTGCGTTTTTACCTCCCATTGCATCCGTCTTTTTCAAAACTTCAGCCGAATGGGCGTAAAAAATCGTGCGGCTTGGGAATGCCGCACGAATTATTATAGTCAAATCCTTTTTTTGTGTCAAGCGAAATGTTTATTATTTCGCGGCGATATTCTTGATCGCTTTGCGGGCAAATGTCATCGTTCTGCCGCACGCAAGACCTGTCATGAGGTTCGGATAGGTCTGGGAGAAGAAACCGCCTGAGCAGTCGCCTGTAGCGTAGAGACCTTCGATCGGCTCGCCGTCCTCCTTGATGACCTGCATATCTGTGTTGATACGGCAGCCGTTCAGGGTGGTCAAATGCCATGCGCAGGTGCGGACACCGTAGTACGGCGGTGTGTCGACCGGAGTCATGCGGTGCGCTTCCTTGCCGTAGTCCTCATCGACACCTTTAGCACAGAGCTCGTTGTAGCGATTGACGGTAGCCACAAAGTTGTCAGCCGGGATATTCAGTTTCTCTGCCAGCTCCTCAAGCGTATCTGCCTTCTGGACGTAGCCTGCCTCCATGAGCTCCTCGATCTTGCTCCACACAAACGAATACGGCATATTGGAGATAGCGCCGTTCGGGAACGGGAACAGACGGCAGCAGCCGACTTCGTCGAACTGTTCGCAGTATTTCTCGTTGTTGGCATCAAAGACATCCACGTACGTATGATACGGCTGCATCTCCATGGAGTGAAGCATGAATTCGTACGGGCCGGACTCATTGCAGAAGCGATTGCCCTTCAGGTTGACCTTGAGGAACGGCTGCTCGCCGAACCAGAACCACTTTCCGACTGTCTCATAGCCGGCGGTCTCATCCGGCTTTACGCAGCAGCGGTTGAACATCATGGAGCAGTGTGTCGGATCGAGCGCAGCGCCCGCCCACAGCATAGCCTTGATTCCGGAACCGTCGCCGGTGGATCCGAGTGTGTAGACGACCTTCATATCGAGGGTCATCGGCTGAAGAGCTTTCATCATAGCTGTGTTCGTCGCGTAGCCGCCGGAACAAATGAGAACGCCCTTGGATGCGTTGATGCGGACAAAGTGATTGTCTGTTGAATCCTGAGCGATAGCGCCTGTGACCTTGCCGTCCGCGTCCTGCTCGAGCTTGATGAGCGGCAGGCTGTAGCGGAATTCGGTATTGCCGTAGGACTCGATATGCTCCATGAAAATGCTGTTGATCGTGACCGTATCATCGCTGGCGTACTCATCCTTCTTATGCGGGCTGTGGCCTGTCGCGTAAGCTTTGTCACGGCCGGGATCATTAATATTTCCGACACCACCTTCAAGGCTCATATAATACTTACCGCTGCCCTCAAAGATACCTGTCAGCCAGTCGACCATAGGTCCGGACTCATTGATCCACACTTTGACCAGATCGCTGTCAATGTAGCCGCCGCTGTAGCGGACGAGTTCCTGCAGAGCTTCCATCTTGTCGATAGCAAGCTCCGGCATTTTCTGGATCTCTTCCTGCTGGATCTTGGAATCGATAGAACCGATATCCTCACGAATTGTTGTCGGGGTCTCTTTCTTTTCAATGACCAGAGTCTTAAGACCTTCCTCCGCTGCAGTCAGAGCTGCGATCCAGCCGCCGGTTCCGAGACCTACGATAAGGCACTCAGTGTCAATTGTCTCGGTGATGCTGGCTTCGTCGATTTCCGGGGCCTCTCCAAGCCATTCGTTAGCCTTTTCTTCATGTTCACCGAGAGTGATCTCCTGGCCTGCCGCCTGAGAAATACAGTTGACAGCCGCCTTGCGGATCGCGTCAGATGTGATTGTAGCGCCCGATACCGCATCGACATCCGCGCTCTGTGCGCTGACAATCTTCTGTGCCATCTCGGGACCGATTACGGCGCCGATGTCAGGTGTCTCACCTGCGCAGTCGATAGAAACGTCCGTGATCATAGTCTCATCAAACGTCATCGTGACAGTTACGGGGCTTGCGAGTCCCTGCTCCGTAGCTGTGTATGTTCCGGGCGTAAATGTAAGTCCGCTCGCCACAACATCACTGCCTGCGGCAACGCTCGCGGATCCTGCATTCTTCGTTGCCGAATCTGCAAATTCGATTGCGCCGAGCGCAACCATACCTGCGGCACCGGCTGCAATGCCTTTAATAAAGTCTCTTCTGCTGATCTGATCTTTAGCCATCTTTCTAGTTGCTCCTCTCCAAAGTAGATGTCAGAAAATGCAAATGACGGCTTGCGCCGTCATTGCACCCACGATGCAAGATATAATAATTTTACCTTTTGGCAGTTATATGCGCAAGATAAAATAATAAATCTGCAATCATCTTTATATCACAGTTCAGACGAGCTGTCCCATGGAATTTCAAGAGCCGGCGCAAAGCATCCTTCTTCGTGAGAAAAACATTGCAGGTCCGACTGAGAGACCAAAAAGCAGTTGCTTTTTTGGCTCGCAGGGTAGGACCTGCGTTTTTCGATGAAGATGATGTTTGCGCCGGTTTTATGAATTCAAGTCTCGCTCGTCTCAGCTGTTATTCGTTAAGCAGGCAGCCTTAATCTCATATTCAGGATACCGGATCTCACAGAGAACAAGACCTTTCGCAATCGCGGTGGGACCGGCCGCACTCCGATTCTTAGCCTCAAGGACCTCCTTCATATGCTCCGGCGGATACTTGCCTCCGCCTATTTCGAGGAGAGTCCCGGCGATGATCCTCACCATATTATATAAAAAACCGTTCCCGGTGATTTTTAACGTGACTCTGTCACCGGTCCTCGTCACGCCGGCATCGTAAATAGTTCTCACCGTCGTATTCGACGAATAGCCGGCGGCCGCGAACGACGCAAAATCATGTTCCCCGACCAGCATCTCCGCGGCAGTGTTCATACTGTCCGCATCGAGCGGATAATAATAGTGCATTTCCGTATTGCGGGTCAGAGGTTCCGGAAACTTCCGGTTGATCACGTGGTACTCGTAGGTCTTGACGGTATCCTGAAATCTCGGGTGAAATGAATCCGGCACCTTACATGAGTCCATGATCCGTATATCCTCGGGCAGTCTCGCGTTCAGAGCAAATGCGATCTTCGTCGGATCGATCCTCGACTCCACGTCAAAACACGCGACATTGCCGAGGGCATGGACCCCCGCGTCCGTCCGGCTGGCCCCCATTGTGCGGATGCGCTCCCCGAAGAGATGCTCGATCGCATCCTCGAGAACATCCTGCACAGCCACGCCGTTCGTCTGGCTCTGATAGCCGTGATAGTTTGTCCCGTCATAGGCGACAATGAGTTTAACACGCATAATTATTTGATCCTTTATCTAAGAAGGGAAACCCCGCTTCTGAAAATTGTAGGTGAATCAACATTCTGCTCGCCAACGCGCGGGGCATGCCGGTCTTACAGCAAAGAACCCACTCAGATCCACCCTCCGCCGAAAACGCAGAAGCAGACAGATGCCGCTGCAAATGCCAGCATCAGGGCATAGGCGACATAGTCGCGCTTTTCATATCGGAGCGGCTTCATCTGGGTCCTTCCCTCTCCGCCGTGATAGCAGCGTGCTTCCATAGCCATGGCAAGATCATTGGCCCGCTGGAAAGCAGAGACGAAAAGAGGAACCAGAAGAGGTATCATATTGGTCACGCGCTTTATCAGGTTTCCGGATTCAAAATCCGCGCCGCGGGCGATCTGTGCCTTCATGATCTTATCCGTTTCCTCCATCAGGATCGGAATAAAGCGGAGCGCGATCGACATCATCATGGATATCTCGTGGACCGGAACCTTGAGCACCTTGAGGGGGCTGAACAGATTCTCCATTGCGTCGGTGAGCTGGTTCGGTGTCGTCGTCAGCGTCATGATTGAGGATCCGATGATGAGATAGGACAGACGGATCGCCATTCTGAAAGCCTGCGCGACACCTTCTCTGGTGACGGTCAGCCGCCAGATCGTAAAAATTGCCTCGCCCGGCGTGAACAGCATGTTGAAAATGACTGTGATAATCAAAATGAAAATAATTGCCTTCATTCCCTTCAGCATCATGCCGAACGGAACTTTCGAGAGCCTTACAAGGGTCGCGAGAACGATAGTGACGAACACATAGCCCGCCACACCTTTGATCAGGAAAAGAGAGATAATGAAGACCAGCGTGCCGAGAAATTTGACCCGGGGATCCAGCCTGTGGAGAATCGAATCCGCCGGATAGTACTGTCCGATCGTAATATTTCTCATCTCTTTGCCCCCTTTCCGGCCAGGGCTTCAAGAATGCTCTTCTTTGCCTCCTCGATCGTTGTGGCCTGTACGTCCACAGGTAGCCCTTTGGCTGCCAGATCGTGCATGATGTAGGTGATCTGCGGAGCTGCAAGCCCGATTTTCTCGAGTTCTTTGTAGTGAGCAAAGACCTCCCTCGGTGTACCGTCATACGGGATCCTGCCATCGTTCACAACGATCAGGCGATCCGCATACCTTGCCACATCCTCCATACTGTGCGAGACAAGGATGATAGTTATTCCGCGCTGATCGTGCAGATAGCTGATCTGATCCAGTATTTCATCTCTCCCTTTCGGGTCAAGTCCTGCTGTCGGCTCATCAAGAATGAGGACTTTCGGATTCATTGCCAGAACACCGGCGATGGCTACTCTTCTCTTCTGTCCGCCGGACAGCTCAAACGGAGAGTGCCCGTAGAACTTCTCGGGAAAACCAACCTGAACCAGAGCTTCCCTGGCCCTTGCTTCCGCCTCCTCTTTGGAGAGGCCCTGATTCTTCGGGCCGAAAGCGACGTCCGTGAGAACATCTGTCTCGAAGAGCTGATGTTCCGGATACTGGAAAACAAGACCGACTTTCGAGCGCAGAGCTCTCCTGTCATACTTTTCTCCCCAGATATCCTCTCCCTCGAACAGTACTTTGCCTTCCGTAGGCTCCATGAGGGCGTTGAAGTGCTGAATCAGCGTCGACTTGCCGCTCCCGGTATGGCCGATGATGCCTATGAACTGGCCTTCCTCAATCGCAAGATCGATATTTGAAAGTGCATTGACTTCGAAGACCGTGCCCTTTCCGTATGTATAAGAAACATTTTTTAGCTCTAACTGCATATTTTTATACCAGTGCCTCCACCAGTTCCTCTCTCGTCAAAATGCCCGCCGGTATATCAATTCCGCTCTTTCTGAGCTCATAGGCCAGTTCTGTGACCTGAGGAACATCCAGCCTGTACTTCTTGAGCTTGTCGACCTCGGTAAAAATCTCCCGCGGCGTACCCTGCATCACGATATGTCCGGAATCCATTACAAATACGTGGTCAGCGCCAATGACTTCCTCCATGTAATGCGTGATGAGGATGACCGTTATGCCAAGCTTCTCGTTGAGCTCGTGGACAGTCCGAAGCACATCCTTTCGTCCGGTCGGATCCAGCATGGCTGTCGGTTCATCCATGACGATGCACTCCGGCCGCATGGCTATGACGCCGGCGATCGCGACTCTCTGCTTCTGACCGCCCGAGAGCCTGTTGGGCGACTTCTTGCGGTGCTTCAGCATGCCGACCCTTGACAGACTGTCATCCACCCTCGACCAGATCTCATCTGTCGGCACACCGATATTCTCCGGCCCGAACCCGACGTCCTCCTCGACCACCGTTCCGATAATCTGGTTGTCCGGATTCTGGAAGACCATCCCCGCTTTCTGGCGGATTTTCCAGATCTCCTCCTCCCCGGAGGTATCGATCTCATCGACCCACATCGTCCCCTCCGTGGGCACGAGCAGCGCGTTCATATGCTTGGCCAAAGTGGATTTTCCGGAACCGTTGTGCCCGAGGATCGCGATGAAGTCCCCCTTCTTAATGTCAAGGGTCACGTCATCAATTGCCCGGACTTTCTCTATCTTGCTGTCATCCTCGCCGTATTTCATATAATCAAAGCACAGTTTTACAGCTTTAATAATTCCCATGCTCTTCTCCTGCTTCTCATTATGTCTGCGTTTCCAGATTTCTGATAATGTCCCAGATTTCCTCCCGGCCCTCTCTGGTCTCCGCGGAGAAGGCGATGACCGGTGTGCCGGGCGCTGTACCGAGTTCCCTTCGGATCGTATTCAGAGCCTTCTGCACCTGTGCTTTCTTGAGTTTATCCTTCTTGGTCGCGATAATGACCGGCTCCATGGCATTCTCAACGATCCATTTGTGCATGAGCTTGTCATTTGCGGAAGGTGCATGGCGGATATCGACCAGGAGAAAGACCGCGCGCAGCATTTTCGACTGTCTTAAGTAGCGCTCGATCATTTTTCCCCATTTTGCTTTCACCTCGACACCGGCATTGGCATACCCGTAACCCGGGAGGTCGACCAGATAACAGTCCGGAGCGAACGGCTCCGCAAGCTGTGTATCACTGACCGGCGTCCCCTCGTTAACGTGGTAATAATTGATCGTCTGCGTTTTGCCCGGCTGGCTCGACGTCCTTGCCAGAGATTTTCTCTGAATGAGCGTGTTGATGAGGGAACTCTTTCCGACATTGGATTTTCCCGCAAATGCCACCTCGATTCGATCTTTCTCCGGCACCGTACTCGTCACACCGATGACCGTCTCGAGCGTCACACTTCTGATTTTTGACATGTATTTACCTCACAGATCAGCGGGCAGTGCCCGCTGACATATTGATTCCTCAGGTCTCACCCCGAGTAACAGATCAGGAGACGAGGGCAGTGCCCAGCACGTCCTCCATCGTGGACGCGTATACGATCTCAAGACCGTCCGTGATCTCGGCATCCACTTCCTTCATGTCGTTCCGGTTCTTCTCCGGCACCAAGACTGTCCTGATTCCTGCTTTCTTGGCAGCCAGCAGCTTCTCCTTGAGTCCCCCGATCGGGAGCACACGGCCCCGGAGGGTGATCTCGCCGGTCATTGCCACATCCGCGCGGACTTTGCGTCCCGTGATCGCGGAGAGGATAGCTGTCGCCATAGTAACGCCCGCGGACGGGCCGTCCTTAGGAACCGCGCCTTCCGGAATGTGGATGTGAATGTCATTGTTGCGGAAGAAATCTTCCGGGATGCCGTAAGCAGCCGCGACGGAGCGGATATAGCTTATGCCCGCCTCAGCAGATTCCTTCATGACGTCACCGATCTGACCGGTGAGCTTGAACTCGCCCTTGCCGGGCATTATATTCACCTCTACCTGGAGTGTTACGCCGCCGACGGAAGTCCAGGCAAGGCCTCTGACAATGCCCACCTCATCCTCATCGTTGACCGGATTAATACTGTAGCGCTCGTATCCGAGGAATTCCTCGAGATTCTCCGGACTGACCGTGATCTTCTTTTTCCCTTCCTCGAGGATCCTGCGGGCTGATTTTCTGCAAATCTCGGCGATTTCCCGCTCAAGGGAGCGCACGCCCGCCTCGCGCGTGTATTTGGCAATAATATCGGCGATCGCTTCATCCGTGATGACCAGCTGACGCTTTTTCAGGCCGTTCTTTTCGATCTGCTTGGGGATCAGATGATCCTTAGCTATATGAAGCTTCTCATTCTCGGTGTAGGAAGTGATCTCGATCACTTCCATTCTGTCGAGAAGCGGCCGTGGAATTGTCTGCAGATCATTGGCCGTCGCGATAAACAGAACATCCGAAAGGTCTACGGGTATCTCAACGTAATGGTCCTCAAAGTGGCTGTTCTGTTCAGAGTCCAGGACCTCGAGCAGTGCCGATGCTGTATCTCCCTTATAGTCGCTGCTGACCTTATCGATCTCATCGAGCATCATAAGAGGGTTGCGAACGCCCGCTTTTTTGAGCCCGCTCACGATTCTTCCCGGCATAGCCCCGACATACGTGCGCCTGTGGCCGCGAATCTCAGCCTCATCGCGAACGCCGCCGAGAGACAGCCTTATGTATTTCTTATTCAGAGCTTCCGCAATAGAGTGTCCGATCGATGTCTTGCCGGTACCCGGAGGTCCCACAAGGCAGAGGATCGGTCCCGCCCCGTTGCCGGTCAGCTGTCTCACTGCCAGGAATTCGAGAACTCTCTCCTTGACCTTGGTCAGCCCGTAGTGGTCGCGATCGAGGATCTGCTTCGCGCGGACAAGGTCATGGCGGTCCCTGCTGGCTTTATCCCAGGGAAGGGCGAGAAGGGTCTCAATGTATCCCCGGAGAACAGCACTCTCCGGAGACTGGCCGGGAAGATTCTGGAAGCGTTTGATCTCCTCGTAAAGTTTATCCTTGACTTCCTTTGGAGCTTTTAGCTTCTTTGTAGCCTCCCTGAAGTTGTCAATATCGCTCAGCGTCGTGTCCTCACCGAGTTCCTCGCGGATCACCTTGAGCTGCTCGCGCAGCAGGTACTCCTTCTGATTCTGGTCGACGCGCTCTCTGATTTTCTCCTGCAGTTCCTTGCGGATCGCCATAACCTCGGTCTCATTGGTAAGCAGAATACCGAGGGCTTCATACTGCTCCTCCATGGAAATCGCCTCAAGAATGATCTGCCGCTTTTCATAGGGCAGGGGCATATTGATAGCGATCTGGCTGAGCACATACTCAAGATCATCCGATTCCATGATCTGCACCGCTACATCGCGGCTGATATTATGGTCCTGCGTAAAATATGAAGCAAAGAGATCCTTTATGCTTCGAAGCATGGCTTCCTTCATGGAAGCCGGGAACATGTCCGTGGACTCATTCCCGGTGGGATTTACCTCAGCGAGAATGTAATCTTCAGTCTTTTCAAATGAGCCTACGACCGCTCTCTCCATCCCTTCAACGAGAACGCGAACCATATTTCTCGGCAGGCGATTGACCTGCTTTACAAATGCGATCACGCCGACATCCCATACGTCATTGATGTCCGGATCTTCCAAATTCGGGTCGTGCTGTGTGACCAGAAATACTCTCTGGTCATCTCTCATCGCCCTCTCGAGGGATGCTCGCGATCTGTCGCGGCTCACATCAAAATGTA
This sequence comes from Lachnospiraceae bacterium, assembly GCA_017514845.1. Lineage (GTDB taxonomy): Bacteria > Bacillota > Clostridia > Lachnospirales > Lachnospiraceae > Chordicoccus. The sequence goes on from JAFWIM010000049.1 coordinate 9,071, forward strand.
CGATCATTCCCGGCAGGATGCTGGTCCCCCGAAGGGGCACTGCCGGAAGATACATGATATCTGATCCAATATTTTTCAAATGGTAATCCACCTTTTTCAGTCACTCCGATCATTCGCCTTTGCCGGCCTCATTTAGAATCTCCGGCCCCGGCGATCGTCAGATTTTTTACTCTGCGTTCTTTAGTTCTGCAGCGGCTCCTTCAGTTCCGTCCTCATGAGCCGCGACTTTACCTGCTTCCTCGCGGTGCACGTACGTCATCGGGGCTTTCCCGTCGACGGACTCTTTTGTGATGATGCACTCGACGATCGAGCTGTCCGACGGCACATGGTACATGGCATCCGTGACAGTTTTTTCCATGATCGCGCGCAGGCCTCTCGCGCCGGTCTCTCTGACGACGGCGAGATGGGCGATCTCATTAAGAGCATCATCCTCGATCGTAAGTTTCGCCCCATCCATCTCGAAGAGAGCGGTATACTGCTTGATGAGAGCATTCTTCGGCTCCCTGAGAATACGGATAAGAGCTTCCTCATCCAGGTTATCGAGCGACGTGACGACCGGAATACGGCCGATGAGCTCGGGAATGAGACCGAACTTGACAAAATCTTCAGGCATGACTTCCTTCAGTATTTCACCGACATTCTTGTCCTTAGATGCCTGTTTGATCTCAGCGCCGAAGCCGATCGACTTCTTCTCCATGCGCTTTGCGATCTGCTTCTCAATACCGACAAAAGCTCCTCCGCAGATGAAAAGGATATTAGATGTATCCATCTGGATCATCTCCTGATGCGGATGCTTGCGTCCGCCCTGCGGCGGAACAGAAGCGACCGTGCCCTCGATGATCTTCAGGAGAGCCTGCTGCACACCCTCACCTGAAACATCTCGGGTGATGGACGCGTTTTCGGACTTTCTGCCGATCTTGTCGATCTCGTCAATATAGATGATACCTTTCTCCGCGCGCTTGATATCAAAGTCAGCTGCCTGGATCAGGCGGAGAAGAATGTTCTCAACGTCCTCACCGACATAACCCGCCTCAGTCAGCGTGGTCGCGTCGGCAATGGCAAAGGGCACGTTCAGGATCTGGGCGAGTGTCTGCGCGAGCAAAGTCTTGCCGCATCCTGTCGGACCCAGCAGCATTATGTTGGACTTAGCCAGCTCAACGCCGAGATTCTTCGGAGCCTGCAGCCTCTTATAATGGTTGTAGACCGCGACAGAAAGGATCTTCTTCGCATCATCCTGCCCGATAACATATTCATCCAGAAAGGCCTTGATCTCCTCCGGCTTTTTAAGGTTAATTCCCATATTTTCCGCCGGCTCCTCGCGGAGAAGCTCATCCTCCTCGGCGATGATCTCCGAACAGATTTCAATGCACTCATCGCAGATATAAATACCTGCCGGACCGGAAATCAGCTTTCTGACCTGATTCTCAGTCTTGCCGCAGAAGCTGCAGCGAACTTTGCTTGTCATTTTTCCTGCCATTTGATCTCCTTTTTCAAAAAAGACTCCTGCACGCATAGCTGACAGGAGTCTTAGTGTTACTCATTATCGATTTCTGACAACGCTGTCAATCAGTCCGTAAGCTACAGCTTCATCAGCTGACATCCAGTTATCGCGGTCAGTATCTCTCTCGATTACTTCGATCGGCTGGTTCGTATTGGCTGCAAGCTCTTCGTTAAGCCGCTTCTTGATCTTCAGGATATGGTCCGCTTCAATTCTGATATCGGATGCCTGGCCTCTCGTACCGCCTGACGGCTGATGGATCATGATCTCCGCGTTCGGCAGTGCCTGTCTCTTTCCCTTAGCGCCGCCCGCAAGAAGAAATGCGCCCATGCTCGCTGCCATGCCGATGCAGATGGTAGCCACGTCACACTTGATATACTGCATTGTGTCATAAATCGCCCAGCCTGCTGTCACAGAGCCGCCCGGGCTGTTAATGTAAAGGCTGATGTCCTTGGACGGATCCTCCGCTTCAAGGAACAGAAGCTGCGCGACTACTATGGAAGCTGTCGCGTCATTCACCTCATCCCCGAGGAAAATGATTCTCTCCTTCAGAAGACGGGAGTAGATATCGTAGCTTCTCTCTCCCTGCGGTGTCTGTTCAATGACATATGGAACAAGAACATTATTCATACTGTTACCTCCAAACATATGTCCGGCACGTAAGTTCCACTTTGCGCATTCATCACAGACTTACGTCACGGGAATACTGCGTCAGAGATCAAACCTCGATTGCATTGTCAGCGATCAGAGAGATTGCCTTCTGCATAGCGCTGTCTTTTCTCAGCTGGTCAATGCCGCTCTCGCCGAGTGCGGAACGGATCTGATCGGTTGTCATACCGTACTGCTCTGACATCTTTGTAATCTCAGCCTCGACCTCCTCATCGGTGATCTCAAGGTTCTCTGCCTTGGCGATCGCCTCGAGGGTCAGACGTGAGCGGATTCTTCTCTCGGCTTCCGGAAGAAGTGTCTCGATGAATTTCTCTCTGTCAGATCCCTGATATTTCAGGAACTCGTCGACCGGGATACCCTGGCTCTGGAGCTGGCGGGCATAATCCTCAAAGATACTCTCGGCCTCTGCCTTCTTATATACATCGAGGATCTCGATCTCGGATGCGGCAACTGCCTTCTCGACCGCCTCATTTTCCTTCGCTGTCTTTGCTGCTTCAGACTTTCTGTCAAAGATGACCTTTCTGAGCTCTTCCTTCAGTTCTTCGACTGTGTTGGCTGTCTCGGAGACATCCTGTGCGAACTCGTCGTCGATCTCCGGAAGTTCTTCACCCTGGATAGAATTTACTGTGCATGCAAATGTAGCTTCCTTGCCGGCCAGATCCGGTGCATGATACTCCTCCGGGAATGTCACGACGACATCCTTGGACTCGCCTGCGGAAACGCCGATGAGCTGCTCTTCAAATCCCGGAATAAATGTGCCGGAACCGATTCTGAGGCTCTGACCCTTAGCTGTGCCGCCATCGAAAGCGACGCCGTCCACTGTTCCTGCGTAATCAAGATTGATCGTATCGCCGTCAGCTACCGGTCTGTCTGTGATCTCGACCTTGCGTGCATTCTTCTTCTGCTCGCTCTTGAGCTCATTTTCTACATCTTCGTCAGTGACTGTGATCTCCTGCTTGGAGACTTCGACTGCCATGTAGTTGCCGAGCTTGACTTCCGGCTTGACAGCAACTTCCACTGTGTAGATGAAATCCTTGCCTTTTTCCATCTGGACCGGCATGATTTCCGGATAAGCTACGACTTCGAGCTCTGCCTCATCGACAGCCTGCGGATAGGACTTGTTGATGCATTCATTGGCAGCATCCTCATAGAAGACGCCCGGGCCATACATCTTCTCAATAATATACTGAGATGCTTTGCCCCTGCGGAATCCCGGAATATTGAAGCGGCCTTTTGTTTTATTGTAAGCCGATGTGATTGCCTTATTAAAGTCATCTGCCGGTACTGTGACCGTCAGTGTTGCCATGCCGTTCTCAACCTTTTCGATCTTTACGCTCATTCTTTATAGTTCCTCCTCATAAATCGGATCGTGTTGTCTTTATTCACATATCTACAGACATTTAGACAGTATAGCACAGGGATATGTAAAATCACAATCCCTTTTAAAAAACTTTTTTAGCACCCCCTCTGACCCGATGAACAGTACAGACAGACTGCATTACAATTGCGGAGCCGTCGCACGCATCATCTTCATCGTAAGACGCCTCTCATTTTATGCCTGACATGACAGAATTATGATAATTGATATCATAGGTCACGTCTTTTGCGAACCACGGAAGCCCCGGAAAAGCCTCGGCCTCCTCCACAGACGAGAACTCGATCTCAGCCAGATAGAGGCCTTTGTGGGGAGACTCAAAATGGTCGAGCTCCACAACGAGACCGTTTTCGATCGGGATGACATAGCGGACCTTGGAGATCAGTCTGCCGTCGATCTTCTCCCGCAGATGCTCATAGGACTTTTTGTCCAGCGGAAGATTGTACTCCTCGCGAGCCATGAGACCGCCTCCCTTGTAGGTCAGTATGTAACTGTCATCCTGACGACGGATGCGGACGACAGGGCGCGTATTCAGGTAGCCCTGCTCGATGACATGGTGCGGATAAGATTCAAGCTCACGGGGCGGCTCCGTGATGAGCCATTTTCTTTCTATTTCCATATGACTGCTCCTTACATAATATACTTGTTCAGGTAATTGCGAAACTCAGTGCAGAGAGGAATTGTATAAACAATTCAAGCAATCTGCACAAGCCTTAGAACTTCTTCATGAACGGAAGATTTGGAATGAACAAAAAACGCACTGTCTGAGCGAAGCGAGTTTGCGATTTTTGTGAATGCTTTTCCAAAGCTTCCGTGAATGTTAGAAGTTCTTGGCGCGGAAGCCGTTTGAATGTTTATACAAGTCCTTGAGAGCACATAGTTTCGCAATCACCTATATACTTGTTATCTTAGCGGAGAAAAGTAAAACCCTCTGACGTTCTGTCCGATTACTCACCGCGTCAGGGAAGCGGCAGGAATATTCCCGCTACATCATAGCACAAAGAACCATTTTAATATATAATATTGTTCATAAGAATATCTGACGGTTCAACCTGACTGTACAGTGCTTAAAGCCACATATTACAGAGATTATTCAGCGGAGGTGAATATGAGCAAAGTATGTATTTTTCTTGCGGACGGATTTGAAGAAGTCGAGGCGCTGACACCGGTCGATTTGCTTCGCCGCGCCGGCATCGAAGTGGTCACAGTTTCAATGAATGAGACACGGGAAGTCACCGGCAGAAGCCGGATCACCGTCCTTGCGGACGCCCTCTGGGACGATGCGCAGGCAGACACGGCAGATATGCTCATTCTCCCGGGCGGACAGCCGGGCGTAAAAAATCTGGGTGCCCATGATGGCCTCAAGTCTCTTCTTGAAAGATATGCCGGTGAAGGCAGACTTCTGGCTGCGATCTGTGCCGCCCCGACGATCTTCGGCGCCCTCGGCATCTTAAAGGGCAAAAAAGCCACCTGCTACCCGGGACTGGAGGACCAGCTGACAGGAGCTTATGTCGTCACTGACCAGCGGGTCGTCACCGATGGAAATATCACGACAAGCCGGGGAGCGGGCACTTCTGTATCCTTCGCTCTCCGTCTCATCGAGATCTTAAAGGACACGGATGCAGCTGCAAAAGTAGCCGCCGGCATTGTCTACGGGCACAGACGCTGATCGGAAATTTTCACATCGGGATGAGGATCTGTCCCATCGCAAAGGACCTGAAAAGGGCTGCCGCGTCCGCGGCAGCCCTTTCGCTGTCATACATTTGTTTCGATCACATATTTCTCGCCTTTTCCGTACATGCTCTCACGGCTTCGATCACCGCGCTGCGCATCCCGTATTTCTCGAGCGCGACCACACCCTCGATTGTCGTTCCTGCCGGTGATGTGACCATATCCTTGAGTTCGCCCGGATGTCTGCCTGTCTCAAGCACCATCTTTGCGCTGCCGAGCACAGTCTGCGCAGCAAAATGGTACGCCTGGGCGCGCGGCATGCCGTCCGCGACGGCCGCGTCCGCCATAGCCTCAATGAACATATAGACATACGCCGGTGAACTGCCGCTCAGGGATGTCACGACCGCCATAAGGCTCTCCGGAACCTGCTCAGCCTCGCTGAACGAAGCGATGATGCTTCTCACCGCCGAAAGCTCCGCGTCGGTCACATGAGAATTCGGGCAGTAACCTGTGATGCCCGCGCCCACAAGCGCCGGCGTATTCGGCATCGCGCGGACGATTTTTTTATCGCTGCCAAGCCCCGCCTCGAGGTCCGCGATCGACTTTCCGGCCATGATCGAGAGGACCACCTGATCGCATGTAAGCGAGTCTCTGATATCCGCGGCCACAGCCGGGAACACATTCGGCTTGACCGCAAGCAGCACTATATCGGCACCTTTTATGCATTCCGAATTATCTTCGAATGTCTCAATTCCGAACGATTCTCCCGCTTTTTTTCTCGCCTTGTCGTACTTGTCGGCAGCTCTGATCGAAGAAGCCTCGCAGGCCCCGTTCTTAATTATACCGCCAATGATGGCGCTTGCCATATTCCCGCATCCGATCGATGATATCTTCATAATACATTCCTTTCGTGTAAGGGCAGTACAGTAACCGCAAATTCCGGTCACACATACCACTGCCGCCCTCGGGCATCAGTTGACAGACTCTCCACCGTCATTCCCGCTCACAGAACTGCCGGCATCAGATCCGCCCCCGGTCTCTCCTCCCGAGCTGCCGCCGGAATCTCCGGATGGCTCTGACGCGCTGCCGCTGTCATTCCCGCCGGAGCTGCTGTCCGATGTGCTGTCGACGTTCCCGCTGTCCGATCCTGATCCGCCGTCGTAGTCGTCATAATCGTTATCGTCATTATTATAATCGTCATAATCATAATGGTTATAATCATTGTCGTTATAATTATAATCGTTATAATCATCTTCATCATAATTGTATGACGGTCTCGGCGTCGGTGTCGGAGCTCTCTCCAGCTCGATTTCCCGGTTTATATCGTCAAGACTTGCCGGCTCATCATTTGAAATGACAACGCCCGCTACATAGGCTGTCTCCGTCTGTTTCACGCCTTCCTGCAGATAAGAAAGAACGATCTCAAGGATCTTCTCCGCCAGCTCCCCAGCAGGTTTTACGACTGTCGCGTAGATCGATCCATCCCGGACACTGACAGTCAGCTGGTCATTATCGCCGTCCAGGCAGATGACCTCTTTTTCGATTTCCAGCGCCTTCAGAGCTTCAATGACAGCAAGAGCTTCCTCTCCGTTTCCGCAGACAAAGGTATCGACGGATGAGTTGGAGCCGAGCACACTCCTTATGACGCTCTGCACGTTCTCGCTGTCAAGATCAGCGAGGCCTGCTTCTGTCGCCTCTTTCATATTTGCAAATCCGTTCAGCCCCCTCCTGAAAGAAGCGGCATAGAGGTTCTCGAAGCTGTTATTGGCGTTATAGATCAGCGCGTACGTCTCACGCAGCCGGTGGTGTCTCGCAAATATCTCAGCGAGCGCTGTCATGGCGGAATTGCGGTCTGTCCTTACCTGTCCGTCACAGACGCCCTCATCCGGGACACCGCGGTTCACGAGAAAGACCGGTATGTCCGCTTCCCTCGCGGTCTGCGCGTCTTGCTTGATTCCCTCGCCCGCGATATTGTCGCAGATGACAGCGCAGGCTTTATCCGAGACGGCTTCCGCGAAGGCTTTTGACTGTTTCTCCGCCACTCCGTCGTGTGTCTTAACGATGACATCGTAACCTGCGCGCCGCGCCCCCTTGAGAATAATATCCTCCATCTGGGCGGACAGCCCTGTCTCCGTCGGGATGATCAGATATATGACGGGTACGTTCCGCTCTTCCGGGGGCACCAGCACCGAACTCTCTACAGCCGCGGCGACTGTACTGTCACCCGGCAGGCTGTCAGTGCCGGACTGGCTGCTTGTTGCCACAGCATTTGCGGATATGACCGAATCGGCAGGTACACCGTTGTCGTTTGCGGCGCGCCCACAGCCGCATACCAGCATCACTGCGGCAGCGATGAGGGCCAGTAAGGTCCTTATTCTCTTCATTGTTTCCACTCCCCTTCAAACACTTCCTCGGCCGGTCCGGTCATAAAGACATGATTGGTGTCCCGGTCCCACTCGATCAGGAGGTCTCCTCCGTTCAGGTGCAGTCTGACCGGGCTCTGCCCGTATCCGTTCAATATCGCCGCAACGGCTGTCGCGCATGCACCGGTCCCGCATGCCCAGGTCTCCCCGGAACCTCTCTCCCACACGCGCATCCTTATTTCATGCTCTCCCTGCATAGCCGCAAATTCAGTATTCACACGGTCGGGAAAAGCTTCGTGATGCTCAAAATGAGGTCCGACGCTCTCAATCTGCAGGCTTTCCACATCCTCCGGTGTATCCATGAACACGATGCAGTGCGGATTGCCCATGGAGACGCAGGTCACTTTATACGTGTGTCCGAGTACCCTCAGCGGCACATCCACGGCAGTTCTGCCGGTGATGTCGCAGGCCGCCGGTCTTGAGGCGGCGATCACCTTCTCAGACATCCTGACCGGAATCAGTTCGGGCTCTAAAATGGCTTCTCCCATGTCCACACGGACATTTTTCACCTTGCCGTCCTCTGTCTGAAGAGTGAGGATCTTTATACCGGAACCGGTCGCGATCCTGACGGTCGTCTTGTCTGTGAGACCGTGATCATATACATACTTGCCCACGCAGCGGATACCGTTGCCGCACATTTTTCCGCGGCTGCCGTCCGCATTGTACATATCCATCTCAAAATCCGCTATATCGGACGGCTTTATCAGTATGAGTCCGTCCGAGCCGATACCGAAGTGCCTGTCACTCACGCGCACAGCGACGCCCGAGGGGTCTTCCACGGTCTCCTTCGTACAGTCGACATACACATAATCATTGCCGATTCCGTGCATCTTCGTAAAATGCATAATATTCCTCCGTCCACTTATTACTCTCTGGCTGTCAGACGGTTCTTCTCTGACATCACAGGATCCGCTGTCTAGATTCCGGATCCCGGCAGCTAAACTTAAAAAATTATATCATAAAAACCGCACATGGCAACACAGAGTTTAGGGCGGGTCTCATTTCCTCCGTCCCTTGCAGTAGGAAATGAAGCCGCGCAGGATCCTCTTATCCTCCGCAGTCATGAACTTCATACGTCCGATTTTTCTCTCCGCGCTGTCGAAATGATCCGCCAGCACACTCTGCGCGTAGGCCAGGGCGCCGGATTCCTCGAATATCCTCTGCACCTGCTCAATATCCTTGCTGTTTACGTGCTTCTTGCCGTAATACTGCAGGAGTTCGTCCGTGTACTGAGGCTTCATGGTCCGCACATACATATAGAGGATCGTCTGCTTGTACTCTGCCACATCCGATCCGACATCCTTTCCCAGGATCTTCGGGTCTGCAAATACTCCCAGGATATCATCCATGATCTGATACGCGATGCCTATGTCGCGCGCGCACCTGTCAAGGGAGGCCATCTCTTTCTTATCCGCGCCGCCGAGGATCATCCCGAGATGAAGCGGACCGATCACCGAGTAGCCGGCTGTCTTCAGGAAATAAATATCATAGATGGATTTCTCGAGGAGCTTTGCTCTCTCCTCCTCCCCGATGCCCGGGTCCTGAATCTCATAGGGCAGGACCACGTCGAGAAGCTCGCCCCGGATCGTCTGGATGACAATATCGTCAAAATACGAGATCAGCTGCCCCAGTGCCGGGTCGGTGCCGTAGGAGTCGGCGAGGAGTTTATTTGCATAATAAATACCGAGATCGCCGACACATATGCCGACGGATTTCGCGATCTCCTGTGGCTTCTCAATGCCGGATACCATCCTGATATCGCGCACATCGAGCCGGTGCTCATAGCGCCTGTGGACCGTGATCTTACCTCTTCTCTGGGCCGCATTGTCTATGACATCATCGTGGACAAGCACACCCGTCTGGAACATTTCAAATGTCAGCGCGAGCGCGTCGCTGACCGAAAGATCGAGAAGAGAGGCTCCGCGGGCATTTCGGGCGATCTGATAGCCGAACTCGACGAGCATGCCCCGCAGCATTTTACCGCCCTGATTGAGATCCGCCAGGTCCTCCATGAACGGGCGAATAATCGGATTCTCATCCTTTTTGAGTGTCCTGTTAAAGGCCAGCGTCTTCTTTTCCAGCCTCTTAAATGTCTCCTCGTAGAATTGCCTGAACGCTTCCAGATTTCTGTCTTTTCTCATCGCTTATTTTCCTTTGTTGATTTTGATTGTCTCATAATAGTCCAGAGCGGCCTTCATATCTTCTTTTGAAAAATCCGGCCAGAGCACATCCGTGAACCATATCTCCGAGTAGACAGTCTGCCACGGGAAAAAGTTGGACAGTCTGCGGTTGCCGCCGGTGCGGATGACCAGATCTATATCCGGAACTCCGGCCGTGTCAAGATAGCTCTCGAACTCTTTCTCGGTAAGGCTATCCGGGTCGACCTCACCGCGCGCGGCCTTCTGCGCGTATGCTTTGATCGCGCGCACGATCTCATCCCTGCCGCCGTAGGAGATGGCAATCTGGACAAGAAGGTTGCTGCAGTGCGCGGTCATACTCTCGGCCTTGCGGACTGTCTCCATGGATTCGGCATCCAGTCTGGAGAGGTCACCGATGACCTTGATTCGAATATCCCTGCTTATACATGTATCGATCTCATCCCTGAAAAATTTTCCCATCAGGTTAAAGAGGCTGGATACCTCCTCGCGGCTCCTCTCCCAGTTCTCCGTCGAGAACGCGTAGACCGTGAGATACGGGATTCCTTCGTCCTGGCACCATGTACAAGTGTCCATAAAAGCGTCCAGTCCCTTCTCATGGCCACGCATGACAGATTTGAACATATGCTTCTTCGCCCACCTGCGGTTTCCGTCCATGATAACGCCAAGGTGCCTTACTTTGTTTTCAGCCATAAGTCTCTCCTTTCATTGCTCGGTCGCTGCTTCTTTCCTGTCTGTATCCCAACCCGCGAACATATCCTCCATCGCGGCCACATATTTTTCAGTGTCCTTCAGGAACGACATGGCGTGGGTCGCCTCATCCACGAGGCAGATCCTCCTCGGCGCGCTGCAGGCCTCATAGTTGCGCACACTCATATGAGGCGGGACGAACTTGTCCCAGGTGCCGTGAACAAAGAGGATCGGGATTTTCGCGCTCCTTAAAATATCCGGCGCATTCTTCTCCCTCAGATCAATGCCTGCAAGCCATTTTGCATACCTGTTGACCATGGGCATCAGCGGGATCGTCGTCCCGTTCATGTATGTCTTGGACACATGAACAGCGATATCGTACGGGTTCGTGAAGCCGCAGTCGCAGATGATCCCCTTGACATTGTCCGGCAGCTCCTCACCCTCGGCCATAGCGACAGTCGCCCCACCCATGGAGACGCCGTGCAGGTACATCGGCAGATCGCTGCCCGCTTTCTCGTTCATAAAAGCGCACCAGAGGGCAAGATCCTCACTCTCTCTGATTCCCATCGTGATGTACTTCCCTGCGCTTCTCCTGTGGGCTCTCTGCTCGATCATGAGCACGTTGGAGTCCTTGTGATAGTACTTCAGGATTCCGGCAAAGTCCTTGTAGCCTGTGCTGTGGTAGCCGTGGACGAGGATCACGTTCCTCACTGCCTCCTCCGAAGCCGGGAGATAGCTTCCCATGAGGCGGAGCCCGTCACCCGAGGTTATGCTCACATCGGAAAAATCCTGCGCTTCGTTCCAGTGGATCTCCTCGAGATAGCGGTCCTGGAGTTCGGGGGTGGTGTATTCCTTGTCTCCGGGCGGGTCATCATCGTAAGTCCCGTGCCGGAGAAGGAATCCCTTGAAAACGTTGTACGCAGCAGCGATCGAGCCTCCCGCGATCATTGCGGCGGCGCCGGCGGTTATGCTTCCTAAAATTCTATAGCTCATGGTTACGTCATCCTTTCATGTCACTGTGGTTCATTCACGCTGTGATGAGCGATGATATACTGATCCCCTTGCCTCTTGTCGTTACGATATATAAAGTAAGTATACCATAAGATGGCCTTTTTTTCGAATAATTGTCTATAACAGTGGGGGGAAGATGGTGCTCTTCTGCCAGTCCATTGATTAGGATACAGCCTGCAAGGCATGTGTTGGCATTAAGAGCAGCAGCAGTTCAGGCAGGCTGTATTGTTCAGGTTTCGCAGAAGAGCATCCATCTTCGTGAGAAAAACATTGCGCATCCGACTGAGAGATCGCAAAATGTTTGCATTTTGCTAGCTCGAGGGAAGGATGTGCGTTTTTCGATGAAGATGATGCTCTTCTGCCGGTCCATTGATTAGGATACAGCCTGCCTTAACTGATACTGCGACAAAAGGACAAAAGGGGCCGCCGCAAAGCGGCAGCCCCCGAAGAAACAAATCAAATCACATATGAAAGACCCCATACGAGATGAAGGTCATGATGGTGGCCGCGATCGCGATGCCGAGCAGGATCGCGAGAGAGGCTTTCTTAATATCGATCTTGAGCAGCGAAGCCGCAAGCGCTCCCGTCCAGCCCCCTGTACCCGGGAGCGGAATGCCCACGAACAGCGTGAGCCCCCAGAATTCTGCCTTCTGGATACCCTCAGACTTGCCGAGAGCACGCTTTTCGAGCTTTTCGACAATGCCGCCAAAGAGCTTCGTCGGTCTCAGCCAGTCGAAGATCTTCGTGATAAAAAGCAGAATGAAGGGAATCGGAATAATATTTCCTATAACGGAAAAGAGAATCGCCTCCGACATCGGCAGCATCAGCAGACGGGCGACCGGTATGCCGCCTCGCAGCTCGATAAGCGGCAGCATGGACACGACCGCGACGATCGCCTGCGGCGGCAGGAATGAAAGGTGGGCAGCGACCCACTCAGCAACAACAGTCAATTAGAAACCTCCTTACTGTATCCCCATATCTTCCAGGCACTCGAACAGTCTGTCCATCTGCGCGTCCTTTCCGATCGTGACCCTCAGATAATTGCGGATCCTCGGCTTATCGAACCAGCGCACATACACTCCTCTCCTGCGGAGATACTCGTATATGTCCCTAGCCTGCACATCGGGGTGAGACACGAAAAGGAAATTGGCCGAGGATTCCTCGAACACAAACCCCATGTTGCGGAATCGCTCCATGGCCCATTTCCGCGTCGCGCAGACTTTCGCGCATGTCCTGTCGAAATGCTCCTTGTCGGAAAGCGCGGCGGCGCCGAGCACGATCGACGGATAATTCATCGTGTAGGAATTAAAACTGTACTTGACATCATTAAGGTACCGGATCGTCCTCGGAGCAGCCATCGCGTAGCCGATGCGCAGGCCGGCCAGACTTCTCGATTTGGAGAAAGTCTGTGTGATGATCACGTTGTCATACTTATGAATGAGCGGCAGAGCGCTCTCCGCGCCGAAATCGACATACGCTTCATCGACAATGACAATCGAATCGGGATTCGCCTTAACGATGTTTTCAATCACTTCGATCGGCATGGCAACGCCCGTCGGAGCATTCGGATTGGCGATCACAATGCCGCCGTTTTCCTTAAAATAATCTTCCGGTACGATGTGGAAATTCTCGTCGAGCGGCTGTGTCTCGTACGGTATCCTCAGCATCTCTGCCCAGACATCATAAAAGCTGTATGTAATATCCGGGAAAAGAACCGGCTTCTCAGAATTAAAAAAGGTCATGAACAGCATAGCCAGGACATCGTCCGAGCCGACTCCGACAAAGACCATGTCTTTCGGCAGCCCATATGTGTCGGCGATCGCGGACACGAGCAGATCTGCTTTCGGGTCCGGGTAGAGCCTGAGCGGTCTAGCCTTCATTTCCCGCAGAGCTTTCGTTACGAGAGGTGACGGCGCGTACGGGTTCTCATTAGTGTTCAGCTTGACAATATCCTGCTCTTTCGGCTGCTCACCCGGAACATACGGAACTACCCTTCGAACGTTGTTCTCCCAGCTCATAGGCCATACTCCTTCGCAAGTTCCTCAAATCCCGGAAGAGAATTCTTCACCGTCTCATGGGATACGCAGTAGGCAAGGCGTACCCAGCCGGACTTGCCGAAGCTCGAACCCGGCACGATCAGAATCTGTTTTTCCTTGGCTTTTGCGACGAAAGCCTTCTCATCGTCCTCCGGGGATTTGAGCCAGAGATAGAAAGCCCCCTGCGGCTCAACAAATGAAAATCCGGCACGTGAGAGGCCATCCATTAATATCTGCCTGTTCTCGGCGTAGAAGTCCACATCGGTCTTCTCATCAAGGCATCTTGCGACGACCCTCTGCATGAGTGACGGTGCGTTGACGAAGCCGAGAATGCGATTGGCGACATTTGCACCTGATATCATATCCGAGAAATCATCGATCTCCGACGGGAAGCAAAGCCACCCGATACGCTCGCCCGGCAGGGAGAGTGACTTGCTGTAGGAGTAGCCGACGACTGTGTTCCTGTACAGGCTCGGAATCCACGGGACTTCGTAATCGCCGTACACGATCTCGCGGTACGGTTCGTCGGAGAAAATGAAGATCGGATGCCCGAACTCACTCTGCTTCTCCTCAAGGAGATCGGCAACTGCCATGAGTGACTCCCTAGAATACACAACGCCTGTGGGGTTGTTCGGTGAGTTGATAATGACGGCTTTTGTCCTCTCGGTCACATTGGCGGCCAGCGCTTCCACATCCGGCTGGAATGTCCGTGCGTCACACGGGATCTCAACGAGCTTTCCATCGTAGTTGCCCACATAGGAGCGATACTCAGTAAAGTACGGGCTGAATGTGATGACTTCATCGCCCGGGTTCAGGATCGTCTTCATAAAGACATTCATGCCGCCGGCAGCGCCGACGATCATAAGGAGATTCTCAGCGCTGTAGGATGTTCCGTAAAGACCGTTCAGATGCCGGGCAATCGTTCCGCGCACGTCCTCATAGCCGGAATTGCTCATATAACCGTGGACCATCAGCGAATCCTCATTCTCGAGAATATCATAGACAGCCTCCTTGACTTTTGCCGGAGCCAGGACATTGGGGTTTCCGAGGCTGAAATCGTACACATGGTCAGCGCCGTAAATGGCGGCCATCTTCTTTCCCTCCTCGAACATAGCGCGAATGACCGAGCTGTTCTTAACGTAACCCTTCATCTTCTCTGATATCATAATAAAGCCTCCTCATATATTCACGCCTCTTGGGTTCTCCCCGCGAGGCGCGCGTTCCGCATGCAGCCATGCGGGCATCCGGTCATATGGCCGGTTTATTCCACAACGATTTTTCTGAAATTCTTCTTGCCGCGACGAACAATAAAGTCATCACCCGCAATATCGTCCTTAGTGAACTTGGCGAAAACGTCTGTCACTTTGGCATCGTTGACCGCGACACCGTTCTGCGAGATCGCACGGCGGGCTTCGCCGTTAGATGTCACAAGGCCTGCCTTGACAAGCAGGGCGATCATTCCGATCTCGCCATTTTCAAAGTCATCATCGTGAAGGACTGTCGTCGGGATATCAGCCTTGGCTCCGCCGCCGAAAAGGGCTCTCGCGGCGTCCTGGGCTTTCTGTGCTTCCTCCTCGCCGTGGACAAGCTTTGTCAGCTCGAACGCGAGTATCTCCTTGGCCTTGTTGAGCTCCGCTCCTTCCCACTTATCCATCGCGTCGATTTCCTCGAGCGGAAGGAATGTGAGCATGCGGATGCACTTTAATACGTCGCTGTCGGCGACATTTCTCCAGTACTGGTAGAACTCATACGGAGAGGTCTTGTTCGGATCGAGCCATACAGCGCCGCTGGCTGTCTTGCCCATCTTCTTTCCCTCAGAGTTCAGGAGAAGCGTGATCGTCATGGCGTGAGCGTCCTTGCCGAGCTTTCTGCGGATAAGTTCCGTGCCGGCCAGCATGTTGGACCACTGATCATCGCCGCCGAACTGGAAATTGCAGCCGTAATCCTGGTACAGTCTGAAGAAGTCGTAAGCCTGCATAATCATGTAGTTGAATTCAAGGAATGTAAGGCCCTTTTCCATTCTCTGCTTGTAGCACTCGGCCGTGAGCATACGGTTAACGGAGAAGTGGGCACCGACTTCGCGCAGGAAGTCAATGTAGTTGAGATCAAGCAACCAGTCTGCGTTATTCACCATGATGGCCTTGTCATCGGAAAAGTCGATAAAACGGCTCATCTGGACCTTGAAACAGTCGATATTGTGCTGAATCGTCTCTTTTGTGAGGACCTTTCTGAGGTCCTGTCTGCCGGACGGATCGCCGATCATGCCGGTGCCGCCGCCGAGAAGTGCGATCGGCTTGTTGCCTGCCATCTGAAGTCTCTTCATGAGGCAGAGCGCCATGAAATGGCCTACATGAAGGCTGTCCGCTGTCGGGTCAAAGCCGATATAGAACGTGGCCTTGCCGGAATTGATCAGTTCTCTCACCTGGTCCTCGTCGGTCACCTGGGCGAGCAGTCCTCTTGCCTTCAGTTCTTCGTAAATCTGCATCGTTTTTTCTCCTCTATATATAGTCTCCGGGCTCCTTAGCTCATAAGCGGATCCATAACTCCGCCGATGCGCCGAAGCCTTAATGGGTATCGACCGACTTCATGTGCCAAGGCAACGGTCAATTGCGCACGGTAAACTTACTCGTACGCATGTCTGCGTGATAGTATAACCAAAAGAAAAGCCAAAATCAAGAATACCGTCAGTTAAATAAATATGCAAATGGATCTTCTTCCGACATAAAACGCTCAATGTGGTAAGCCAGCTGCGCCGCGACGGTCTCCTCCTTAAGAATCCTTCTTGCTTCCGCGCGGTCTATGAGAATGGCTTCGATCTCCTCGTTCTCTTCGAGATACTTTTTGGATGTCTCCCCGCTAATATAGCCGTAGACACATGCGCAGCTCTCGTCTGTCATGCCGACAGTCGTAAAACGCGGCGCTTCGAACATTGGATCCACGTCGATCGGCGTGAGCGTCAGTCCTGTCTCCTCATGGACCTCCCTGACTGCTGCCTCCCTGTAGGATTCGCCCTCATCGACAAGTCCCGCCGGGAACTCATAAATGAATCCGTCAATAGGGTAGCGGTACTGGCGGATGACCAGCACTCTCTGCTTATCCTCCGTGATCGCGTAAATTATGACTCCGTCGGGCTTATTCACATGCGTGACGCACATGAGATCTTCCGGCTTCTCAGCGCGGGAGGCGACAAAATACTTGCTTGTCTTTCCGGTCTTTCTCGTTGTTATAAGCTCGTACATGTTGAGAAATCTGTTCTTTGTCTGCTGATGTATCTCATTGATAATTCCCATCTCTTACTCCTTTACATGTTTGACCATCATCAAGAACGCCTCGGCGTTCTTGCCGCGCCGCGCAAAGTGCGAAGCACCTTCATCATTGCGCGGCTGCGATCCGCCGTGCTTCTGATTCTCTGTTCCGTTTAGTGAACCCCGGCTCACCAAGGTATGCTGCCGTGAGCTCAGTTACATCAAAAGGGCCGCCGGTCCGGAACGGCACATGGTTCCGGTTGGTATACACCGCCCTGTGTCATGCCGCTCCGGAGCCCTGGCAGCCCCGCAAATTATCTCAAATATCTTTTGTATATATCAGGCGGCTGTGTGATCGATTCATTCACCCGCTTAATATATAACGACCGCCTCACCGTCAATGACATTCTCGAATATGACCTTCATAGCCGCAAGCGGTGTATTGACACAACCATGGGATCCGTCATACAGATACATCTCCTGTATGTACTCTGAATCTTCACGCCACTGCGCGTCATGGATACCTTCGGACTGATTGAACGCGATCCAGTAATCCACAAGCTGCTCATATCCGCGGGTCTCCATCGTTCCGAGAAGTACATGCTCTTCATGCCAGTCGACCGAGAAGCAGCCCTTGTGCGTGATGCGTTCCTCATCATCCGTCGGCATACCGGTGACGACATTGGTATCGATGAGCAGTTCACCGTCTTTATACATCCACAGGTGCTGGTCGGTAATACTGATTTCTATGTAAGTGTCTCCGAGACCGTTATTTGTCGTATAGAGAGGCTTTCTCCAGTAACTCACCTCATAGCTGCCCGTATCGTGGGCATTGAGTTTCTCTATGATATCTTCTCCGACAGCTTCCTCATTCAGCTCATAACCGTAATCACCGCCGGGTGTGATATCCACGTCGATACCGTCATATGTCGTGAATTTAAAGGACTTGCCGATCGAATCATGACGCTCTCTCCACACTGACATCAGATTCATGACCTTGTCCTCATCGACATAAAGTCCATCCTTGCCCTCTGATATCAGACCATTGATGATCTCTCTGGTAAGGACCTCAGGCTTATCCCAGAAGATATAAGTGAGCCCTGCGGACTTCATATATTCATTCCACTCATTAAGCAGCTCACTCAGCTTCTCATCCGAGCTGTAAATAGTCGGAAGGATGTGGTACTCCTCAAGATCGAGCAGCTTGTTGCCTGTCAGCAGGCATTCACGCGCCTCTGCCTTTGCGGCATCCACATCTATGGTCGTGCCCATGACCTCCGGGTACACGACGTAGTTGCCCGTCTCATCCATGGCAACATGCGCGTCCTGAGGCTCGATCATGGTCGTCGTCTTGAATCCGGACATCTTCTTCAGAATTTCCGCAAATGCAGCCTCGTCATAGCTTACATTTTCCTGTATAACGATCTCATTCTTTCTGAAGAATGAGATCGGCCACGCGAACTGATTCTGTACCTTCAGGGCTTCCTTGATCCACTTCATGCTCTCATACTTAAGGTTTATGGCGGAGCCTTCAATATGATCCTGCGAACCGTCCAGGTTGCGCACTGTCAGGACATAGTCCCCGATCGTCGGTTTTATGATCTTGCTTGCGGACGCATATGATTTGAGTCCGACCTTTATCCCGTTCAGATATGTCCTCGGCATGAAAATGAAGGTAAACACGAAGACAAATACAAGGTAAACGCCCAGGATCGCGCCGATGGTCCCGAGAATCTGTTTCCTGCTCCTCGCCGGTATCCGGGCGATCAGCGTCCTTACAAATGCGCCGATAGCCGCGAAAACCGATGCCGCTTTGGCCTTAATATCGATTTTTTCTTTCCTGTCAGCGGGATCTCCGGTTGGAATCTCCGTCTTCACGTTTTCGTCAGCTGCGGGCGTCACACTCTTCATGACCGTCTCGCTGTCGTCCGATTTGGGCTTCGCTCTCTTCCTGACTTTTTCGCTGCCGTCCGATTGAGGCTTCGCCCTCTTCCTGACTCTTTCGCTGCCGTCCGATTTGGGCTTCGCTCTCTTCCTGACTTTTTCGCTGCCGTCTGATTGAGCCTCGGCTCTCTTCCTGACTTTTTCGCTGCCGTCTGATTGGGCCTCGGCTCTCTTACCGACTTTTTCGCTGCCGTCCGCCGAGGGTCCCGCTTTCCTCTTTACGCGCCTCTTTTTATCCGGCTCCTCCGAGGCGGACAAGCTCTTCTCCCCGCCTGTGACGGAATTGTCTTTCTCCGTCAGCCCAGCATTCTGAGGCCGCTTCCTGCGGACCTTACGACTTTTCTCCCCCTTTTGTTCGCTTCCTCCCTGCGGCTCAGCCTTCGCGCTGCCGGCGTCCTGCTCCCCCCGGACCGGCCTCTTGCGAACTTTTTTCTTTCTCTGCACAGATCCGGATTCCGCTCTGTCCGGCTTGTCATCGGTCAATTTGGGCTCCCCTCCGGCTCCTTCTGCCGGTTCCGTGATGACCTCCGATTTCTTTACATCATCTGCCACGTTCTCCTCCATGTACCTAACAGTATCTGACGCGCATCGTCCGTCTTCCTTACGGCTATGACAGCGGTCAGACACCGAGACAACATCGTCCTCAGACAGTCACATCATCATCCGTGCGGAACGAGTGCTGCAGGGACCTCACAAAGTACAATCGTCATATTAAGTGATTATAGCATAAGACGGATTACTTAGGTACTAAAACTTCCCGCCGCAATGAAAAGGCTGCCGTATGACAATGTGTCACAAGGCAGCCAAAAAGGTCCCGATGTAAAATTTCTGTCAGATACCCTGCGGATTCAGCATGATTTTCTCGCGAAGAGCCATATAGAGCGCGGCATCCGTGAGACCCTTGTAGGGGTTCACATAGAAAATGCCGACAAGGCCGCATGTGATGATCGAGAGAAGCTGCCATCCCAGGAAAGAAAGATCCAGAACGAACGCGTTCCACTTCTCACCGTCCATCATCCGCTTTGACATCGAAAATGCTTCACGCCACTCCATATCCGGATTCTCGGCAAGGAGATACGGTATCATCCTGTACTCATAGCTCTTAATTATACCGGGTATAATAAGGAGCATGGTCCAGAGCGCGGTAAATACGGCTCTGAGCAGCATGGCGATCATTCCGTTCACATAATTCATTTTGAAGCCGTACGTAACTCTGTCCAGCTCACACGGCGCGTACAGGTCTTCCATAAAATATCTGCGAATGCCGATCTCCAGCGGGTTCATCACAAAAATCTGAAGAGCAAGTCCGGCAATACCGGCAAGCAGCGCAACTGCTGCTATCATCGCAGAAATCACACCGAAGTATGGGTTGTGCATCAATTGGTCAACAATCCCTGTATCTACGTTCGTCTCGACCTGCTCTGCTCCGCGGGCCGATCCCGAAGAAGCCGTTGCCGTGCAAAGCATCATAAGGAAACCGACAAAAACAGATTTCCAATAAGATCCTGTAAGGGCGTTTTTGGCCATGCCCTTAAGGGTAGCTATATTCCAGTTCATTGCATAATCCTCTCAAAAAAACAATATAAATGATAAAAGGCACCACATATGTGGTGCCTCAATCTTACATAATTCAGCCGCTGTTATGACTGAGCATGAGCGCAGTAATCTTCCATTACATCCTCATACTTGCCGCCTGCGGTCTCTTCGACGTTAATTTCCATAATCGTCGGAATTTCCCACTTCTCCAAGGCTTAATCCTCCTTTGATATCACAAATTATCCACACGAACCTGATGACTTCATCAAAAAGACACTTTAATGCAATCACCACAATTCAGTGCAGAAATTGCATAGGACTTTTACTCCCCCTCGAACTGTCTGATTATGACTGGCCACCCTTGCAAGGACAACCGCAATAGCACTCGATCGGCATATCGGACTTGCCGCCTGCTGTCTCCTGAACATTGAGTTCATTGACTACCGGAGCTTCCCATTTTTCCATTGCAAATACCTCCCTAAAATTTTGTATTGCCTCCCAAAGTATACTTCTATCCTTCGAGAAAGTCAATCGACCCTTCAAATTTTACATAAATGTTACCAAATTGCAACTCCCCAGAAAAAATGCAGTCAAAACAAACCACTTTTCTTTCTGCATACCATATATATACTACCAAACACCACAAAAGTAAAGTTATCTTAATAAAAAACAACGATTTTTTCGTTATGTATTAATTTTTGTGCAAATTCCAACGTTTTCACGCAGGAAGCTTTTCGCAAATGCAGTCCGGCTGACCGCGCATTTATATCTGAGAGATCACGATTGCCGCAAACATGAGCGCGCAGCCGAACAGCTCTCGCGCCGTCATGGCCTCTTGCAGGATGACCCATCCCGCAAGAGCCGCGAACACGCTCTCAAAGCTCATCGCGATCGACGCTACGGCGGGATCCAGCCCGTCCTGGGCCACGATCTGCAGCGTATAGCCGACCGCACTGCTCATAAATCCCGCATAGAGGATCGAAGGCAGGGCTGAAAGAATGCCTTCCGCATCGAACGGCTCAAGGAGCAGCATACATATGCCCGCGAAGATGCCTTCGAACAAAAACTCCAGAGCCGCCAGCTTTACAGGATCTGTATACTTCACAAAATAGTTGACCGACAGGATCTGAAGGCTGAAAAGAAAAGCGCACAGCAGCATCCAGCTGTCGCCTGCCGACAGGGAAAAACTCTCTCCCATGCACAGAAGATACAGGCCTATGACCGCCAGCATGACACACCCCCACACCTTCCTGTTCACGCTCCGATGCATAAACACTGACAGAACAGGCACAAGCACTACATAGAGGGCGGTGATAAAACCTGCCTTGGCTGTCGTTGTGAGGCTGATGCCAATCTGCTGTGACGCGCTCGCCGAAAAAAGGAAAAAGCCGCACACTGCGCCGCCGGAAACAAGCATCTTTGTCTGCCCGGCAGTTTTTCTGACTGTATCTGCCTTTCTTACGAGCACGCGTTCCCTCACAGCTATAACGGGGAGCAGGGCAAAAAAAGCGATCCATGTCCTGGCGGCCAGAAAAGTGAAGGGTCCGACGAAGGCGGCCCCGATGCTCTGTGCAGCAAACGCGCAGCCCCATATGAGGGCTGTCACAAAAAGGACCAATGTGCAGATGATTTCCCGTCTCTTATTCATTGCCGTCTTTCCATAAAAATGTTATTCACGCATGGGATCCCGGCAGAATACGCAGCGAAACGCGTTCCGGGACATCCGATAAGACATCATAGCACAACCTCATCGAACAGCAAAGTATTTCTTTGCGCAGAAAAAGAGGCCAGTCTCACGGGCGAGACTCTAAATACTGTGATATACTAAGTATGTCAAAAGCGTTCGCAGTCAGCACAACCCCTTGGCTGAAAGGATCTGAAATCATTATGCAAAATGAGTTTTCACGTACCGAGCTTCTACTCGGAGAATCGAACATGAACAAGCTGTACGCCAGCCGGGTCATTATCTTCGGCGTAGGCGGGGTCGGAGGCTATGTGGCCGAAGGTCTCGCGAGGAGCGGCATCGGTTCTATCGACATAGTTGACAATGATACTGTCAGCCTTTCCAATATCAACAGACAGATCATCGCCCTGCACAGCACACTCGGCCGGAACAAAGTGGACGTGGTCAGGGAACGTCTCCTCGACATCAATCCTGTCATCAGGATCACGACACATAAATGCTTCTATCTGCCCGAGACCGCTGACAGATTCGATTTTTCTAAGTATGATTATGTTATTGACGCGATTGACACCGTCACCGGAAAGATCCAGATCATCATGCAGGCCGAGGAAGCGGGAGTGCCTGTCATCTCCAGCATGGGGTGCGGCAATAAACTGGACCCGACAAAGCTCAAGGTGACCGATATTTACAGCACCACTGTCTGCCCTCTCGCCAAAGTCATGCGCAGGGAACTCAAAAAAAGAGGAATCAAAAAGCTGAAAGTCGTCTATTCGGAAGAGCCTGCGATAAAGCCCAATGAGGCCGTTGCCGACGCCAGCGACACATCGCCGGAATCTCAGCCGGGAGAGGCGGGAAGAAAGAAAGCTGTTCCGGGCTCAACGGCATTTGTGCCGTCTGCCGCCGGACTTATTATCGCATCGGAAGTAGTAAGGGATTTGATCGGATGAAAATTGTGCATTTTCACCAATAAAACATTCATGCACTTATTCTAGTGAATTTTTCGCTAATATGTGCTATACTAATGTTAGTAAACAATACTGTTGAATGTATGGGGGGCAAAAATGTCATTTGAAGGTGACTTTAAAAGCATATATACGAAATTCAAACTACATTTTTACAGAGAGATCTTTGGAAGCTGGACGATGCGTGAGGCTACTTTGACGACTGTCGAGACATTTTGCATGGAGGTAATCTATGCAATGGAACGTCCGACAATCAACGAGTTCGCCAATTTTATCAAGATTTCTCAGCCCAATGCGGCTTACAAAGTCAACAATCTGATCCGAAAAGGGTATTTAAGAAAAGTCAGATCTCAGAAAGACAAGCGTGAATACTTCCTTGAAGTGACTGACAAGTATATAGATTTTCTGGATATTGAGAATTCATATATGCACAAAGTTCTTGAACGTCTTGAAAGCAGGTTCACAAAACCCGAGCTTGAAGAATTAGACAACATGCTCAAAACTATTTCCACCGAGCTCATGCCCGAAATTCCGGATTTTCAGCAGCGGAAGCATGATGCATAAAAGTGGAACAGCGTATGACAGCAAAACTTAAAGGGCTGCCGCATTTGCGGCAGCCCTCTTATTTCGTCATCAAAGACCTCTCTGCGTATCAGATCAGGTCTTCTATATCGTAGTACTCATACTGGCCTTCAAATGCCTCTGCGACGTTCTTGCACACGACTTTGCCGTCATAGGTATTGATGCCGGAATAAATTGCATGGTTGGCCTTGCACGCGCCTTCAAGCCCGAGGTTGGCAATCTGGAGGCCGTAACGAAGTGTAGCATTGGTGAGCGCGATCGTGGAGGTCCTCGGAACTGCTCCCGGCATATTGCCTACGCAGTAGTGAATTACATTATCGACCTTGAAGATCGGGTCATCGTGCGTTGTCATGTGGGAAGCCTCTCCGCAGCCGCCCTGATCGATCGCGACATCGACAAAGACCGCGCCGTCTTTCATCTCTTTCAGATATTTCTTCTTGAAAAGCTTCGGTGTCATGCCGCCGGGGATAAGGACCGAACCGATGACCAGGTCGGCATCCTTAACAGCCTTCTCGATATTGGCATCCGTCGATACCAGAGTCTGCACACGCGATCCCATAATGTCATCGATATAGGCGAGACGCTTCAGGTTGATGTCGATGATGGTGACATTTGCACCCATACCCACAGCGATCTTGCACGCGTTCATGCCGACAGTGCCCGCGCCGAGAATAACGATATTGGCTTTCGGAGTTCCCGGAACGCCTGCAAGCAGAACGCCCTCGCCTCCGAATCTCTTCTCAAGATATTTTGCGCCCTCCTGGATGGACAGGCGGCCGGCGATCTGACTCATCGGAGCGAGGAGCGGAATGCTTCCGTCCTTTTCGATCAGAGTCTCATAGGCGACGCCCTTGACCTTGCCGCGAATGAGTGCGTCGAGCTGCTCCTCATCGGCTGCCAGATGCAGATAGGTAAAGAGTATCAATCCCTCATGGAATGAACCGTACTCATCAGGGAGCGGCTCCTTGACCTTCACCATCATATCGCACTGATCCCACACTGCCTCTGCCGCCTCAAACAGCCTGGCACCGGCTGCGTCGTACTCTTCATCTGTAAATCCGGAACCCAGACCGGCTCCTCTCTCAATCAGGACCTCGTGTCCGGCTGCGACATACGCTTTTACATTATCCGGTGTAAGGCCGACTCGAAATTCATTGTTCTTGATTTCTTTAACGCATCCTACTTTCATATTATTTCCTCCGAACTACTGTATTTTCGTGAAACGAGGATTTTCCTCAGGTCTCAGCCTGATTCGTGCCGAAATTGCATCTCACCTTCGAGAATAATCCATAAATATTATAGCAGAATGATAAAAATTTGTATCGATTTCAGTACAATTTCTGAAGTTTTTACTCTCCCCGCACTCTTCCGATGACCGCAAATATCAGAAACGCGGCTATGTCTACCGCGACGATCGTCGAACCGACGGGCGTTCCGCCCACGATCGATACGATCATGCCGACCAGTGTGCATACAACGGACAGGACCGCCGAACAGACTGTGACGGAGAAGAAGCTCTTGAAGACCCGCATTGCGGACAGGGCAGGGAAAATGACCAGAGCTGAGATCAGCAGCGATCCCACCAGATTCATCGCAAGGACGATAATGACCGCGATGATGACCGCGATCATCAGATTGTAGCCGCCCACATTGATCCCCACTGCCATGGCGAAATTCTCATCAAACGTCACGGCAAATATCTTGTGATAAAACGCAATAAATACACATATGACCGTGATTGACAGTAGCACACAGAGGATGACCTCGCCGATCGTCAGCGTCAGGATCGACGTCGAGCCGAACAGCGTACTGCACACATCCCCCGAAAGGTTCGTCGACGTCGAGAAGAGATGCATGAGCAGGTAGCCGACTGCCAGAGCCCCGACAGAAATCATCGCGATCGCAGCATCTCCCTTTATCTTCGTGCTGTTCCCGGTCCGAAGAAGAAGTACGGCGCAGACCACCGTTGCGGGCAGGACGAACAGCATCTCATTGCTAAGGCCCAGGACCGACGCGATCGCTATGGCGCCGAACGCAACGTGGGACAGACCGTCACCGATAAATGAGAAGCGTTTCAGTACCAGTGTCACGCCCAAAAGTGACGAGCACAGGGCCGTCAGCACGCCTACGATCAGCGCGTAGCGGACGAACGGGAAAGCCAGATATGAAGCCAGTGTCTCAAAAAAGCCCATTACTCTCCCCCCTTTACCATGTTCGTGCTCACAGCCGGGACCTTCTTTAGGTCCGCATCCTTATCCTTGTCCGTCTTGCCGTTCCGGATATCCATCTTGCCGTGATGAAGTTTCATAAAATACCTTCCGACCGGACTCTTTATATAATCGTATTTTGTGCCGAAGAAGACATTCTCCTCAATATGCAGGATATGGCTGGCATATCTGAGGGCAGCGTGAATATCATGGGATACCATGATAATCGTGATATGTTCCTTGCGGTTCAGGCGCTCAATAAGTTCGTACATCTCAGCCGTCGCTTTGGGATCAAGGCCGGACACCGGCTCATCCAGGAACAGCAGCTTTCTGGTCGCGCAGAGCGCTCTGGCAAGCAGAACACGCTGCTGCTGTCCGCCGGACAGCTCCCTGTAACAGCGGTCAGCCAGATGTGTGATGTCCATCTTCGCCATATTTTCATTTGCAAGCGCTTTTTCCTCTTTATTATAGAAAGGACGAAATCCCATTCTGGACTGGCATCCGGACAGAACAATTTCCCTGACGGAAGCCGGGAAATCTCTCTGGACGAGAGTCTGCTGGGGAAGATAGCCGATTTCATTTGTCCGAAGGCCATCCCCCGTCTCAATTTTTCCTTCTGCCGGCGCCTGCAGATGCAGCAGTGTCCGCACCAATGTGGACTTGCCCGACCCGTTCTCTCCGACAATGCAGAGGTAGTCCCCCGCGTTGATTTCAAATGAGAGCCCCCGCACAAGCACATTTTCCCCATATCTGAGTGTTAAATTCGTACATGTAAGCTGTGCCATGTTCTATCTCCTGCTTCATGCTACCTTAGAAACTGTTTTCGAATTATATCACAAAAAACAAAATAGTAAAGCCGAACTTTGTTAGGATTGACTAACTTACAGGGGGTTTCTTATACTTCATATTGATTGAGGGAGTAGCAGGCGCCCCGCGCTGCAAGTCAACATACTGACCGCAAGGTCTGGCTTGCATTAAATTGCGAGACTCATGTATATGCATTAGCGCTGTACATGGCTCGTTTTATACGATTTTCTGACCAGGTACGGCAAAACGCTTACCTGGTTTTTTAATCTCTAACGGAGAATCTTCGAAAATCGATTCTGAAATCAATGATGGAGGGACTTATGTCTTCTATTTTTATTTTTGTATTTAACAGTATTCTGCTCGGAGTCGGTCTGGCCATGGACGCCTTCTCCGTCTCAGTCGCCAACTCGCTGGCCAATCCCGACATGAATCGCAGCGAGAGAAGGCGCATCGCCGGAGCTTTCGCCTTCTTCCAGTTCCTCATGCCCATGATCGGCTGGGTCTGCGTCCACACGATCGTGCGGATGTTCAATTCCTTTCAGGTATTCATCCCCTGGATCGCGCTGATCCTCCTCGCCTTCATCGGCGGGAATATGATCCGCGAAGGCCTTCACCCGGACGAAAGCGGAGAAATTGAGTGTCCGAAGGACGGATACCTCTGTCCGAAGACCCGCAGATTATGTCCGAGGGACGGGAAGGAATGTCCTGTTTCGGAGAGCAAGCCGGCACATCTGTCGACCCACACTCTCATACTTCAGGCAGTTGCCACATCCATTGATGCCCTCTCTGTCGGTTTCGCGATTGCTGAGTACAACGGACTGATGGCATTTGCCGCCTCCCTGATTATTGCGGCAGTCACCCTTGTCATCTGTCTCGGCGGCATTAGAATTGGCACTAAAGCCGCAGGTAAGCTCGAGGGCAGGGCATCTATCCTCGGCGGGCTGATCCTGATCGGCATCGGACTCGAGATCTGGATATCGAACATTTTCTTCTGATACCAAAATGCTCCCGGAAATATGTCACACAGATCAAAGACGCCGTAAAGTCACTTTGGCAGGGCGCAAACGGTAATCATTACGTTTTTCTCGGAAAGGTCATGCATGAATGAACTTAGACCAAATGAAGCGCAGGAAAAGGCGGTTGAAACATTAAAAGGACCGGTCATTCTGATCAGCTGTCCGGGATCAGGCAAGACGACAACGCTTGTCCGCAGGATCCACTATATGCTCGAGTCGGGCGTCGATCCTGACCGGATCCTCATGGTCACTTTCACCAACGCCGCAGCCGCTGAAATGAAAATTAAATATCAGAAGCTGTTTGGCGTCAGCGCGCCCTCCGTTCCGATGATGACCATCCACTCGCTCTGCTTCAACATCCTCCGGATAGAGGGGGCGTACACCTTCGACTCCCTCTACTCTGAGCAGGATAAGCGCGACTATTTCATGCGCAGTCTCAGGAATCTCAGCTGGGTCAACGACGCCTGGGAACTCTCCCAGTCCATCATGACCGAGATTTCCATCATCAAGAACAACTATATAGATCCTGATACCTATATTCCTACCAGCTGCGATAAAAGGGTATTCAGAAATATCATGCGAAGTTACGAAAAGCACAAAGAGACGCTGGGGAAAATTGATTTCGATGATATGCTGCTCAAATGTCTCGAGCTCCTCGAGAGCGATGTGAGGATCCGGGACCGCTGGCAGGACCGCTTCGACTACATCCAGTGTGATGAGTATCAGGACACGAACAAGATCCAGCGGGATATTCTGTACCTGCTGGCCGGCAGGCACAGGAACCTCTGCGTCGTCGGTGACGATGACCAGTCGATCTACATGTTCCGGGGTGCGCTGCCCGAGATCATGCTGCAGTTCCCGGAAGATTATGCAAATGCATCCTCCATCTCCATGAGCACCAACTACCGCTCCGGTCAGGCCATCGTCGATATGGCTTCACGGCTCATTGCGATGAACCGACGCCGCTTCCCCAAAGAGTTTATCTCGGAGCGCGGAAGGAACGGCGCTGCCGGCCTTGCGGTCTACAAAAAATTCAGGACTCACGCAAAACAGATTGATTTTGTGATCAGGACCATAAAGAAGCGTCACGAGGAAGGCATCCCCTACAGCGAGATGGCCGTCATCTTCCGGACCAACAGACAGGCAGGTCTTCCGGTCTCGGAGCTTGCCAAAAGCGAACTGCCTTTCTACACGACAGAGGCTGTAAATTCCATCTACGATGGCTGGATGTTCCGGGGTATAGCCGCCTACATCCGCCTTGCAGCGGGCACGGGATCCCGGGATGATCTCCTCTATGTGCTCAACAGGCCGAATCGTTTTCTTTCGGAGAGCGCATTTGCATCCTGCGAATACACCGCCAAAAGCCTGCTTTCTGCAGCCGGCTACCTGAAAAAAGACGCAGCCTGGAAGTATCAGGCTGCGGAAAAGAACATCCGGACATGGATGAGAAATTTCGGACCGGGGACGCTGACCATGGCAGATCACCCTGACAGGGTCTTCGAGAAGCTCGCCGATCCGCTGGGCATCGATTACGATGAATACGTCCTCTCCTACGCAAAGTTCCGGAACTTTGACGAGAAGGAGACCAAAGAAGAATTTGACGCTCTAAGAAAAGAGGCTTCCGCCTTTGACACGATCGAGGAATGGCTCCGCCACGCAAGGTCCGAGAGCATACAGGTCCGTGAAGCGTCGCGCAGGAAAGACCGGACCGGCGTGCGGATTACTACGATGCATAAGGCCAAAGGCCTTGAGTGGGACACCGTGTTCGTCATAGATGTGAACGAAGATATCGTCCCCCACAAGAACACTCTCGAGTCCATGGTCCAGGTCGAGGAGGAGCGACGGCTTCTATACGTGGCCATGACACGGGCGAAAAACGAACTCTACGTTTTGTGCTCCGGCAAGGAGTCTCCTTTCATGAAACAGATGAAGACCGCTCTCGAAAAGGAGGAGGAAAAACGTCGGCGGGCAGAGCTTGATCATAAACTTGAGGAAGAAATCGCAGCAAGAAAGGCAGCCGGAGAGCCGGAAAGCGCGCCTTCCGATCCCGTGCTGGGTCTGGTCGTGATGCACCGCAACTTCGGCAAGGGGTACATTTCCGAGGTAGATAATGACAAAGGCCTCATTACCGTCCGCTTTGCCGACAAGGAGCGGGCATTCATGTACCCGCAGGCTTTTGACCGGGGGTTCCTCTCCGTAATAGAATAAAAGGCTCCTCAGTTTTCACGGCGCTCTTGCCGCGACGTGCGCGGCGCGAGAGCGCCTTCCTCTCTCTCAGATCAAATCTTTAAAGTGGAACTGGGATCTTCCCTCGGCATAGTCGCCGACAATCTGGCCGCAGCCGTTGATCCTGTACTTGTAGGTCATGAGGCCTTCCAGACCGACAGGTCCGCGTGCGTGGATCTTGCTTGTTGAGATGCCGACCTCGGCACCGAAGCCGTAGCGGAATCCGTCCGCAAAGCGGGTGGAGCAGTTCTGGTAGACGCCGGCAGAATCGACCATCTGCATGAAGTACTCTGCTGTCTCCGCGTTCTCCGTGAGGATGGCGTCCGTGTGGTGGGAACCGAATCGGTTAATGTGGTCCACTGCCTCCTTCACACCGTCTACAAGTTTCACGGAGATGATGAGCTCCAGATACTCCGTGCGGAAATCGTCCTCGCCCATGATCTCGCAGGGGATGATTTCCGACACTTCTTTTGTTCCCCGGATCTTAACACCGGCGTTTTCCAGTGCTTTTCTGACCTCAGGGAGGAATGTGCCGGCGATTGACCGATCGACAAGGAGTGTCTCGACCGCATTGCAGGCCGCCGTGTACTGGCACTTGGCGTCCACAATGATCGGGAGTGCCTTGGCCATATCGCAGTCCTTGTCCGCGTAAATGTGGCAGATGCCGTCCGCGTGACCCATGACCGGTATCTTTGTGTTGTCCATGATATATCGTACAAATGCGTTCGAGCCGCGCGGAATCAGAAGATCCACATCCCTGTCGCACATGAGGAGCTCACTGATCTCATTGTGCTGCTCAGCCTGAAGAAGGCATCCCTCCGGCAGCCCGGCATCCACAACACTCTTATAGATGACCGAGAACAGTGCACGGTTCGTCTCGGCAGTCTCCTTCCCTCCTTTCAGGATCGCGCAGTTGCCGCTCTTTATAAGAAGAGAGGATATCTGCACGAGCGCATCCGGCCTGGCCTCAAAAATAACACCGATCACGCCGATCGGGCAGCTCACCCGCGTGAGAACGAGACCCTCATCCATCTCCCGCATGATCTGCTTTTTGCCAATCGGATCCGGAAGCGAAATCAGCTGATGAATACCGTCAATGACCGACCGAAGTTTTCCCTCGTCGAATTTCAGTCGCTTAATAACAGCTCCCTGGATGTTATTCTTTTCCGCATTTGCAAGATCGATTTTATTGGCGGCAAAGATCTCATCCTTGTGGGCACACAGAGCTTCTGCCATAGCTGCCAGAGCAGCGTTCCTCTGCTCTCCTGTCGTTGCCGCAAGGAACGGGGATGTCAGCTTCATTTTGTGGGCTTCTTCGCGAATATTCATAATTAACTCCTCTTAAAATCTGTTTCTCCGGGCAGATTCATAGCTGCCCTGCGCATATTCCGCCGTCTGACAGGCTCCTGCCTCGCGGAACTGCCATATATTGTACTACAGAACCTCCACCAAATCGAGTATTTTCATGCGTTAATTCGTCAAATTATAGTGCATACACAGATTTTCGTCACATGCTGCTGCCTTTGCGCGATCGGAGCAGCATGTCCGAACCGCATCGCCTTATTTTCTGACATTTCATTCATCTGCAGAGCATTGTATTGATATTTGGTCTTCAAAGTGCTATATTTATTTACAAGATTAACATTTCAAATCAGCGCTTGACCTGATCCTCTATACGCATGAATTAAGCAGCCTGAACATATTCTGTGAGATTAACTGAATAAACGGGAAACACCGACTGCCTGTAACTGCGCACGCAGAAAGGAGACTCAATATGCCTACCTACACAGAGAGCTACTCAGCTAAAATCAACCGAAAAGTACAGAGAAAACAGCACATCGTCGCTGTCGCCGCCGGAAGAATCCCCGCGGACCTCGTTCTAAAGAACGCTGCCTATCTCAATGTGTTCTCTAACGAACTGTGCACGGGCGATATCGCCATAGCGGACGGCCTGTTCGTCGGCATGGGTACCTACAGCGGCCCGAACGAGATCGACATGTCCGGAAAAGTCATCACGCCCGGACTTCTGGATGCGCACATCCATCTCGAAAGCTCGCTTGTGTCACCGTATGAATTCGCCAAAGCTGTCCTGCCCCACGGCACGACCACAGTCATAACAGATCCTCACGAGATTGCAAATGTCATGGGCACCGACGGCATTGAATACATGCTGGAGGCGACAGAAGGTCTTCCGATCGACGTGCATTTCATGCTCCCGTCCTGCGTCCCTGCCAGCCCGGTGGACGAGGCAGGGGCTAATCTCGACTACAGGGCCATCGATTCCTTCTACGAGCATCCGCGTGTCCTGGGACTCGCCGAGATGATGAATTATATCGGTATCATCAACGGTGACTCCAGCTGCCTGGAAAAAATAGCCGGCTCCCAGTCCCATCACAAAAAGATAGACGGCCACGCTCCAGGACTCACAGGCTGCGACCTGAACGCTTACATAGCGGCGGGTGTATACTCCGACCACGAGTGCGCGGAAATCGAGGAAGCGATGGAAAAACTTCGCAAAGGCCAGTTCATCATGATCCGCGACGGCACAGCAGCCCACAATCTTGACAAGCTGATTCCTCTTCTTGTACCGAAGTATTATTCAAGGTGCATGTTCGCGACAGACGATAAGCATCCGAATGATCTGCTTGAAATCGGCCACATGGATTACCACATCCGCCGGGCTATCGCCCAGGGAGTCGATCCGATCATAGCGGTAAAGACAGCCAGCCACAATGCAGCCCGTTATTTCCTGCTGAATAATAAGGGAGCGATCGCGCCCGGTTATCTGGCAGACTTCGTTGTCGTCGACGATCTGGAAAGCTTCAAAATTCACAGCGTATATAAGCGCGGTGTGCTGCGCTACGCTGACGGAGAAGTGCTTCCGTTCAAAGAACCGAAGATCGACGCCTTCCTCAAGGACAACGCCATGAACACCTTCCATGTCGGCGGAAAGCTTAGCGCCAGGGATTTCATGGACAGGAGACCCAGAGGCGTCATAGGCATGGTCCCCGGCGAGATCATCACCACAGACGAGGGCTACGCGGACCGCGTTGACACCGGGAAGGATATCCTGAAAATATGTGTCATTGAGCGCCACAAGAACACAAGGCACATCGGCATCGGATATATCAAGGGCTATGGCCTCAAAAAGGGAGCTGTTGCCACCAGCTTCT
This sequence comes from Lachnospiraceae bacterium, assembly GCA_017514845.1. GTDB lineage: Bacteria > Bacillota > Clostridia > Lachnospirales > Lachnospiraceae > Chordicoccus. The sequence continues at coordinate 41,982 of JAFWIM010000049.1, forward strand.
CCCACGACTCCCACAATATTATCGCCGTCGGAACCAACGAGGAGGATATTGCCCTTGCCGTCAACAGGATCGTCGATATCCACGGCGGCATCACAGTCGTTGCGGACAATAAGCCGGTCGCGGATGTTGTGCTCGAGATCGCGGGGCTCATGAGTGACCGCAAACTGACCGAGGTCAATGATGATCTCGAGAACGCAAAAGAGGCGGCCTACAAGCTGGGCGTATCCCACGGCATTGACCCGTTCATGACTCTGAGCTTCATGTCTCTGCCGGTCATCCCAGAACTCAGACTCACAACGCGCGGCATCATTGATGTAAACACACAGCGGTACTTATAATCCCAGATATAGCAAGGGGCTGTCGCAACGCGGCAGCCCCTTAGGTTTTTCATGATATTTATCAGGAACGCCTCGGCGTTCCTGACAGGCTGCCTTCTTTCTAAGGCACCCGTTTATATTCTGCGTGACATGGGCAGCATGAGGACTGCGCCTGCCACAAGCCCGCCCACATGGGCGGCCAGATCGATCCCCTCCGTGTAGAAGCCGGGGAGCAGAGCAAGGACCAGACCGAAAATGACTCTGGTGACAGGAATCCTGAAGATGTCTCTGCGGAAAAGATAGAGGACGGCGATGGCTCCCAAAAGTGCGAATACCGCGCCTGACGCCCCGGCCGAAACGCTCTCTGATCCGCTCGCAACATCCACTATGACGCTGCACACATTTCCGAAAAGACCTCCTATGAAATACAACAAAAGATATCGCGCATGCCCCAGCATCTTCTCGAGGTTCTCGCCGAGGGCCGCAAGGACGATCATGTTGCTCGTTAAATGCGTGATTCCGAAATGCAGGAACATGCTTGTAATGAGCCGCCATACCTGCCCGTCAAGAATAAAGGGCGTGAAGGAAGCTCCGAGCTTCAGCATAACTCCCTGGTCCTGACTCCCGCCCATCACTTCACTCACCAGAAAGGCGGCGGCATTAAGTCCGATCAGGGCGTAAGTTACAATGCAGGTATCCGTTTTTCTATACATACTCAATTCGCTGCAGCCCCATCAATGTACCGGTCAGTTCTTCCGAGGACTATTCTCAAAACACCGCCAAAAGGGGCTGTATAACTCCAGGTAGATATTTACGTGTAATTATTCCCTGCCGTCCCAGCAGTATGTGCAGAGATTTTCGCGCGGGATTCCCGTGGCTTCGCACATATCATCGAGCCGGTTAAATCTCAGAGACGTGAAGCCCATGTCCTCGCAGATTCCCTGCTGCATCGCTTTGTATCTCTCCGAATCCGGATTCGTATACTCCGCTATGATTTCCGGCGGAACATCCGTTGTTCCCTCGAGCTTGGCAATGACTCGTCTTGCGATCAGCTCCATCTCGGAAGTGGATCTCGAGAAATTGATATACTTGCAGCCGAACAGGATCGGCGGGCAGGCAGGTCTCACATGAACTTCCTTGGCTCCGCTCCTGTAGAGGAACTCTGTCGTCTCACGGAGCTGCGTGCCTCGGACGATGGAATCGTCGATAAGAAGAAGTCTACGGTTCTCGATCAGTTCCTTGACCGGAATGAGCTTCATCTTGGCGATCAGGTCGCGCTTTGCCTGCATGGTCGGCATAAAGGAGCGCGGCCACGTCGGCGTGTACTTGATAAATGGGCGTGAGAAGGGGACGCCGGATTCATTGGCATACCCCACCGCATGAGCCGTGCCCGAATCCGGAACACCGGCGACCGCGTCGACTTCATTTTTCGTCATTCCGTCGCGCCTTGCGAGGAGTTTTCCGCATCGCACGCGCATGCCCTCGACCGAGACACCCTCGTAGCTTGATGTCGGATAGCCGTAATAGACCCACAGGAAGGTGCAAATGCGCATCTTCTTTCCCGGTGCCGCAAGTGTTGTGACACCGTCAGACGTGATGACGCACACCTCGCCCGGTCCGAGTTCTTTATAGTCAGTATATCCGAGATTGAGGTAGGCAAATGACTCAAGGCTTGCGCAGTAGCCTGTCTCCTTTTTACCTATGACCAGCGGAGTCCTGCCAACCTTATCTCTCGCGCAGTAAATACCTTTAGATGTCAGCAGCATAAAAGACATTGAACCGTCAATGATTTCCTGCGCGTAGCGGATACCCTCGATCAGGTTATCTTTTGTGTTGATGAGAGCCGCAACGAGCTCCGTCGAGTTGATCTCACCGCCGCTCATCTCCATAAAGTGTATGCTTTTCTGATTCAGGATCTTATCAATCAGCGCATCCTTGTTGTTGATGCGCCCGACTGTCGTGATCGCATACGCGCCGTGGTGAGAACGTATGAGCAGTGGCTGCGGCTCATAATCGGAAATGGATCCGATTCCCATGCAGCCATGCATCTCATTTACATCACGCTCGAACTTTGTCCTGAAGGGGCTGTTCTCAATATTGTGTATTGCTCTGTTGAAACCGTCTTTTTCATCGTAGACCACCATACCTGCTCTTCTGGTTCCAAGGTGCGAATGATAGTCTGTGCCGAAAAACAGATCAAAAACGCAGTCTTCTGTCTGTGCTGACGCGAAAAATCCTCCCATATGCTCTCCGTTTCTTCAAATATGCTCAAAGCACAATGCAATATCCTGGTTCATCTAATAAACGCGTTTATTATATCAAAAGTCGGCTGTTTCGTACGCAGTAAATTTCAGAAACGTAGATTTCAATAAAACATTGACACAGTCCGGAAAAATATACCGACAGATTAACGAATTTTCGAGTGGCAGAAAATGCAATCGGGACAATCTTGACGATTCCGCCGAAAATGTGACCCCGGATTTTTGCCGGGCTCCCTGCATTATCAAAACCGAATCCGCGAATGCACCTTTTTGCGGCGGATCCGCCTCATATGCATGTGAGCTTTACCCTGGCGGAGATCAGCCTGGATGTCTCATGGGCGTCGAACTTGATTTCATAGGCGTTCCTCTCCTCTATATAGCGCAGGATGCTGCCCTCCCCGAACACGCTGTGCATGATTCGCGTGCCCTCCGGAAGCTTCTCCTCCGCCATAGACCGCAGATAATCCTCGCTCCAGCTGATATCACGCCATGCCTTTTTCACCAGATCAGGCGTCGGCTCATTTTCCCAGTCCACATACCTCTTATCGATTTCGAGAATGAACCGGGACGGGTAGCGGAAAGAACCGTCAAGATTTCTCCCCTCAGAGTCGGTGAAATAGAGACCTCTCTCAGCCCTCGTGACAGCGACAAAAGCCAGCCGTCTCTCCTCTTCCATCGCCTCTCTGGTCGCGGTCCGTTTAGCCGGAAATACTCCTTCCTCCATGGATACCAGAAAGATATGAGGAAATTCCAGGCCCTTGGCCGTGTGAACAGTCATGAACTTGACGGCTTTGCGCCTTTCTGCCGTGTCGGCGTTGGAAAACAGGGCCACATGGTTCAGGTAATCGGCAAGCAGAGCTTCCTCCCCGCACGTCGTCTCATACTCATAGATCGACTGCCGAAGCTCCGCGAGATTGTCAAGCCGCTCCTGGCTCCCCTCCGTCCGCAGCGCTTCCTCATAGCCGCTCTCCTCAAGCACCGCGGCGACAAGCTCCGAGATCGTCATGTCGTGACAGCGCTTATCAAAATCAGTGATCATATCGAGGAATTTCCGGGCTCCGGTCCTTCTGAAAATCTCCTGATCCGCCGTCTGTATGAGAGCATCGATGAGCAGGCAGTTGTTCTTTTCCGCGTACTCCCTGAGAAATCGCATCCTCTGTTCGCCGATATTTCGCTTCGGCTGGTTGACGATTCTTGCAAATGAGAGATCATCCCGAAATGCGATCAATCTCAAATACGAGAGGACATCTTTGATTTCCGCCCTGTTGTAGAACTGTACACCTGAGTAGAGCATATAGGGTATCTCTTTTTTCAGGAACACTTCCTCAAAGGTCCGTGTGACGAAATGAGACCTGTAGAGGATCGTAATATCGGAAGGCTGAACACCGCTATTTTCCAGTTCCAGCACCTTCTTCGCGACCCACTCAGCCTCATCGCGGGCATTGCCGGCATGGTGCCAGACGGGTTTTTCTCCCACATCCAGAGTCGGCAGCAGATCCTTTTTCATGCGGTTCACGTTTTTAGATATCAGAGAATTGGCGGTATTAAGGACCGACTCGGTGGATCTGTAATTATCCATCATCATGATGGTCTTCGTATTCGGAAAATTCTTATCGAAATCGAGCAGGTAGCGGATGTTGGCTCCTCTCCAGGTGTAAATCGTCTGATCGGGGTCGCCGACGACAAAGAGATTCTTATGATAGTCGCACAGGACAGCCATCAGCCTGTACTGAAGGTCATCGATATCCTGGAACTCATCGATCATAATGTATTCGAGCCGCTTCTGCCACTTGAGCTTTATCTCATCACTGCTCTCAAAAATGTAGAGGACGAACTTGATAAGGTCATTGTAGTCCAGTCCGAAGCACTTTTTCTGTTGGTAGAGATACCCATAAAACAGTATGTCGTCCACCTTCTCCGCTTTCATGTACTTCTGCCTCAGAAGGTCGATCGGCATTGCGATCATATCCCGATAATACTCCGGCTCGAACTTGCACTTTCGCATCTCGAACATATCCCGGGCATCTTTGAACGTCTTGTCCCGTAGTGTCAGGTTCCTCTCGCTGTAAATGATCTGCAGCATGGCGTCTATGTCGGAATTATCCAGCACCAGAAAGCTCTCCGGGTACTGGACCGCGTGCGAATCTTCCTGCAGAACAGAGACACAGAAGCTGTGAAATGTGCTGATATAGCCCGTGTCATTGTCCCGGGTCAGCTGCCTGATGCGGGAGCGCATTTCATTGGCAGCCTTGTTGGTAAAGGTCACGCACAGTATATTGGACGGCAGAACGCCGATCTCATTTACAAGGAACGCAAATCTGTGCGACAGAGCCCGCGTCTTGCCGCTGCCCGCGCCGGCGATCACTCGTATAAATCCTTCTGTGGAGGTCACTGCCTCCCTCTGGCTTGTACTTAAGCCTCTTAGTTCTTCCATACATCCCCCGATGAATACTTCCCGCTTTCGGGTAGCAGTCCGCCGGATCCTGCCTGACTGCATTTCCTGGCGGACAATTTTTACTTCGCGTCCCGCTAATCATAATTCGGGCGATTTCATCGCCCTTTTATCGGGAGTTGTCAGGCAGCTTCCGATAAGATATATTATACGAACTAATGTTCGTCATGTCAACAACGAAAGGGACCATCGCAAGAGGGAGAGTCAGCACTGCATTTATGAGACGCAATTTGCAAATTCCTTCTAAATGCAGTACTGCCTCTGTCCAAAGCGACAGTCCCTTTCTTCTACGCCATTAACAGCATGTCTTCGGCGTTCATGCCGCGCCAAGTTCGAAACATTTTCCCCGCGCGCGTGTTATCCGCCAAAGGCTTAAACTATTCAGCTGGTTTTCTCATTAGTGTCAGTCAGGATACCCAGCTCCCTCAGCACCTCTTCCACTGTGCTGACCGGAGTGATCTCGAGCACGGACTTGACCTCATCGGCCACGTCCCTTAAATCATCGACATTGTCCTTCGGAATAAAGACATGCTTTGCGCCTGCTCTCTGGGCTGCCATGAGTTTCTCCGGCAGTCCTCCGATCGGCTTCACATCACCTTGCAGGGACACCTCTCCCGTCATAGCCACCTGCGGGCTGACAGGCACACCTGTGACCAGAGATGAGAGGGCCGTTGTCAGCGTAATTCCTGCCGACGGTCCGTCCTTGGGGGTCGCCCCGTCCGGCACGTGAATGTGCAGGTCGCTCTCCTTGAAGAGCTCTGTCTTGTCGGGGAATATTGACTTCACCAGACTCACCGCAATCTGAGCCGACTCTTTCATGACGTCTCCCAGCTGACCGGTGACGACGGTCTTGCCGCTCCCCTTGGTGAACAACGTCTCAATGAACAGGACCTCACCTCCGACCTGCGTCCAGGCGAGACCTGTCACTACCCCGGGACTGGCCACATCCTTCACAAGGCCGTGGCGGATCGGGTGCATATCAAGATAGTCTCTCAGATTATCCGGACTGATCACCAGTCCTTCCTCTTTGCCGCGGACAATATCGACAGCCGCCATTCTGCAGAGCGTGTCAAGTCTCTTCTTTAATCCGCGCACACCGGCTTCCCTTGTGTAGTCGTTAATAATCTCATTCAGAGCATCATCGGTCACGGAAAGGCTCTCCTCGCGGATTCCGACTGCGCGCATGGCTTTTGGAAGAAGATGCCGTCTGGCAATCTCAAACTTCTCAGTCGGAGTATAGCCCTGGAACTGAATGACCTCCATGCGGTCGAGAAGCGGAGCCGGAATAGTATCAAGGGTGTTGGCCGTGCATATAAAGAGAACATTCGAGAGATCATACGGAACATTCATGTAATGATCTGTGAACGTGTTGTTCTGCTCAGGGTCAAGTACCTCGAGAAGAGCGCTGGCCGGGTCGCCGTTGTAGGATACGCCGAGCTTGTCGATCTCATCGAGCACCATGACCGGGTTGGATACACCGCTCTTGGCTATGCCGTCCATGATGCGGCCTGGCATAGCTCCGATATACGTTCTCCTGTGGCCACGGATATCCGCCTCATCGCGGGCACCGCCGAGGCTGACTCTGACATACTTGCGGCCGAGTGCATTTGCAATACCCTGACCTATCGACGTCTTGCCGCTGCCGGGGGCGCCGACAAAGCACAGGATCGAGCCTGACTGCTGCCTCTTAAGGTTCATGACCGCGATCTGCTGAAGAATTCTCGACTTGACTTTTTTCAGACCATAGTGGGTCTCGTTGAGAATGGCTTCCGCCTCGTCGAGATCAATATTCACGGCTTTCTCCTTCACCCATGATAGGCTGAGGAGGAAATCGAGATAGTCATAGAGCATTCCGGATTCAGGGCTGACCTGTCCCTCCTGCTTCAGGCGGTTCAGGACTTTCTCTGCTTCCTTGCGTGCGGTATCATTCATCCCGGATTCCCGGATCCTGATCTCGAACTTGCGCAGCTCGGTCACTTCCTCCGGATGCATCTCGTCCAGCTCTTTCTGCAAATACTCCATCTGCTTCTTTATAGCTGCCTCGCGATAGATTTTTTTGTGCTCTTCTTCCTGAGCATTTTCCGCCTCGCTGTTGATCTTGTAGGCTTCGAAGTTCTCATAGATCATGTTCTCCATGAGCTCCTGGCGCGCTGCCCTGCTGTCCTCTGCCAGAACGGCATAGCGCTCCTTGCTCGAGTTCATGAGCCAGGGACCCATAGCGGAGACGATCTCGCCGACCGAGTGCCACTGGGCGATAAAAGCCCTTGATATCTGTATATTCTCGAAATTCTCGGCGTACTTGAACAGTTGGCGCTTGAGATTCTTCAGTCTCTCCTCGGCAACATCCGGGTCGAGGTCGTCAATATCCTTTCTCTTGGTTATATCAAGATCAATACTGTGATCATTATAGATCGTGACCTCATTGAGATTTACACGGCTGCCCGTGCGGATCACGATGTATCCGTTCTGATTAACTTCGGAGATTGAACCCTGCACACCGATCGGATAAAAACTGTCTTCAGTAAGCTCCTCACGCGGCAGGTTCTCGCGGCACAAGATCACAGTGACCTTTTCACCCTGATTCGGCACCTTGCCTGTCATCTTTTTATAATAGTCTGTCTGCAATACAAATGTGCTCTCAGGCACGAGAATGCTGTTATAAACCGGTACTACTGCCATGGTTTCACCTCCTTTGTTAGCACTCGTGTTGTATGAGTGCTATTATTGCATCAAAGGTATTTTTTGTCAAGCACTTCATACTTTCTTAATAAGTCTCGTTCTCCCATGGCAGCAGCAGTTCAGACGGGCGTTATCTGAGTCTCAGAATCCGGCGCAAACATCATCTTCATCGAAAAGCGTAAGTCCTCCTCTGCGAGATAATGAAACGCTTACGCGTTTCCTGATCTCTCGGTCGGACTTACAATGCTTTTCTTACGAAGATGTATGCTTTGCTCCGGGAACGGAGTTGGAGACCGCCCGTCTGAACTGTCCCCGCTTAGCATACAAGTTTTGGTATCTTAGACGCGCGCAAAAAAGCTGCCTGCGGTCCGGCCACATCCGTGGTCCGGCACTTCGCAGGCAGCGGTGATAGACTCAATTCAAGCCAGATACTATTGTATTATTCTTCAGCAACTGTGTCAGCGACCGGCTTCTCGAGATCAACATCCTCACATGCTTCGACAGTCTCATCCGCAACAGCATCAAGAGCAATCTCTTCCACAGTCTCGATAGCGTCTGCCAGAGCTTCGGCATCGCCCTCAGCTACAGCGTCAACGACCGGCTGGTCGATCTCTGCATCGGGAGCCTCAACTGTGTCATCACTGACTGCCTCTTCAACGATAGCGTCGACTACTTCTTTAGCCTCTTCCTTGGCCTCTTCCTTTTCCTTCTTGTCAAGGCGGTCAAGCATAGAGCGGACTGCGTCACGCTGCTCCTTTGTCATCGCGTCGATGGAAGCGATCACTTCCTTGACGTTCTTCTGGATTACATCCGGGTTCAGGTTCTCTTTCGCTCTCTTTTTGAACTCTTCATTGAGGACCTTGCCCTCTTCTACTGTAAGCTCGCCCTTCTTTACAAGATCATCGATGATGACGGAAGCCTTTTCTCCCGTGATAGCGACTGCGCCTACGCCTGCAAGAAAAATAGTTCTCAAACCGTCCTTTAATTTCATTTTGTTACCTGCCTTTCTCCATATATAAAAATGCAAATGCAAAAAACCCTAAAACAAAGTATATCTGAAATCTACAAAAAAGGAATACCTTTCACGTAAAATTAGCAATAATTTCCCAAAACCTTCACAGAATTTTATGTATTATTACTAATTATTTATTTTCTTTAGAAAACTTTTAATTTTCAGATACAGAATCTTGAACTTCATCCGCATTTTCGGCTTCAGAGGCATCTCCGGCTTCATCCGTATCGGAGGCACCCGCAACATCGTCCCTGTAAAGGGCTACGAACTCCTCGAGGGTCAGGTCGTGCTCCATGATATAGGTCGCCGCCTCGACACCGACATAGCGGAAATGCCACGGTTCATAGATGATGCCTGTAATGTCCTCTTTCCCTTCCGGGAAACGAACGATGAAACCGTAGTCCTGGCAGTGGGCTTCCATCCACTGGTACATAGCCGTATCTTCAAGGATAGCGCTCTTGTACTCGTAGTATTCTTCGGTGATATCAGCCGCGAGGCCGGTCTGGTGTTCCGAGGTGCCGGGACGTGCCACGATCGTGGCGGCCGTCTCCTCGTCATACTCCTGGCACTTCTTCTCAAAGAGATAGGACTGCAGATCGTAACTGCGATATCCGGAAGACAAATAAACTGTATTACCGGCCGCCCTGCAGTCAGAGACAAAAGCTTCCATCGCGTCATATATCCGATAATCGACCTCTATATCTTCGATCTGGACGACATCAGGATAATAATCCTCTATAGAATTCCATGGATTTGCAAGCACATACTCCCAGCTGTTTATGTCGATGTCCGGCTTGTCTGCATAGGGATCAGGCACAGGCGTTGCTGTGGGCTCCGGCGTCACGGTCGCAGCTAAAGACACGTCCCCCGTCTCCGGCCGTGCAGACGCGGCATCTGTCCCAGCCGTCTCGCTGCCGGAGAAAGCCTCCGACGATACGCTGCCGGCATTCTTTTTAGCCCCGGCTGCCTTCAGATTTCGGACAGTCGAGACGCATAAGAGGACTGCGCAGGCAGCCATAAGCAGCCTGAAGGCGAAAAGCTCTCCGCCGGTCAGGTTCTTCTTTCTTTTCTTTCTTCGTTTTTGAGTTGCCATTTGGAGTCTCCGGATTATTCTTCCTCTTTCATTTTTAATGCTTCAACATAGCCTATAACGCGCTCGCGGTAATGCGAGGGAAGCTCATTTATATCATGAAGGAGCTTGTACTCGGCAGAGTCACGCCTCAGTACGACAAAATCAACTCTCCACTTACTGCTGTCATCTGTGCCCGTCAGAAGCTCCGACGGACTTATATCGAGAACATCACAGATGACCATAATCTTATCTGCTGCCGGATTTACATGCTTTCCTTTCCAATCGCTGATCGTGCTCTGCGGGATGCCCGTCGCCATTGCAAAGTCTTTCTGGGATATACCCTTTTCCTTCAGGACCTGAAAAATTCTCTCGCTTATTATCATAGTGAACCCCTCTCTCAACTATAAATGATGAATACGCTTGCGCGCTCACGCGTTTTTCTCTCCCCCATTATCGTATAAGATATGAATAATTTCAATCTAAGAACTTGATTTATCATTAAAAAAGCTTTATAAGGCACTACTTTTACATGTTTTTTTCCACAATCCTAACCCTTTTTTAGCTGTTTTTATTGTCATTTTTGCCGTACTCATATAAAATAAATACTAACGGGACCGCATAAGTTGCTGTCCTTTATGTCGTACGAAAAAAAATTCCTTAGGAGGTGGCTGCCTTGAAACAATGGACTCTCGAAGAGCGCTACAGAGTGCTGCAGAGCGCGGATGAAATCTCAGATCTCTATGATCGTATCCAGACGTCTAACTACCGCCAGAAATACCATGTACAGCCGATGACCGGTCTCTCCAGTGACCCGAACGGCTTCGCATATTACAAGGGAACATGGCATCTGTACTATCAGTGGTGCCCGTGGGGTGCTGTACACGGCCTCAAGTACTGGTATCATGCAGTCTCTACAGACCTTGTCCACTGGAAGAATGCCGGTGTCGGCATGTGGCCGGACACAATTTATGACAATAAGGGCTGCCATTCAGGCTCCGCGATCTCTGACGGCGAAGATCTCTATATGTTCTATACCGGCAACCACAGAGACGAGAACTGGGTGAGAACGCCTTACACATGCGCCGCTATTCTCGGACCGGACGGCCAGCCGAAAAAGCTCCCGAAGCCGCTCTTCGGACCGCGAGACGATTACAGTGAGCATCAGAGAGACCCGAAGGTCATCTATGTTCCCGAAAAGAAGAAATACTTTATCTTCATCGGCGCCCAGACCCTCGACAAGAAGGGCACGGCTCTGATCTATGAATCCGATAAGCTCCTTGAAGGATGGAAA
>JAFWIM010000050.1 GCA_017514845.1 Lachnospiraceae bacterium
ATGAGAGGAATGTGCAAAACAAATTCGTCTTCAACATGGGTTTAAAGCCCTGTGTTGAAGATTGAGCCTCCGGCGGATCGCAGAGCTGCGCGAAGGAAGACGCACAGAGTGCGTCGCGCAGCTCGCGCGCGATCAGAGATCGCGATTTACAACCGAATTCCTGCGATCTCCGCTTCGGACAGGCTTTTAGGTCTGTCGAAATAATCTACCACGTAAATGGCAGGATATTATGGACTTTTAAAAAATCCATTTACATAATATTCCTAATCTGCTACTCTTTTAACACTTAATAAGGCAAATCTACCTATATTCCCAGACAATTTTCCCGATCATTTATACAGGCTGAAGACCTGCCCGAAGGGCTTTGGCGCATGACCGCTCATGGATTCACGAATCCGTAGGCTTTATTTCCTGTACCCATTTTTATCTATTTTCGCAGGATTACTGTGCCTTTGCCCTGAGAAAAACGCGTAAAAAGAACCTCATGGAGACTCACGTATGAAAATTCATGAAAAGAAACTCACAGGTATTGCTATTCTTCTTGTGCTGACGCTTGTCTTAGCAGCGGGAGCGTATCTGATTTACCGAGCATGGGATTACTGGTCCGCGGATCAGACATACGCTGACATGGGGAGAAGCTCTGTCAGGAAAGTGAAAATGACAGAAAAGGCGGACAAGAATAGCGAGGCGATGTTCTTCGACGGCGCGGAAAACACAGGTGAAGTCGGAGACGCTCTCGGACCACTAAAGGCGAGCAGCGGTGATAAAGAAGGGCACGAGAGTGATGATGAGGACTTTGCGGCAAATTACATCGAAGGGGCAGCAATACCGGACAGGCCTGTCATTGATTGGGATGAGCTCACGAAATCGGGCAGGGATATTGTCGCCTGGCTCGATATACCCGCGCTTGGCATTGCCTATCCAGTAGTCCGGGGCGATGACAATGAGTTTTATCTTCATCATCTTCCGAACGGAGAATACAAAAACGCAGGTTCCCTGTTCATGGAAACAGCCAACAGTCCCGACCTAACAGACATCAATACGGTCATCTACGGACACAACATGGATAACGGCAGCATGTTCGGCAAGTTCAGATCTATGACTGTGGATGACTACAGCAGGCAGCCCTTCCTGTGGCTCTGCACGAGAGAGAAAGCATGTCTCTATGCGATGATCTCACTGCATATTTCCCACGTCGATGATGAGAGCTACACGCTGTTCGAGAGTACCGGAAGAGCGCCGGCTGCAAATGGCGCAGGCTCATGCCTTTTCGATTCCGCCGACAGCACTGTGACAGGGTGGATCTTTGATGAGAACCGGAGATCCTACATCAATATGCCGATCCCGAAGTCGGCCCTCATAAGGATCGTCACGCTGAGCACCTGCGCTTCCTTAAGTGATGAGCGGCGTGTTCTTCAGGCAATACTCGTGCGTGAAGTGAAGAATACAGTTGAGCGAAATGAAGGACAGATAAAGTGAAAAATACATTTGACCGAATTACGAGCCAGACAGCGAGGCCGCCCTGACACGATTCCCCGGCGGCTATCGAAAAACTCTCAGCAAAAATTACGAAAGGAATCAGAATCATGAATATGAAAAGCATTATAAGAAGCATCATTTCTCTGATAATGGCAATACTCTGTGTGCTGGCCGGCACTCCTTCCTGTGTACAGGCCGCAGGAACATATACGCTGCATTTCGTGGATGATCTGCAGAATACAGATGCGCTCTACAGTGAGTTTGCAGGGAAAAATGATCTCTCGATCGGGTATATCACAAACCTCAAATCTCCTATATGGAAAGTCATGAGCAGCACCTTCAAGACCGCCACCTCGGGCACGATTACGTATCTGTATGCCTCGTCGTCCGTTCTGCCTAAGGAGACGGGAAGATCTCATGCTGTCACCTGGTCCAATGTAGCCAGTGTCACATATAAAGATGCAGGATACTATGGGAAAGATAAAAACAATACATTCGATATTGTCTTTACTCTCTCAAAAATCATGACTATGAAACCCACCTACGACGAGTACCATATGACGACCGCCCCGATTTATACAGTGGCACTCACAGATAATTCAACGGGAACCATATGTGCAAACTCCTATATGCGAGCTGCCGATTTTTCGCTGAATGGCTCCTACCCCAGTCCGTTCACAGTGGAAAACTGGAGCATAAAAATTCTCGACAAGAACGGAAATAAGCTCTCCAATGTTCTTCTCACACAGACATACAGGGATATTGATATATCGCGTTCATCGAATGACTCCTCATTTATATCATTTAACGAAGGCTTTTACTTTGCGGGCGGCTACGCGGATGACACATATATGCTGAAGGACCATCTGGTTGCCGTATATGACAGGGATGGCAAGACGAACGCGAGGTATGAGACAGGACAGAAGTATCATGGCGATCTGTCAACGGACGATCAGCGTGCGTGGGTCGTCGCAGCCATAAAGGAAGGGGAGGCTTCGCTCGAGTGGACCGGACAGGCCTGCGGAAGCTTTATTGCCAATACAGTTTCAAAAGAGTATCCCAATCTCCCTGCGCCGGTCAAGGCGGCGAACAAGCAGTATGTGAAGGCAAATGAAGTGATCGAGTACACTGTAACGGAAGAGTTCCCGGTCATAAACCCTTCGAATTGTCCCAAAGCAATTACAGTGAGCGACACGTTCGATGATTGTCTTGCAATAGGCAAGAGCATAAAAGTGACCTGCGGCGGAAAGGATGTCACGGATGACTGGACGGTCAGAGTCGAAGGACAGACGGTAATTGCGGAAGCCAATTCTCCGGGCAGCGTTGAGGGTACTTATGTCTTTACGTTCCCGGTCACTGTCAGGGATGAAAACCTGGACGGCAGGACGCTGGTCGTAAAGGAAGGCAAAACCTACGCTGAGATCCCGAACAAGGCTTATATAAAAGTTAGGGACCAAAACGACAAGGATATTGAGCACGTTACGCCTAAAATCACAGTCTTGGAAGAGGGGACAGATATCAGCCTGACAAAAGATGTTGACCGTTCAACGATTGAAAGCGCAAAGGCGGGTGATACACTGAAGTACAGTTTCAGAATTAAAAATACAGGCAAACTAACTCTTCACAAAGTCGCGCTAACTGACACTCTGCCGGTCAAAAATATGACTGTTGAATGGGATAAAAGCACGGATATGGCGACCGGAGAGGGTGTCCTGGCCCCCGGCGAGGAGGTGACAGCATCTGCCTCATATGCGCTGACTTCCGGGGACATTATCAATGGTAAGGTGATCAATAAAGCCTCCGCCACGGGCCTTGACCCGAAGGATAATGCGGTCTCTGCCGAAGATGATGCCGAGACCGCGATTGTCGCAGAACCTTCTATCTCAATCAGCAAGACGGCAGATCCCAACAAAATGACAGACCCGTCTTCCGGCGATAGCATTTCCTATGATTTTGTTATTGCAAATACAGGCGATGTTCCTCTGAGAGAAATAGAATTTGAGGACGATCATGAACTGGTCGGGCTTGAATGGAATAAGGAACTTGCTGGCGCGGAACTTGGTATCGGTGAAAAGATCGAGGGACATGCTTCTTACCAACTGAAACAAAGTGACATTGATGCCGGCTCGGTGCTCAATAAAGCGACTGTCACAGCTGTCGGCGGCAGCGGTAAGACTGTGACAGACCACGCGGAAGATACCACGGTCATTGACGCTGCGCCGTCGATTATGTTGAAGAAGACCACCCCGACAGCAGTCCTCACCGATGTGAGGAAGGGAATGCCGGTCGTCTGGAACTTTGAACTAAAAAACACCGGCAAAAATACGCTGAAAAATGTGGAGATCACAGATCACCTTGCCGGGGTCAGTGAAGTCACATATGACTGGAAGGGAAGCTCCGACAGCGCGACAGAGGCCGGCGTGCTTTCGCCCGGCGAGACAGTGACAGCAGAAGCGACGTACAAGCTGACGGAGGAGGACATCACAGCTAAAGAGGTCACTAACACAGCAACGGGTAAAGGCACTGACCCGAGAGGAATCGATGTCACATCGGACGCTAATACCAAAGTCAGGATCAAATATGAGCCCAAACTCATAATCGATAAGACGACGGATACATTAGATTACACGGGAGCGAAGGCCGGTGATGTGATCACGTACACACTGAGCCTCACAAATGACGGAAATGTTGATCTGACCGATGTCGAACTTGTCGACCTTAAGGAGGGCGTGAAAGTCAAAGAGTACAGCTGGCCTTCCAGAGAAGGATTTCTGGCCGCAGGCGAGACGGTGACCGCAATCGCCGAGTATGTGCTCACGCAGGAAGATATCGATGTGACAGTACTTAAAAATGAGGCTTCCGGGAAGGGCAGAGCTCCCGACGGAACATGGGTAAATGCTGAGATACCGAACATAATCACGAAGGAGCTGCACCCGGAGATCACGCTTGTGAAAGACGTTGATATCGATGAGATCGGGGAGGCGAAAGCGGGCGATACTCTGACCTACACGGTCACAGTGACCAACACCGGCGATGCCACACTGCACGATGTCACGCTGACGGACAGCATGGCGGATGTCCTTTCCGATGTCGTCTATGACCGGGAGACACCCACTCTGGGACCTTCGGAGAGCTTTGTCATGACAGCCAATTACGCACTCACTCAGGAGGACATCAATAAGGGAACTGTCACAAATACAGCGAAGGTGACTGCGAAAGATCCGGAAGAAACAGAAATCTCGTCGCAGGACGAAGCGGTGACCAAGTTGGGACAGAGCGCATCCTGCACGGTGACCAAGAAGGCATCCATGACAAAAATATCGTCAGCTGACGCAGTGGCGGGTTACGAGATCAGGTATGATTTCACAGCCTCCAACACCGGAAACACGACCCTTAGTGATGTGACATTTGCGGACGCGCTGCTTGAATCAGCAGGTTCGGAAATTGCATGGGACTGGCAGAATAAAGGAACCCTTCTTCCCGGCCAGACAATAATAGGTCATGCTGTTTACTCACTGACACAGGATGACGTAAGCGCGGGACAGGTCACGAATGCGGTGATCATGAACGCAAAGGATCCGAAAGGCGATCCCCTCGAACCTGTAAAAGCCGTAGTCACTACGATCGTTGAGAAGTGCGCGGCCCACAAAGTGGAAAAGACAGTCGACAGAGACATTATTGAAAAGGCAAAGGCGGGAGATACCCTGACCTATACGATGGTTTACAGAAATACAGGTAATGTGCCCTTAAGAGACATCTCATTTACTGATGAAATGTTAAAGGAAGCCGGCATCGACATCCGCTGGGACTGGCCAGAGACAGCATTGCGCGGCGAGACGAAGGTCCTTGGCCCCGGGGAAAGCGTCACAGGAAAGGCGACGTACAAAATCACGCAGGCAGATATAGACAGAGGTGAAATTACGAATATGATCGCGGCCTATGCATCGGATTCTGACGGCAATCCGCTTGATCCTGCCACAAGTGAAGTGAAAACGCAGATCTCGCGAATCTCAAGGCTCACCGTAAAAAAGAGTGTGGATAAGGCATCACTGAACAACCCGAAGGAGGGAGCACAGCTCACCTACATCTTCAGTATTGCAAATGAAGGCAGCACGACACTCAGGGACATCACCCTCGTTGATTCTCTGACCGGACACGGACTTTCGGAGATCAGGATGAAGTACCCGGAGGCGTCACGAGAGCTCCTGCCCGGCACCACAATGAGCGCGACAGCCACGTACACACTGACAGCGGCGGATATCAAGGCCGGCAAAGTCCTGAACTCGGTCTACGCGATTGCTAAAGACCCGTCCAAAAAGGATGTGACATCTGAAAAATCGTCTGTGACGACAACAATCATAGTCCCGGTGACACCTACACAGGCACCGACAAAGACACCGACTCCGGTACCGACAATTCAGCAGACCAGATATTCGACCCAGACGGTGACATCGCCGAAGACGGGTGACAATACGGCGGGAATCATATTTGCACTCATAGTGCTGGCGGCAGCACCTGTGCTGTTCACTGTTCTTATAAAAAGATATCAAAACGCGGGAAAGACAGAGTGAAACTGCCTGTGACCTCATAATACAACAGATGAGAGAGAAATGACTCCGGGCATTTCTCTCTTTAATTTGCAAATGAAGACAAATTGTATTGCTATAACTCGCAGATTGAAACTATAATTAGTGTGTACGTCTTGAGATCTGTCATAATGCCATAGGCGCGGGAGTTATTTATGGACTGCAAGGAAGCGAAGAACAGAGTAAACGGCTATATCGAGGGTACACTTACGGACAAGGAGTGTTCGGAGTTCATTGAGCATGTCCGCTCATGTCCTGACTGTTATGAGGAACTTGAGACTTACTTTATTATCGGCTATACACTGGATTATCTGGATTCAAAGGACGGTATGGAGCGTTCTTTTGATATGAATAAGCTTCTTGAAGATGATCTTCGCAGATGCGAGAGAAGGATCTCGGGCTTAAAGCTGATGAAAAACCTGACCAGGGTGTGCGTCACCATATCTGAGATGAGTCTCGCGGTCGGCTTTGTTGTCACGGCTATCCCTGGCGCTGAGGAGTTCGTTATCAATCTTCTGAAGCTGTTCAAATCACAGTGAGCACAAGGCAGCATGACCGTTCTGAAACCGAAAGGACAATACACATGAATAAGAAGATACTGCTGGTTGACGGATACAGTATACTGTTCAGGGCATTTTACGGAATGCCGCTGTCGATGACCACTCCGGATGGTGTTCACACCAACGCTGTCTACGGATTTCTGGCCATTTTGCGAAAAGTGATCGAGGAGGAGAAGCCGGACTACATTGCGGTCGCATTTGATAAGAAAGCGCCGACGTTCCGGCACAAAATGTATGAGGCCTATAAAGGCAACCGCCAGGCAGCCCCGCCGGAATTCCACGAGCAGGTGCCGCTGGTAAAGGAGCTCCTTGAGTCGATGGACATCACACACCTCTCACTTGAAGGATGGGAGGCCGACGATATCCTCGGCACGCTGTCGAGAAAGGCTGAGTCGGAAGGCATCGACGTTTCTCTCGTATCCGGAGACCGCGATCTTCTGCAGGTCGCGACTGACCGAACCGAGATCATCATCCCGAAGACATCCAAAGGACAGACGACATATGAGCATTATTATGCCCAAGACGTCTACGATTCCCTCGGTGTTACTCCGCTTGAGTTCATCGATATGAAAGCCTTAATGGGTGACTCATCAGACAATATACCGGGTCTGCCCGGTGTAGGTCCGAAGACCGCCTCGGCGATCATCAGTACCTACCATTCAATTGAGAACGCGCATGAACACGTGGATGAGATCAAGCCTAAGAAAGCCCAGACCGCGATGCGAGAGCACTTTGATCTCGCAGTTCTCTCAAAGGACCTGGCAACGATACGGCTGGATGCTCCCATCGATGTCAATATCGAAGATCTCACTGTGAAAAACATTTACAACGAGAGATCCTACGATGTCATTAAGAAGTTGAATTTTAAGTCGCTCTTCAAGTTTTTTGAGAGCGAGTCGACGGATAAGGCGCCGGAAGCGGTCATCAACGTTGTGACCGGGAAGTCGGAGTGTGATCATATCTATGCGGATGCCTTCTTCTTCCTCATGAATCCTTCGGTCAAAGGCCGGACGATCGGTCTCGATGTCGTCTGTGAGCGCCACAAGGCCTATGCCTACGGACTTGCCTACGATGACAAATACTACGGGATAGTTATAAACGATGAGATTACCGGGGAGTATCTCGCCGAAAAGAGCAGAGACCTGATGCTTGACGCTGCGAGGTGCGGTGTGCGTGTCGCGACCTGCAACGGAAAATCTCTCCTGAAGCTTACGGGAATACCCGCGGCAGAGACTCTGTTCGATTGTATTGTCGCTGCCTACCTCATTGATCCGCTGAAGTCCGACTGGAAGTTTGATGATGTTGCGTCGGGCTATATGCAGAGAACCGTGAAATCAGAGGAGGAGCTGATTGGCAAGAAGGGTCCCGCGGCCTTTATTAAGGCAGAGCCGGAAAAGGCGGACGTTCTGGCTTCGATTGCTGGTCTCTCCGCCTATGCGGCGGCCGGAAGTGCAGAGAGCCTGCTGAAACGACTTAAAGAGGAGGAGATGGACAACCTCTTTGAAACCATAGAGATGCCGCTCGTCAGTGTTCTGGCCTCGATGGAGTGCGAGGGCATTCTGGCGAGCCGAGAAGAACTTAAAAAGTACGGAGACCGTCTGCTTCAGCGCATTGAAGAGCTGACAAAAGAAATCTATGAGGAGGCGGGCGAGGAATTTAATATAAACAGTCCCAAGCAGCTGGGTGTGATTTTATTTGAAAAGTTGAAGCTTCAGGGCGGAAAAAAGACCAAAACCGGGTATTCAACTGCGGCAGATGTCCTGGAAAAACTAGCTCCCGACGCAAAGATAGTCGCAAATATTCTGGAGTACCGCACTTACAGCAAGCTCAAATCCACATATGCTGACGGTCTTCAGAACTGCATCGAGGAGGACGGCAGAATCCGCACGACCTTCAATCAGACAATTACGGCGACAGGCCGACTTTCAAGTACGGATCCGAACCTGCAGAATATTCCTATGAGAGAAGATCTTGGCCGCAGGATCCGCAAGTGCTTCTACCCGAAAGAGGGGAATGTGTTCGTCGATGCCGATTATTCGCAGATCGAATTGCGCATACTTGCCCATATGTCCGGGGACGAGAAGCTGATCGAAGCCTACCGCGAAGCCAAGGATATACACGCCGCAACGGCATCTCAGGTGTTCCATGTCCCCTACGAAGAGGTGACAGACCAGCAGAGAAGGAACGCCAAAGCCGTCAACTTCGGCATTGTGTACGGGCAGAGCAGTTTCGGTCTCTCCCAGGGACTCTCGATCTCAAGAAAAGAGGCACAGGATTATATAAACGACTATTTTAAGACCTACCCGAAGATCAAAGCCTTTTTAGACGGGCTGGTGTCCAGCGCAAAGGAAAAAGGCTATGCGGTCTCCGTCTTCGGACGAAGACGTCCGGTGCCGGAACTCAAAGCATCCAATTTCATGCAGAGATCATTCGGCGAGCGCGTGGCTATGAACAGTCCGATTCAGGGAACTGCCGCGGATATAATGAAAATAGCGATGAACCGGGTCTACGGAAGACTCATGAGGGAAGGGCTTAGGTCCAGACTCATTCTGCAGATCCACGATGAACTTCTGATAGAGGCTCCCACAGAGGAAGCTGAGTACGCCAAAAAGATCCTCGAGGAGGAAATGAAGGCGGCAGCGGACCTGTCTGTTGCCCTCGAGACTGATTGTCATATAGGAACAGACTGGTACGAAGCAAAATAATGTGATACAATAATTTTTTGACTGATGGGAGTGAATATGATAATTATCGGAGTTACCGGAGGTATGGGTGCCGGAAAGAGTCGTGTGCTTGCCTACCTTGAAGAAAAATGGAATGCGTGCACGATCCGTCTGGATGATATCAGCAGAGACCTGCTGGCAAGAAACGGCCGCTGTTATGAGCAGACAATACATATCTTCGGCGAAGAGATCGTGAAGCCCGACGGAGATCTTGATCGGGCACTGATCGCCAGAATGATATTTGAAGATTCACGGCTAAGGGACAGGCTGAATGCCCTTGTCCACCCTGCAGTCAAAGCAGAGGTGCGATGGATCGCCGAGGAGATGCGGCAGCTGGATGCAGGGCTCCTCGTTGTTGAGGCGGCTCTCCTTATCGAGGGCGGCTATCGTGAGATCTGTGACGAACTCTGGTATATTTACGCGGACGAGGCTGTAAGGCGGGAGCGACTTAAGTCCAGCCGCGGGTATACCGATGAGAGGATCGACGGAACATTTGCAACGCAGCTGTCAGACAATGCATTCAGAGCATGTGTCGACTTCGTGGTCGACAACAGCGGATCCTTTGAGGACGCTGCCCGCGCGATTGACAGTCATCTCATGAAGATCACAGGGGAATATTCTGCGCAATGAGCATCGGAATAATTACATTTGCATATGAACGGAGCGATACATGAAGTTTTGCAGCATATCGAGCGGGAGCAGCGGGAACTGTATTTTCGCCGGTACATCCGGAACATCGGTACTTGTTGATGTCGGTATTTCCGGAATAAGGGTCGAGCGCGGCCTGAATGAAATTGATATGACGACCAGAGATGTTGACGCAATTCTGGTGACCCATGAGCACGCCGATCACATTAAGGGACTCGGAGTGCTTGCCCGGAGATACGGGATCCCGATCTACTCGACAGAGGGTACGATCAGGGCAATAAAAGACAATACGTCCGTAGGAAAAATACCGGAAGGACTTATCCATGTCATCCGCGCGGATCAGGAATTCCTGATCGGCGATATAACCGTCAGGCCGTTCGAGATATCCCACGACGCTGCGGAGCCGGTCGGCTTCAGAATGGAGCATGACGGAAAGAGTGCCGCAATCGCTACGGACCTCGGCTGTTATGACGATTACACGGTCAAATATCTGACAGGGCTCGATGTCCTGCTTCTGGAATCGAACCACGATGTCCACATGCTGGAGGTCGGCAGATATCCGTATTATCTGAAGAGACGTATTCTGAGCGAACACGGACATCTGTCAAATGAGACGGCGGGACAGCTTCTCGGGACGCTTCTTCACGATGATGTGAAGCATGTATTCCTCGGGCATCTGTCACAGGAGAACAATTACGAAGCCCTGGCTTATGAGACCGTATGCCAGGAAGTGACAATGGGGGACAATCCCTATTCATCCGGGGATTTTAATATTACTATAGCGCATCGCGACCGCATATCTGAGGCGGTCATCTGGTAAGGAAGGTTAATACACATGCAGAAGACAATAATAACAGTTGTAGGAAAAGATACTGTTGGCATCATTGCCAAAGTCTGCACTTATCTGGCCGACAATCAAATCAACATTCTTGATATTTCTCAGACGATAGTCGACGGCTTTTTTAACATGATGATGATCACAGACACAGAAGAGTGCACTAAGGATCTGGCGAAGCTTCGCCATGAACTGCATCAGGTCGGTCAGGAGATAGGTGTTAATATCCACATTCAGCATGAAGAAATCTTTGAGATGATGCACAGAATCTGAGCCTCTTATGTGATCACCCGGACGGTCATGGATTACTTTGCCCCGGACCGCCGGGCAAATCCGAGTGTGAAAATTGGAGAATTTATGATAACCAGACTTGAAGTTGATGAGACTAACAAAATGATACGGCAGGAGAACCTTGATGTCCGAACAATCACCCTGGGCATCTCCCTCCTTGACTGTATCAGCGATGACCTTGAGAAACTCAAGGAAAATATCAGAAATAAAATCTGTACAAAGGCCGCCCGGCTTGTCGAGACCGGCAGGGAAATTGAGGGTCTGTACGGCATACCGATCGTCAACAAGCGCATCTCGGTGACGCCGATCGCTCTTGTCGGCGGCGCTGCCTGCAGAACTCCGGAAGATTTTGCGGAGATCGCCATAGTCCTTGATGAGTGCGCCAAGACTGTCGGCGTTAACTTTATCGGCGGTTACACTGCGCTGGTCTCGAAGTCGATGACACGAGCGGATGAACTGCTGATCAGATCAATCCCGAAGGCCCTTGCATCGACTGACCGCGTCTGTTCGTCAGTAAATGTTGGATCGACGAAGACAGGTATCAATATGGACGCTGTCATGCTGATGGGTCGGGTTATTAAGGAGGCTGCATGGGAGACCCGCACTCACGATTCGATGGCGTGCGCGAAACTGGTCGTCTTCTGCAATGCTCCTGACGACAACCCGTTCATGGCCGGCGCTTTCCACGGAGTGACAGAGGGCGATTCGGTCATCAATGTCGGTGTCTCCGGACCGGGAGTGGTCAAGGCCGCCCTGGAACACTGCCGGGATTCCAATTTTGAAGTTCTGTGCGAGACAATAAAGAAGACAGCGTTCAAGATCACGCGTGTCGGTCAGCTCGTCGCTCAGGAAGCATCAAAGAGAATGGACGTTCCGTTTGGTATCGTGGATCTCTCGCTTGCGCCCACGCCGGCGATTGGAGATTCCGTCGCTGACATCTTAAAGGAAATCGGTCTTGAACATCCCGGTGCACCGGGAACGACTGCAGCCCTTGCCCTGTTGAATGATCAGGTAAAGAAGGGCGGAGTTATGGCATCCTCCTATGTCGGAGGTCTGTCCGGAGCGTTTATTCCGGTCAGTGAGGACCAGGGAATGATAGAGGCGGTCTGTGCAGGCGCCCTGACACTTGAGAAGCTCGAGGCAATGACCTGTGTGTGCTCAGTGGGTCTCGATATGATCGCAATACCGGGCGATACCTCGGCTGCGACCATATCCGGCATCATCGCCGATGAGATGGCAATCGGTATGATCAATCAGAAGACGACGGCCGTGCGCCTTATACCTGCTGTGGGCAAAGCTGTCGGTGACAGCGTCGAGTTCGGCGGACTTCTCGGATATGCGCCGATAATGCCTGTGAACAGGTTCAGCTGTGAGAGATTTATCGGAAGGGGAGGAAGAATTCCGGCTCCGGTCCACAGCTTTAAGAACTGAGGCACGGCGGATCGCAGCCGCACAATGATGAAGGTGTTTCGCACTTTGCGCGGCGAGGCAAGAACGCCGAGGCATTCTTGATAATATAAGAAAAAGATAGGAAGCCATTCTTGAATAAGGTGTCCATAATCCAACGAAAGAAGGAGCGTGTATATGGAATTAAAAACTCCAATGGTATTTGTTAAGCACATAATTGCGGCACAGCGCGGGAATGCTCAGAGCATCCAGTATCTGTGTGAACGCACATCCGGACAGTTTGTAAAAATCTGCCGGAAATACGATCTGTCGAACAGCGAGATCGAGGCGGTGCTTGCCAAGGCCTACGGACTCATATTTGCAGACATAAAGTCTGTCAGGAACCCGCAGACATTCATGAGCTGGGCAGGTGATATCGTAGAAAAATGCTGCGTCGAGATTGCGGGACCCAGGGGAAAAGCGTCGGAACCGGCTGTGCCGTCAGCCCCGGAACCGGTTGCTGAGGAGGTTAAACCGGCTGCCGTAACACCTTCAATTTCAGCGCAGGTGACAGAAGCACCCGTGGAATCCGGGAAAAAACCGACAGCTTTTTATGATGAAAACGCGTATGTTCAGCCGTCCGGCACGTTTCACGCGGAAGTCAACTATGCAGATGAGGCCGCTTTAGAGTCCAAGCCGGCTGATAAACGAGTCATACCGGTCGATGAACTTGTCTATCGCCCGGATGCCAATTATATAAGCAGCGGTGAACCTGCCGCACCGTCGGATGTGCAGGAGCCGATTACCCGGGATACCACAGATGAAGACAAGGCAAAAGCATCTGTTCCGGATCCTTCCGTATATGCGAGCATACCGACATTCGCGTCCTCATATGAGGAAGAAGCTGTATTTCAGGATGTGTATCCCACGGAAGCTGATAAGCCCGGATACTTAGAGAGCAAAGCGACGGCGGATAACACTGCTGTGGGAAATCAAGCGTCCTATACAGATGTTCCTACCGATCACATGCCGGCAGCGGCAGAAAAGCCAGTAGCAGCAAAGGAGCCTTCGCCAGCCGAAGATGTCGAAGCAGACAGGCAGGAAAAAATCACTTCCGATTCTTCGAAAGACAATACGGATGCCGACGAACCGGACCGCGATCTCGTCGAGAAAGAGGAGACAGAGCAGAATCAGGATGATGCCCATTTAGGATCCGCGGATTCTGAATATGATGAGGATGATGACGAGGATGACGAGGAGCTCCAGAGCGGTCTCGCATTCCGCACAAAAGTATTGATCGGACTCCTCTGCGTGTTCATTTTCGGTGCCTGCGTCGGCATAGGATATGCTATTTCGAAAGGCATGACAGCGCGGGATAACTCGTCTGTCGCTCCGGGAACTGTGGAGACGCTCGCTGACACAATTGATGAGACTGAGCCGGAATCCCTGGTGGATTCTCTGATTGAGTCGGTGATTGAGTCTCTTGCCGAAAGCAGTGCGGCTCAATCTGTCAGCTCAAGTGACGCATCCACCGCAACTGACACCAACACAACAGATAACACAGATACAGCAGGCGGTCAGACTACGGAATCCGCATCCACAGATACAGCAGGCGGTCAGACCACAGAATCACAGGCAGCTGATCCGGCAGCGGGAGCAGGCGGTGAAGTGACCGCGAGAGCGGATATCGCCACATATCTCGGTGGGACATTTGCGTCTGTATTCAGAGATTATCCGGATATTCCGAGATCAGTGTATCGGGGAGAACTGTCTCTGGCAGATTCGCATATCGGTTTCATCGGTTCTTATGATGCCACTCAGCCTGTAAGCTCGACAATTGTTGAGTCTGTCTCGCTTCTCGGGGAGGGCGGTAATTATAATATCAACGGGTTCTATGTTGGAATGACTGCAGAGGATGCCGAATCACTTGCCGCAGCCGGCGGTTATATCTCCCTTGAGATGACGGCGGAATCCAGCCGCGAGTATCTAGATGAGCAGGACAATACGCTGTCACTGACAATTGACGGTGGGGTGGTAAAGAGTATCACGCTTCGATCCTCAACTGCCGACAATGTCACGATGGAGACGGCTGATGAAGTGACAGAAGAGATTCCGGGTGAGGAAGGCGGAGTGGGCTGATTGCCTGCCAAGGGAGGAAATATGGCTATCGAAATGAAGTATTGCATGCAGTGCGGTGAGAAGCTTACGGAAAAGATGCTTGAAGGCGAAGGAATGGTTCCCTGGTGTCCATCCTGCGGTGATTTCAGGTTTCCAATCTTCAACACAGCGGTCAGCATGATCGTCATGAACGAGGCAAAGTCAAGAATAATCCTGATCAAGCAGTACGGACGTCCCGATTACATCCTTGTTGCCGGTTATATCAATAAGGGCGAGGATGCTGAGGATGCAGCTAAGCGCGAAGTTTTTGAGGAGCTCGGTCTGCATGTGAAGGATCTGCATTTCAATCATAGCCATTATTTTGCTCCGTCCAACACGCTTATGCTCAATTTTACCGTGACTGTGGAGGGCGAGGAGCCGACACCGAACCGTGAGATCGATTCATACTCATGGTTCTCACCTGAGGACGCTAAAGCGAATATAAAGCGAAATTCGTTGGCTCAGAGGTTCCTTAACTGGTACCTGGACGGCGGAGAGTTTTGAGAACCAAGGAACGCCGAGGCGTTATTGAAATGATAATTAAGGGATAAAAAAGCAGGTGCGCGCACCTGCTTTTTTGGTAGAGAGGCACTATCAGAATTAAACTGTGATCAGCCTCCGCGACATCTCATTTTTGATTTCCTGTCCGCTTCGCCGACTGACCAGAATGTTGTAGAGGTTTGAGAGGTGTATCTCCTCGTTGAAAAGAGATCTGACACTGTCATCAAGATCCGTCAGTTCTCTCGCAGGTCTCATAATGACAGGTATTTTGGATGACTCCATAATGTGTGCGGCGAGTGGTCCGGCTTCCTTTCTCATTCCAAGGATGTGGGCGAAATCAGCCGCCGGTCGATCTTTTTCAATTCTGAGCGCCATATGCAGAAGAGCCCTGCTCACATGCGTATAGGTCAGAGACCGATTTTTAAGGAGCATCGCATAATCTGTGAAGGAAAGACATTTTTCTCTTGATGACCAGGCTGCATTGGCCAGCGTATCAGTCACGGATACGTATTTAGTGAGCTCTTCGGAAGAACCTGCCTCCCACAGCGTTGACGCCAACATAAATGACAGATCATTTTCATGAATCAATCTGTTGTTCTCATATTCATCTTCTAATAGAGCACAGGCAGGTGCAGGCATATAAGCTGAAACCCGGGAAGGTGAAGATCTAAGAAGATCCCTGATCGCTGTCGCGGACGCATACTCGCCTGACAGTACTGAGCTGCCGTGGCTGACTCCGACACGACTGCATGTCTCTGGCCGGATATTGTATTTTCCACGCAGAATAGCCTTGATGTACTCGATACCGAGAATGTTGTTGGGCTTGTCAAGAAGGTCTTCGAATTGTGGAAGCGCAAGTGCACGCGCTCTCGGAAATGATAGGCCTTGTTTCAGATAATCCCTGAGATGTTCTTTATATTCATCAGTTTCAAAAGCCAGGACCCTGGCCGCATCTGTCAATCTCTCAATATCGCCGATCTCCGAGCCAAAAAAGAGTAAATCTACGCATCCCAGAGAATCGGCAATTCGAAGCGCGTTAGACGCATACTCTTCTGCAGAGCATGCAGCATACCTGGTCGGGAGTGCAATGATCAGATCGATACCGGAGGAGAGAGCCATTTTCGCCCTTACATATCGGTCCACGACCGCAGGTGCCCCGCGCTGCACAAAGTCGCCGCTCATAAGAGCGATGACATAATCCGAGCCTGTGACTTCTCTGGCTTTTTTGGCTATATATTTATGTCCGTTGTGATACGGATTGAACTCCGCGACAATGAGAGCGGTCTTCAAATTTTTATCCTCCGGTATGATATAGAAATCTCAAGTCTGATTGTACAACATTTAGTACCTAATGTGTCGAACTAAATACAAGTATTGTACTTGTTCACAAAATTTTTGTAGGGTATAATACAACTAGTTATGTATATTTATTAGATGTGGTCTGAGCAGTGTCTGACCGCTCAGACTCCATCAGATGCTATTAATGCCACAACGTTACGAAAGAGGAGATGCAGCTATGAGTTTTATTGAACAGATCAAAGCACGCGCAAAACAGGACATTAAGACAATTGTACTTCCGGAGTCAGAAGACATCCGTACATACAAGGCAGCTGAGCAGATTCTGAAAGAGGGATTTGCCAAAGTCATCATTATCGGTTCTGAAGAAGAGATCGCCGCAAACAAGCAGGATACAGATATCACAGGCGCAATCATTGTAGACCCGGCTAAATGTGACAAGACACCGGCTTACATTGACAAGCTGGTCGAGCTTCGCCAGAAGAAGGGTATGACTGTTGAGAAGGCAACAGAACTTCTTCTTAAATCCTACACATATTATGGCGTCATGATGGTCAAGATGGGCGATGCAGACGGCATGGTCTCCGGTGCCTGCCATTCGACCGCTGACACTCTTCGTCCGAGCCTCCAGATCCTTAAGACAGCTCCGGGCACAAAGCTTGTTTCTTCCTTCTTCCTGATGAACGTTCCGGATTGTGAGTTCGGCAATCACGGCACATTCGTATTCTCAGACTGCGGACTTAACCAGAACCCGACAGCTGAGGAGCTTGCAGCTATCGCAAAATCTTCCGCAGATTCCTACAGGTCCCTTACCGGTGATGAGCCGAAGGTCGCTATGCTTTCCTACAGCTCATTCGGATCCGCTAAGCACGACGATGTAACAAAGGTTCAGGAAGCTACAAGAATCGCCAAGGAAGAAAATCCGGATCTCGCGCTTGACGGCGAGCTTCAGCTTGACGCAGCTATCGTTCCGTCTGTCGGCGAGTTCAAGGCTCCGGGCAGCAAGGTAGCAGGTCATGCCAATACACTTATTTTCCCGAACCTTGATGCCGGCAACATCGGCTACAAGCTTGTCCAGAGACTTGCAAAGGCTGAAGCTTACGGCCCGATGACACAGGGTCTCGCAGCTCCGGTCAATGATCTGTCCCGCGGCTGCTTCGCAGAAGACATCGTAGGTGTTGTAGCTATCACAGCAGTTCAGGCTCAGATGCAGGGCTGATCATATATTAAAGGAGATAGTAATTCTATGAAAATCTTAGTTATCAACGCAGGAAGTTCCTCACTCAAGTATCAGCTGATCGATATTACAGACGAGTCCGTAAAGGCCAAGGGTCTCTGCGAGCGTATCGGTATTGACGGCTCTGTTCTGACACATAAAGTGCCGGGCAAGGAAGACTATGTATGCGAAGCTCCGATGCCGACACATAAGCAGGCAATCGAGATGGTCCTTGAAGCTCTCGTAGACAAGGATCACGGTGTTGTCACCAATGTCGATGAGATTACAGCGATCGGACACCGCGTCCTCCATGGCGGTATCAAGTTCACAGAGTCCTCACTTGTCGATGACAAGGTCAAGGAAGTCATCAAAGAGTGCTTCCCGCTCGGACCGCTTCACAACCCGGCAAACCTTATGGGTATCGAAGCATGCCAGGCAGCTATGCCGGGCAAGCCGAACGTAGCCGTATTCGATACAACTTTCGGTATGGGCATGGAGCCGTATGCTTACATGTACGGTATCGATCCGAAGTACTATGAGAAGTACTCCATCCGCCGCTATGGCTTCCACGGAACAAGCCATATGTTCGTATCCGCAGAGACAATCAAGTACGCTAAGCTTCCGGAAGGAAATCAGAGAGTCATCGTCTGCCACCTCGGCAACGGCTCCTCAATCTCCGCATCCATCGGCGGCAAGTGCGTAGATACATCCATGGGTCTTACACCTCTTGAAGGCCTTATCATGGGAACACGTTCCGGTGATGTGGACCCCGCAGTTGTTCAGACGATTGCCAACGGCGAAGGTCTCACTGTAGACGAAGTCCTTAACATCCTGAACAAGAAGTCCGGCGTTCTCGCTATGTCCGGCGTATCCTCTGACTTCCGTGATCTCGGCGCTGCAGCTGCTGAAGGCAATGAGCGCGCTAAGCTCGCTCTTGACGCTTTCAAGCATCGCGTTGTCAAGTATATCGGCGCGTACGCAGCAGTTATGAACGGCGTTGATGCTATCTCCTTCACCGGTGGTATCGGCGAGAACGACGTCACAACACGCGGCGACATCATCAACCGTCTTGGCTACCTCGGCATCATTCCGGATCCGGAGAAGGCCAATATCCGCGGCAAGAAGGCAGAGCTCACAACACCTGAATCCAAGGTCCGCGTATTCTGCCTGCCGACAAACGAAGAGCTTGCAATCGCACGTGAAACGGTCCGCGTAGCAGGCCTCGCATAATAAGACATAATACTAGTTCAGGCAGGCTGCCTTGAAGTTTTAAGCCTGTCGCAAACATCATCTTCATCGAAAAACGCAGGTCCTGCTTTGAGCTTAAAAGATGCTCATGCATCTTTTGATCTCTCGGTCAGACCTGCAATGTTTTTCTCACGAAGATGAATGCTTTGCGCCGATTGCCAAATTATTCAAGCAGCCTGTCTGAACTAAATTGCGGCTTTAGACCCGCCGCAAACATCACATTGTTTAGCAGCCTACATGAACTGTAAAAAACACAGACACAAGTCTGAAAATTTATAAAATTTGCAGTTGACAAGTGTCGAGCCTTCTATGTATAATAGTGCAGATGTCTAAAGGATAGGAGGTGTTAAGTATGTCCATTTGTCCGAAGAATAAACATTGTTCTGCAAGACGTGACAAGTCCAGAGCAGGTCATTGGAAGATGACAGCTCCGACACTGGTCAAGTGCAGCAAGTGTGGTGCTCTGACAGTACCGCATCGCGTCTGCAAAGCCTGCGGATCTTATAATAAAAGAGAGATCATTAAACAGGATGTAGATTAATTTTCGTAAATGTTTAACTGTGCACAGTAATATAAGTTCAACGTACGAAGAGCAGACCAGAAGGCTGCCGCCGGGTTCGGCGGCAGCTTTTTTGTAACATTAATACGTCAAAACCATCCGTGTACGCGCGAAGCGGCTTTGACCGGCACAGTAGGATTCCGGCGAGTCAGAACAGATCCTTAGGGCGAGGTCTGTCCGCAGGAGCCATTCTGGTATAGATGCAGGGAGGTCCATTATGGAGTATGAGAAGATCGTCAGAATAATCCATGAGGTAATGGGAATCAGAGAAGAAGAAATAACCCTAAGATTGTCCTTTTACGACGACCTCGGAGCGAACTCTCTGGATGTGTATCAGATCGTCACAGCGCTGGAGGATGCATTTGACCTTGAAATCTCGACTGCCGATGTAGAGCATATCGACACCGTCGAGGATGCGGTGCGGGCGCTGAAGTCCGCAAGGGGATAATCTGATCGATGAGAAAAGACATTAGAAAACTAATGGGGAAAATCGGCTACGAGTTCAAGAATGTCGATCTCCTGAAGACGGCGGTGACACATACATCGTATGCCAACGAACACCGGCGGGAAAACGTTAAACACAACGAGCGCCTCGAATTTCTCGGGGATGCAGTCCTCGAGACTGTAAGCTCGGAATACTTATACAGACTGTATCCGGATAAGGGAGAGGGTGAACTCTCGACCATGCGGGCCAGTATGGTATGTGAGCCTTCTCTTGCCATCTGCGCCAGGGATATGGGACTCCCTGATTTTCTGCGCCTCGGAAAAGGAGAGGAGCTGATGCGGGGACGCGAGAAGGACTCGATCACATCGGATGCGACAGAGGCAGTCATCGGGGCAATCTATCTCGATGGCGGATTCGAGGAGGCCAAGAAATTTGTCCTTGAATTCATACTCGGAGATCTGAAGACCGAGGACCTCTACAGGGATACGAAGACAGAGCTGCAGGAGATTGTCCAGAATTTCGGCAGCCATGTTGATTATGAGCTGGTCTCGGATGAGGGACCGGATCACGCCAAGACATTTGTAATCAGAGCGGTCGTCGACGGAAATGTCATAGGGACCGGAAGCGGAAGGACAAAAAAACAGGCCTCAAAGAACGCAGCCAAGGCCGGAGTGGAGTATTACAGACAGAATGTACTTAAAACGGATTGAAATGCAGGGCTTTAAGTCCTTTGCCAACAAGATGGTCTTCGAGTTCCCGGAAGGAATCACCGGCATCGTCGGTCCCAACGGGAGCGGCAAATCCAATGTCGCCGACGCGGTCAGGTGGGTTCTCGGAGAGCAGAGCGCCAAGCAGCTGCGAGGCGGCAATATGCAGGACGTCATATTTGCAGGCACAGCGGCCAGAAAGCCGCAGAGCTTCGCGTCGGTGGCAATCACATTTGACAATCATGACAAGGCGCTTGAAATCGGCTTTGAGGAAGTGACAGTCATGCGCCGGCTTTATCGGTCCGGCGAGAGTGAATACAAAATAAACGGACAAACAGTGCGTCTGCGCGATATACATGAGCTCTTCTACGACACCGGCATCGGAAAGGAAGGCTACTCCATCATCGGGCAGGGCCAGATCGAGAGGATTATTTCCGGCAAGGCCGACGAGCGTCGAGAGCTCTTCGACGAGGCGGCAGGAATCGTCAAATTCAAGAGACGTAAGGCTACGGCGCTCAAAAAGCTTGCCGAGGAACAGCAGAATCTGCTCCGCGTCACGGATATTCTGACCGAGCTGACAGGACAGCTGGAGCCCCTGAAAAAGCAGTCAGAGGTTGCGAAAATCTATCTGGATAAGAGAGAACAGCTCAAGGGTCTGGATATCAATCTTTTCCTCATCGATGACGAGAATATCGGAGGTCAGCTGGCTGAGATCGAGGAGAAAGCGCAGATCACTGACGGCGATATCGAAGAGACGACTAAAGCTCTCGATGACACAAAAGCCGAGTACGAGCGTATTGAAAATGAACTTTCGGAGCTCGACACTGAAATCGCTGAATTGAACAGTCGCGCTTCGCACAACACGCTGATCCAACAGCAGTTGGCAGGCCAGATTGATCTGCTCAATGAGCAAATTCACGCTGTCAATCAAAACAGATCCCACTTCCTGGCAAGGCGTGAGACAATCACTGAGGACTCGCGTAAGAAGCAGGAAGAACTTCGAGGACTCAAGGAAGAACTGAAAGAACTGAGGAAAACTGTTCAGGATTCGGAGGAGAATGAGCGCCGTGAGGAGCACAAACTCTCCGCAATCGAGATGGAGCTTTCGGATGTAAATGCGCAGATCTCAAAAGCCCAGAGCGACGTGATCGGAATGCTGAACAGCCGCGCGTCTGTCAAGGGAAAGATGCAGCGCTATGATGCTATGCTCGAGCAGATCGACATCAGGAAGAGCGAGCTCGGAAACCGCATGATTCGGTTTGCGGAGGAGGAAAATGACGCGAAGGTCAGGATTCAGAAGGCTGAGGAAACTCTGAAGGAAATAAAGGATCGAATTGCGAAGCTGCGCGAGGAGACCGCCGCAAAGGAGACCCAGGTAAACGCTTTGCAGGACCAGATACGGGAACTCAGCGAGGCGTATGAGCAGAATCAGACCGAATATCACCGGGATTCTTCGAGACTTGAATCGCTGAAAGCTCTGAGCGAGCACTATGAGGGCTACGGCAATGCCATCAAGAAAGTCATGGAGCAGAAGAAGCGAAATCCGGGAATTCATGGCGTGGTGGCTGACCTTGTATTTGCAGAACAGAAATATGAGGTGGCTATTGAGACAGCCCTCGGAGGAAGCCTTCGAAATATTGTCACGGACAATGAGAGCACGGCCAAGTATCTGATCGAGTATCTGAAGACGAACCGCTATGGACGGGCGACGTTCCTTCCGCTGACCAATGTGCGCGCAAGACGCAAGTTCGACAGACCGGAAGCGCTCAGGGAACCGGGTGTGATTGGTCTTGCAAATGAACTCTCCACCTCCGAACCCCGCTATGACGACCTCCGGGCACAGCTTCTCGGCAGAACGCTTGTCGTTGATACGATCGACAGCGCGATAAAAATCGGGCGAAAGTACAACCATCAGCTCTACATGGTCACCCTCGCCGGAGAATCCTTCTCACCGGGCGGCTCCATCACCGGCGGTGCGTTCAGGAACAAGGACAACCTGCTCGGACGAAAGCGGGAGATCGACGAGCTTGAAAAGAGTGTGCGCAAGCTTGCTAAGACAATGAGCAAAGAGCAGGCTGAAATAGAGGAGAAGCGCAGGGAGCGAAATGCGCTGCGGGATGAGATCGTCGGGATCAGCAATAAGCTGCACGGAGAGAGCATCCGAGAGAATACAGCACAGATGTCGAGGAAACAGGCAGAGGATCAGATCCGAATGACCAGGCTCGACCGTCAGTCTCTCGACCGGGAGAATGTAGAGATCGAAACGCAGATCAGTCAGATCAAAAAGTCTTCGAGCACTATTGAGCAGGAGCTTCTCGAGTCCGAGAAGGCTGAGAAATTGATCACACAGCAGAGTGCGGAGCTTGAGAAACGGGCGGAAAAGCTCATGGCTGACCGCGACAGCCAGACATCCGTGTTGGAGAATGTCCGTGTAAGAGCTGCCGCCCTTATGCAGAATAAAGGCTTTATCAGCACGAATATAGACCGACTCACTGGCGAACTAAAAGCTCTTCGGGAGGAGGATGCCGACATAACTGTAAATCTTGATGCAGGGACACTAGATGAGAAGGAGAAACTTGAGCGGATCGAGACCATCAAGGGAACTATTGAAGCGGCCAAAGAAGAATCCATCAAAGATACCGCGAAGGCAGAGGAACTTGTAGCCAAGAAGAAAGAGCTTAATGACAGCCATAAGGGCTTTTTCGTGAAGAGAGATGAGCTATCTGCACGACTTGCGGAGCTTGACAAAGAGAGTTTCAGACTTCACACGCGCAAGGAAAAGATGGAAGAGTCAATGGAAGCGTCCGTTGCGCACCTCTGGGAAGAGTATGAGCTCACGCCGAACCAGGCAAGAAAGTTCCGTGATCCCGAGATGACGGACAGAGCTGCTATCCGCAGAGATATATCAAAGCTCAAGGAAGCGATAAAAAGGCTCGGCAACGTCAACGTCAACGCGATAGAAGACTATAAGAATGTGGTAGAAAGACACACATTCCTGTCATCTCAGCACGCTGATCTCGTTGAGTCGGAAAAGCAGCTTGAGGGTATCATAAATGAGCTGGATCGGGGAATGCGCAGGCAGTTCAATGAGAAATTTGCCGAGATCCGCAATGAATTCGACAGAGTCTTCAAGGCACTGTTCGGAGGTGGAAACGCTACCCTGGAGATCGACAAGGAGGCTGACGTGCTTGAGGCGGCGATCTCGATCATCGCTGAACCTCCGGGAAAGAAGCTTCAGAATATGATGCAGCTCTCCGGTGGGGAGAAGTCGCTGACGGCAATCTCACTGCTATTTGCAATACAGAATCTGAAACCGTCACCGTTCTGCCTTCTCGACGAGATTGAGGCGGCTCTGGACGATAATAACGTTATCCGGTTCGCGGAATATTTGCATCGATTGACAAAAAGTACACAATTTATTGTCATTACGCACAGACGTGGTACAATGCAATCAGCGGATCGTCTCTACGGCATAACGATGCAGGAGAAGGGCGTGTCGGCGCTGGTGTCTGTCAACCTGATTGAGGATGAGCTTACTTCATAAAGAAAGGGGAGCCATGGGATTTTTTGATAAATTAAAGGCAGGTCTTACCAAATCACGCTCGAATGTGGGCGAGGGAGTCAACACTGTTTTCAGCACCTATGATAAGATAGACGATGATTTCTATGACGAGCTGGAAGAGATTCTTGTCATGGCTGACGTAGGTATCAAGACGACAGATATAATTCTTCAGAACCTGAAGAAAAAAGTCAAGGAGCAGCGCATTAAGAGCGCGCATGAGTGCAAGAAGCTGCTCATGGACACGATCAAGGAGCAGATGCGGGTCAACGAGGCAGACTTTGCTTTCGAGAGAGAAAAGACTGTTCTCCTGATGATCGGCGTCAACGGTGTCGGCAAGACGACTACTGTCGGCAAGCTTGCCAACCTCTACCGCAGGCAGGGAAAGAAAGTGCTTGTCGCCGCTGCGGACACATTCAGAGCCGGAGCCACAGAGCAGCTGCTTGAGTGGACGAAGCGCGCGCAGGTCCCATGCATTTCCGCGAGTGAAGGAGCGGATCCCGGCGCGGTCGTCTTTGACGCGATTTCAGCTGCCAAAGCCCGTGATATAGACATCCTGATGATTGACACAGCAGGTCGTCTCAACAACAAGAAGAATCTCATGAAAGAGATGAGCAAGATTTACAAGATTCTTGCGAGAGAATACGGCTATGTCCACATTGAGACCCTGATCGTGCTCGACGGCACGACAGGTCAGAACGCTCTGGCTCAGGCCCGAGACTTTGAGGAGATCACGGCTATCACCGGCATCGTGCTGACAAAGCTGGACGGCACCGCCAAGGGCGGTATCGCGATTGCAATTCAGTCGGAGCTGGGCTTCCCGGTGAAATACATCGGTGTGGGCGAGCAGATTGACGATATGCAGAGATTTAACTCGGATGAGTTTGTCGATGCGCTGTTTGCGGATGACTGATATAGGTGCTTCGCACTATGCGCGGAGCGGCAAAAATGCCGAGGCGTTCTTGATTTAAATGATTTTTGTGTTGGGGCTGTCGCGTTAGTGCGGCAGTCTCTTTTGCTTATTGAGTGGCAGCAGTCGTCTTTGTGCCATGCGGTGCTCTTAGACTCACTATGAACCGGAATGAAGCCGAAGAGTCAGAAGGCAACTGCAAACTGAAGAAATCAAGAAGATGGTGCCTTTGGAAAAATGTTAGATATATAGAAAAGTTATTACCAGTTAAATATGTGGTTTTGCGGTCTCAGATGCGATATACTAAAACAATCTGAATAATATAATTGAAGCTCCATCATTTATAATGCATGTCATATAAAGCATTTAGTATAGTTTACTCTATCAAGTGAAAAATACATAGTTCCATATTCATAGGAGATGCCGAACCGCATGTGGGTGGAGGCTCATCAGTGGAGACGAATAGTTGAGAACCATGAATGTCGGAAAAATCAAACTCACACAATTGAATAGAACAGATGCTCTGCGTTACATGGGATATGGAACCCGAGAACCTGACAGCCAGACATCAGCCCTTCTAGATAAATGTGAGAGAGAGCTCCTCAGAGCAATCGATGGAAAGTATGTCTATAGAGTTTTCTCGCTGACTGACGGGCAAATCCCGGATTCAAAATTTCGTCTTGATGGGTATTCTGTAAAAAAGCACCTTCAAGGATGTACAAAAGTAATCTTTCTCTGTGCAACTCTCTCAGACGCTGTTGATAGACTCATACGCATAAAACAGATATCAGCAATGGCAGAAGCAATCGTAGTTGACGCACTTGCCTCTGCGGCAGTTGAACAGGTATGTGATTTAGCTGAAAATGAAATTCTTCAGGGATTTCCGAATCTCGAGCATACATGGCGGTTTGGACTGGGCTACGGTGATTTTCCTCTGATCGGTCAAAGTAAGTTTCTTGACATATTGGATGCACCAAAACGTATTGGTGTTTGTGTCAATGAGAGTCTGCTGCTCACACCTACTAAATCTGTAACATGTGTCTTCGGTCTTGGCCATGACCTGTCTAAAGAGACAATGAAGAGCTGTGATATGTGCACGCTTGGTGGTCGCTGTACTTTCCGATTGAATGGCGGAACGTGTCAATCTTATTGACCAGGACCTTCCAGGAAAGAATAAATCAAATATGCGTGCCGGGTGAGGCCATTGTGTAGGTGTGATTCATTGTATGATCGACACGTTATATAGGAAGACAGTCAAAAAAAAGGAAAAGATGACGTGCCATAAGTGGCTGAAGTGCAGGTGGAATATTGGGTTAGGAGGCAACTCGATGAATATAAAAGAACTTCTCAAAAGTGATTTCGTGATTCTTGATGGTGCTATGGGCACCATGCTTCAGCAGAAAGGCATGGAGGTCGGCACGGTGCCGGAAACACTGAACATTCTTAAGCCGGAATGGATTGTCGACATACATCGCCAGTACATTGAGGCGGGTTCCCAGATCGTTTATGCCAACACCTTTGGGGCAAACAGACTCAAAATGGCTAACACCGATTTTTCGGTAGCTGAAATTGTTGAAGCAGCCATAAAGAATGCCCGCAAAGCCGCGGATATAGTGTATGAAGGGAAAACGGTAAGCGCGGCAGTTGACGGTGCAAATACTGAAACTACAGCAGGTTATCACGCTGCAGGGACAAGTCTGCCACGTGAAATAAAAAAAGCCGCCGTCGCCCTCGACATGGGTCCCATAGGCCAGCTCCTTGAGCCTACCGGTTCCCTCACATTCGAGGAAGCGTACGACATCTATCGTGAGATCGTCGTTGCCGGCAAGGACGCTGACCTTATCATCATTGAAACCATGACAGACCTCTACGAGACAAAGGCTGCTGTGCTGGCTGCCAAGGAGAACAGCAATCTGCCGGTCTTTGTCACAATGACATTCGAAGAGAACGGCCGAACCTTCACCGGATGCTCTGTCTCCGCAATGTGTCTGACTCTCTGCGGACTGGGTGTCGATGCGCTGGGTGTCAACTGCTCGCTCGGTCCGAAGGACCTGGTCCCGATCGTCGAAGAGACCTCTAAATGGTCGGACGTTCCCATCATTGTGAAGCCGAACGCAGGTCTGCCGGATCCGGTGACTAATACATATAATGTGGGTCCGGAGGATTTTGCAAATGCCTGCTCATCCATGCTCACCTTCGGCACCAAAATACTCGGCGGATGTTGTGGAACAAATCCGTCCTACATTGCTGCGCTTAAAAGCATGCTTGACAAGGCAATATCTGAACGCGCTGAATCAGATCATGCAGTTATAAGTGAAGCAACTGATAATTCAGAAACTGATACATCAAGATCACTGAGTAATTTTGCAGAGAAGAGTCATGAAAACGGACCAAAGCCCTCTAAAATCCGCGACCTGGCTATCTGCTCACCTCTTAAGACAGTCGTTGTATCCGAACCGCGGATCATCGGCGAACGTATCAACCCGACCGGAAAGAAGCGCTTCAGACAGGCCCTGAAAGAGGAGGACATGGATTACATCCTCGGTATGGCAATACAACAGGTCGAAGCAGGAGCAGATATTCTCGATGTCAATGTCGGAGCACCGGGTATCGATGAAAAGACCATGATGGTGAAGGTCATCAAAGCGCTTCAATCTGTCGTTGATGTGCCACTTCAGATTGACTCGACAAAACCGGAAGTTCTCGAAGCAGCACTCAGAGTCTATAACGGAAAGCCGCTTGTAAATTCGGTCAACGGTGAGAAAGCGGTCATGGAGAAAATACTGCCTCTGGTCGCTAAATATGGTGCAGCCGTGGTTGGTCTCACCCTCGATGAGAATGGGATACCGAAAGATGCGGACGGGAGGATTGCCATCGCTGAGAAGATTGTCGACAGTGCCCGTGCTCTTGGCATCAAAAAGGAGAATATTGCGATCGACTGCCTCGTGCTCACAGTTTCTGCCGAACAGAAGGCTGCGATGGAGACGTTGAAGGCCGTGAGACGGGTGCGCGAAGACCTCGGTCTAAAAAATGTGCTCGGCGTTTCTAATATTTCTTTCGGTCTCCCGAACAGATCGAACATAAACACCACATTCCTCACGATGGCGCTTTCTGCCGGTCTCGATCTGCCAATCATGAATCCGAATCTTCAGCAGATGATGTGGACGGTGAAGTCCTTCAAGGTACTTGCAGGCCATGACGCGAATTCTCTCGGATTTATTGAGTACTCATCCGGACACGATCCGATTGATGTGCAGCTTACGGAAGTGAAAAAAGAGCTCGATGAGGCAAGAGCAGAAATCACCGCCATGAGATCCGGGTGGGCTGAGGTTGCCGGATATGCGGCTTCATTTGCAGGAAAAGACAACGTTTCGCCCGCTGCTCCATCCGCAAGAGCCATCCCTTCGGTGCCTGCTCTCAATATTACAAATCATCCCGTGGGCTGCATGTGCGAAAAATGTCGTGCCGTAAACAAAGCAAAAGAAGAATTTGCCGCGCGGAGAACAGCGGAAAGTGTGACCGGGGGCGCAAATGCAGAGCCCGCTCAATCTGCCGGCACGGGAAGCATCGTTTCAGCAGGTCTTACCGGTTCCCTCGGCGCCGGAATTCTCAAAGCCATGGAACGAGGCCTTAAGAATGACGGCCGTAAGCTGACAGGCGATCTGCTTAAAGAGTGCTCCGCTATGGAGATCATCAATGATGTGCTGATACCTGCGCTCGATGTGATCGGGGAAAAGTTTGAAAAAGGGAAGATTTTTCTGCCTCAGCTGATACTCGCGGCGGATGTTGCCAGCGAATGTTTCGAGGTCATTAAGACTCAGATCGCCGAGAGCGGAGGCTCTTCTGAGTCCCGGGGAAAGATAATATTGGCCACAGTGAAAGGCGATATCCATGACATAGGTAAGAACATTGTCAAGGTGATTCTTGAGAACTACGGATATGAAGTGATCGATCTGGGCAAAGACGTAGATCCTTCTTTGGTTGTAAAGGCCGCAATAGAGAAGGATGTTCACCTCGTCGGTCTGTCTGCACTCATGACAACTACTTTGGGTTCGATGGAGGAGACAATAAAACAGCTCCACGATAATAACGTGGATTGTAAGATCATGGTCGGTGGAGCAGTGCTGACACCGGACTACGCAAAAAAAATAAAAGCAGATTATTACGCAAAGGACGCGAAGATGAGCGCGGACATTGCGAAGGAAGTCCTGGGCTGATAAGAATCGCCCCTACGTGTCAGAGATACGAAGGGGCGATTTAAGTTATTTATCGTTAAATTGGCTGCGACAGTAGAAAATCCGACAAAGCAACATTCATGAATTTACCTGCCCTGCGATACTTCCCTCCATCGGCTTCACAATCTCGTTATAAATTTTTCTGAAGAACATTACTGTAAGAACCATAGAAATGACTTCAGCTATCAAAAATGAGAACCACACATTGGTCAGGACGCCCGTCTGTGCCAGAAGCCATGCGACAGGAATAAGCACGACCAACTGCCTGCATATTGAAATAATCAGTGAATAGACACTCTTTGAAAATGCCTGGAAAACCGATCCGAGCACGATTCCTACTGCAGCCAGCGGGAAATGAATACTGATTATTCGAAGCGCCGGCTCGCCGATCTCCAGCATGTGCTCTGATGCATTAAAGAAGCCAAGCAGCGTTTGCGGTGCCGCATGGAATAGAATTGTTCCGCAGCACATGATGCCAAATGCAATCGAAACAGAGAACTTCAATGCCTCATCAATTCTCGGCTTATTGCGAGCGCCAAAGTTATAGGCAAGGACAGGAATCAGACCGTTATTCAAGCCGAACACCGGCATAAATATGAAGCTCTGGAGCTTGAAATATACACCGAAGACCGCTGTCGCCGTCTCTGAGAAGACCATAAGGATGCGGTTCATTGAATAGGTCATTATCGAGCCGATCGACATCATCAGGATGGACGGAACGCCCACGTAATAAATCTTCCTAATAATCGCAAAATCCGGTGTGATAATCGATTCAAACGAGAGCTTGATCTCTGTATTGAACTTGATATTCAGGAAGAGTCCGAGTATTCCCGCGACACTTTGACCTATGACGGTGGCGATGGCGGCTCCGGCGACACCCATTTGCGGCATACCGAACAAGCCGAAGATCATGATCGGGTCGAGTATGATGTTGATGATTGCACCTGTCATCTGTGAGGCCATACTGAAGATTGTTTTTCCGGTCGACTGCAGAAGTCGTTCTGACATGACCTGGAACATGAGTCCCAGAGAACACATACAGACGATTTTCAGATAAGTGATGGACATCTCAGCGATACTCGCATTGCCTGTCTGGGAGTTGATGAACGGTTTAGCCAGCAACAGCCCCAACAGAAAAAATAAGGCGAAATTGACGAATGAGATGAGCAGAGCTGAATTGGCAGCCTTATCTGAACGATCAAAGCGTTTCTCGCCGAGTGATTTGCTTAGAAGTGCATTCACACCTACACCCGTGCCCGACGAAACAGCAATCATCAGGCTCTGCAATGGGAAAGCGAGAGTGACCGCTGTCAAAGCGTTCTCACTCAATTGAGCGACGAAGATGCTGTCGACGACGTTGTATAATGCCTGCACCAGCATCGACGCCATCATGGGCAGTGACATTGTAATGATTAGCTTTTTGACGGGCATGACACCCATCTTGTTTTCCTGTCTGTTTTCCATTTATACTTCCTGCATCCTCTTTTCCGCAGTCGTCAGCATCAGCTTTATTCGATTGAGCTGATTCACTTCAGAAGCGCCCGGATCGTAGTCGACAGCGGCTATATTGGCTTCCGGATAGCGGCGGCGAAGCTCCTTGATGACGCCTTTGCCCACGATATGATTCGGCAGGCATGCAAACGGCTGTATGCACACGATGTTCGGGACCCCGTTATGTATGAGCTCAAGCATCTCACCGGTCAGGAACCATCCCTCGCCGGTCTGATTGCCAGTGGAAGCGATGGGCTCGGCCATGCGGGCAAGCTCTCGAATATCCGCGGGTGGACTGAAGTGCTTGCTCTTTTCAAATTCACGCGTCGCTGCGCCCCGTGCCACCTTTATGAACTCAAGACCGGCATTAGTAAGGAACGACTTCGACGGCGCGAAACCGAGGTTCTTGACCTTGAACTTAAGGTTGTAGAACGAATAGCTGAAGAAGTCCAGAAGATCCGGGACCACAGCCTCCGCACCCTCCTGCTCAAGCAGGTCGACCAGATGGTTGTTGGCTGCCGGTGAGAACTTGACCAGAATCTCGCCTACGATACCAACGCGCGGTTTTTTCTCATCCGTGATTGGAAGATTATCAAAATCGTGGATGATGCTTCGGCAAAGCTGATTGAACTTTGCAGGCATCGGCCTTTTGCCTGTGAGGAACTTCGTGCACACGGCATTCCACTTCTCATACATGGCATTGGCGGAGCCCTTCTTCCTCTCATAAGGCCTCATCCTGTAAAGACACTTCATGAGAACATCTCCCAAAATGAGAGCGTACACTGCCTTGGTAAGGAGCGGTAGTGTGAGCTTGAAGCCCGGCTGCTTCTCCAGACCGCTCATGTTGACGGATATGACCGGAACCTGTCCCATATCAGCCTTCTTGAGAGCTCTCCTGATAAAACCGATATAGTTTGAAGCACGGCACCCGCCGCCGGTCTGGGTGATGATGACGGCGACCTTGTCAAGATCGTATTTGCCCGAATTCAGAGCATCCATGATCTGCCCGATGACCAGAAGGGAGGGATAGCAGGCATCATTATTTACATACTTAAGACCTGTATCGATGGCCTGACGGTTATCGTTGCCAAGGACGACAAGATTGTAGCCGCAGGATCTCGCAGCGGGTTCGACGAGCCTGAAGTGGATCGGTGACATCTGCGGAGCAAGGATCGTATAATTCTTTCGCATGTCCTCGGTGAACGGCACGCGCTTAAATTCAGAGGAAACAATGTGACGCTCTGTCGGATTTTCCTTGCGGACGCGAATAGCTGCGAGCAGTGAACGGACACGAATCCTTGCAGCGCCAAGATTATTGACCTCATCGATTTTAAGGCATGTGTAGATCTTGCCGCTATTGGAAAGAATCTCCTGCACCTCATCCGTGGTAACGGCATCGAGACCGCAGCCGAACGAATTCAGCTGAATAATATCAAGATTATCACGAGTCTTAACAAAATTGGCGGCGGCATACAGTCTCGTGTGGTACATCCACTGATCATTGACGCGCAGAGGACGCTCGATCTGAGCGAGATGAGAGATAGAATCCTCTGAGAGAACCGCCATGCCGTAGGAGTTGATGAGCTCCGGAATGCCGTGGTTGATCTCGGGGTCAATGTGGTACGGTCTTCCGCACAGAACGATGCCGTGTCTGCCGGTGTCGCGCAGATAAGCGAGCGTCTCCTCGCCCTTGCGCCTGATGTCCTCGCGGCTCTTCATGAGCTCTGCCCACGCATCGGCCGCAGCACCCCTGACATCTTCCTTATTTATATCATTGAAAATGTCAACAAGCCTGTCTGTCAGGATTTTTTCGCTGGTGAATGCGAGGAACGGGTCCATGAACTTGATCTCCGGATCGCGCAGTTCCTCCACATTGTTTTTAATATTCTCCGCGTAGGAGGTGACGATCGGGCAGTTGTAATGGTTGACT
Source organism: Lachnospiraceae bacterium (assembly GCA_017514845.1). GTDB lineage: Bacteria > Bacillota > Clostridia > Lachnospirales > Lachnospiraceae > Chordicoccus. The sequence continues at coordinate 32,763 of JAFWIM010000050.1, forward strand.
GCCCCCTTGAACTCTTCACGCTCATAGGGAACACACGGATAGAAAATGAACTTGACCCCGTTCCGAAGGAGCCAGGAAATATGGCCGTGAGCAAGCTTTGCCGGATAGCATTCGGATTCACTCGGGATCGACTCGATGCCCATCTCATAAATCTTTCTTGTTGAAGTCGGAGAGAGGACGACCTCGTAGCCGAGCTTCGTAAAGAACGTGAACCAGAACGGATAATTCTCGAACATATTGAGGACTCTCGGGATACCGACTTTGCCTCGCGGAGCTTTGCGCTTCGGGACGAAATAGCCGTTCTTCATAGAGCCTTCATTTGCAGCACCTGATCCGTACGGGGACTCGTAACCGAAGATCCTGTGATACTTAAAATCGTACAGGTTGGGCAGATTCTCCTTGTTTTTCTGCTTGCCGATACCTTTCTCGCAGCGGTTGCCGGAAATATAGCGTCGTCCGCCGGAAAACTTGTTGATGGTAAGGCGGCAGTTATTGGTGCAGCCGTTGCAGCGCGCATTTGCAGTCGTATAGGTAAACGCGCGTATCTCATCAATCGAGAGCATGGAGGAGCCCTCTGTCTTGTTCGCACGCTCTTTAGCAATCAGCGCCGCACCGAATGCGCCCATGATGCCGGCAATATCCGGACGAATCACTTCCGCTCCGGCGATCAGCTCGAAGCTTCGAAGGACTGCATCGTTGTAGAATGTGCCGCCCTGCACGACAATGTTCTTGCCGAGCTCGGAAGCGTCGGACACCTTGATGACCTTGTACAGCGCATTCTTGATGACAGAATATGCAAGCCCCGCGGAGATATCAGCGACAGTAGCGCCTTCCTTCTGAGCCTGCTTGACCTTGGAATTCATGAACACAGTGCACCGCGTTCCGAGGTCGATTGGATTTTCTGCAAACAGTGCTGCCTTCGCGAAATCCTGAACCGAATAATTGAGTGTCTTCGCGAAGTTCTCGATGAAAGAACCGCAGCCCGACGAGCAGGCCTCGTTCAACATGACGTCATCGACAGCGTGATCTTTGATTCTGATACACTTCATGTCCTGGCCGCCGATATCAAGTATGCAGTCGACCTCCGGATCAAAGAACTGGGCAGCATAATAGTGGGAGATGGTCTCGACCTCTCCCTCATCGAGCATGAGCGCGGATTTGATCAGAGCTTCTCCGTAACCTGTGGAACAGGACCCGGCAATTGTGATGCCCTTCGGCATGTGATCATAGATCTCCTTAATTGCGTCGATCGATGTCTGCAGCGGATTCCCGTTGTTGCTTCCGTAAGTAGAATAGAGAAGCTCACCGTTCTCGGAAATGAGCGCGGTCTTAGTCGTCGTACTGCCGGCGTCGATGCCGAGGTATGCTCGACCCTTATATTTTGCCAGATCTCCCTTGGACACCTGATAACGGTCCTGGCGGGCTTTGAATTTATCATAAGAAGCTTTGTCCGCAAATAGCGGCGCGAGGCGAGAAACCTCAAACTCCATCTTTATGCCGTCAGAAAGTCTCTTCACAAGGCTCCCGAGAGTCTGTTTCTCCATCCCATCCACATATTTAATCTCAGAAGTGCGCGCTTCGCTCTTTGCGGCGTTCACGGCCTCCATGGCAGCCCCGCTGGCAGCGAAGAGATGAGAATTGTCAGGGATAATGGCATGCTCGTCATCAAGCCTCAGTGTCTCGATGAAACGTACGCGAAGCTGGTCAAGGAAATGCAGCGGACCGCCGAGGAACGCTACATGGCCGCGAATCGGCTTGCCGCAGGCAAGACCTGAAATCGTCTGGTTGACTACTGCCTGGAAAATCGAGGCTGCCAGATCCTCCCGGGTCGCACCTTCGTTGATCAGAGGCTGTATATCTGTCTTGGCAAAAACACCGCACCTTGCGGCGATCGGATAAATCGATTTGTGATGCGCAGCATACTCATTGAGACCGGATGCGTCAGTTTGAAGAAGGTCAGCCATCTGGTCGATAAAAGAACCTGTGCCGCCGGCACAGATACCGTTCATTCGCTGCTCAATATTTCCCTTTTCGAAATAGATGATTTTCGCGTCCTCGCCGCCAAGCTCAATAGCCACGTCCGTTTTGGGACAATTGGCCTTAAGGCAGGTGGAGACAGCGATAACTTCCTGAACGAACGGCACTCCCAGATGCTTTGCCAGGGTAAGTCCGCCGGAACCTGTGATAGCGGGGGAGACAGAAAGATCCCCCAGCTTCTCATAAGCTTCGGCAATCAGTCTCCCGGCGGTCTCCTGAATTTCAGCATAGTGGCGCTGATAATCGGAAAAGAGGAGAGTATTTGCATCATCAATCACAGCGATCTTGACTGTTGTGGAACCGATGTCAATACCGAGGAAATAGTTTTTGTTGCTCATTTGTACCTCATAATAAAACGTTCGTCCGGCGGTCAAAAGGGGCGTATGATAGCTGTGGTTGTCATGCAGGCCTGCCGGATTATCCCCTATGCCTGCAAAAAGCTATACTGCATTCTATATCTGCACAGTATAAGAATTATATAGCTACTCATAAAAAAAGACAAGCGACATATTTCATTCTCTGTCTCAATAAGATGACCCGAGCGGTCTTCATTGACTTTTCTTCACAAACACTATACACTGATTTGGAATGCATTTGAACAGCACAAGAATGGAAATATCAGGAAGAGAGAATACTGAAAACTTATGTATGAAGTGATAAAACAAGAAGGAAGAGCCAAAAGGGCAAGACTCACGACTGTCCACGGCACGATTGAGACCCCGGTCTTCATGAATGTCGGAACTGTTGCCGCTATTAAGGGCGGTGTCTCATCCCCTGAACTGCACAGTCTCAAGACACAGGTTGAACTGTGCAACACGTTTCATCTGCATGTGAGGCCGGGAGACAAGATCGTCAAACAGCTCGGCGGCGTGAGAAAATTCATGAACTGGGACGGTCCGGTCCTCACGGACTCCGGCGGTTTCCAGGTCTTTTCACTGGCCAAACTTCGCAAAATCAAGGAGGAAGGCGTGACCTTCCGCTCACACATCGACGGTCACAAGATCTTTATGGGACCCGAGGAGAGTATGCAGATCCAGTCAAATCTGGGGTCTACGATCGCCATGGCTTTTGATGAATGCCCGAATGCTCTCGCTGAGAGGCATTACGTCGAGCAGTCTGTCGACAGGACTACAAGGTGGCTTGTCCGCTGCAAGGCGGAGATGGCAAGGCTGAACAGCCTTCCGGATACCGTCAACCCACACCAGATGCTGTTCGGAATAAATCAGGGAGCAATCTATCCGGATATCCGCATACGCCACGCGGAAGAAATTTCAGCCCTTGACCTCGACGGGTACGGGATCGGAGGTCTTGCAGTCGGCGAGACTCACGAGCAAATGTATCATATCCTCGATGAGGTCGTGCCTCATTTGCCGGTAAATAAGCCTACGTATCTTATGGGAGTAGGAACGCCGGCCAACATCCTCGAGGGCGTAGAGCGCGGCGTGGACTTTTTCGACTGTGTATATCCGTCCCGAAACGGGAGACATGGTCACGTTTATACGAACCACGGGCATCTCAATCTGTTCAACGCAAAGTATGAGCTGGATGAGCGGCCGATCGAGGAAGGCTGTCAGTGCCCCGCATGCAGGAATCATTCGAGGGCTTATATCAGGCATTTGCTCAAAGCCAACGAGATGCTTGGCATGCGCCTTGCGGTCATGCACAACCTTTACTTCTACAATAATATGATGGAGGAGATCCGCGACGCGCTGGATGCAGGCGAATTCGCTTCTTATAAAAAGAGGAAGCTTGCGGGGCTCATGGCAACGGTTCAGACAGGCAGCACCTAAGCTTCATAAACCGGCACAAACATTATCTTCATCGAAAAGCGTAAGTCCTTCCCTGCGAGCTGATCAAACGCTTACGCGTTTTCTGATCTCTCGGTCGGACTTACAATGCTTTTCTCACGAAGATGGATGTCTTGCTGCCGGAATAGCTAAGTGTGAGATGTGCCTGTCTGAACTGTTACGACTCATGGCGCCAAAGAACATAAAGTAAAAATCCTGTCCTTTACATAACGAGAAAAACAGTGTATATTAGTTGAAGTTATTTTTATAATTTGGAGGAACCCAATATGTTTATGAATGCACTTACAGGCTCACCGGCCGGCGGAAGCATTATTATGTTCGCTTACATGGCTCTCCTGATCGGAGTTTTCTACTTCCTTCTTATTCGTCCGCAGAAGAAAGAGCAGAAGAGAATCACCGCCATGCTCAACGACATGGAAGTCGGCGACAGCGTCGTGACGACAAGCGGCTTTTACGGTGTCATCCTTGATATCACAGATGACGATGTCATCGTAGAGTTCGGCAACAATAAGAACTGCCGTATTCCGATGAGAAAGAGCGCTATCGCTGAGGTCGAGAAGGCAAACGCTGTTGAATAAGTAATCAGCTATAAATAATCGATGAAAAATCCGGCTCAGGCCGGATTTTTTATTCCTCTTAGCCCCCTATGGTTCGCAGTGAATCTTACCTTGAAAAACTCACCGATTTGTACTAATATAATATGCTGTAGCATTCTGTAAATATATGACAGAATGCAGACTAGCCCGCGGAATACTTCTACATAAGGCGCGGGAAGTAAACAAGAGGAGATTATGAAAAATGTTCACCTATCATTGCCTGAATAACATTTCTGAAGTGGGTCTTGAGCATATGCCGGACAACTTCAAGGAAGTAGACTCGATCGGGGAAGCAGACGCCATCCTCGTCAGAAGTGCCAATATGAAGGACATGGAACTGCCTGACAAACTTATTGCGATCGGCCGCGCAGGAGCCGGTGTTAATAACATCCCGCTTGACACATGTTCCGAGAAGGGAATTGTTGTATTCAATACACCCGGCGCAAATGCCAACGGTGTCAAGGAACTTGTCATTGCAGGTATGCTTCTTGCGTCCCGTGATATCGTTGGGGGCATCGAGTGGCTTGAAAAGCAGGAGAGCACAGAAGATCTGCCGAAAAAAGTTGAGAAGCAGAAACAGCAGTTTGCCGGCAATGAGATCAACGGAAAGAAGCTCGGTATCATCGGACTCGGCGCAATCGGTGTAATGGTGGCAAATGCAGCCGTCAACCTCGGCATGAAAGTCTTCGGCTACGATCCTTTTATCTCTGTTCAGGCAGCCTGGAGTCTTTCCCGAAGTATCCGTCACGTCACGGACATCAACGAAATCTACAGCGACTGTGATTACATCACGATCCATGTGCCGCTTTCCAATGACACACGCGGCATGATCGGCAAAGAAGCCATCAGCAAGATGAAAGAAGGCGTTGTCCTCCTCAACTTTGCCCGCGATGCTCTGGTAGACGAGGATGCAATCATTGAAGGTCTGAAATCCGGAAAGGTGAAGAAGTATGTAACCGACTTCGTCACACCCGCTGTTGCTCACGCCAAGAATACACTTGTAACCCCGCATCTCGGCGCGTCCACACTGGAATCAGAAGAAAACTGTGCGGAGATGGCCGTCAACGAGATCGTTGATTACCTCGAGAATGGCAATATCAAGAACTCTGTCAATTACCCGGCATGTGATGTGGGTGTATGTACGTCCGTCGGCCGTGTAGCCATCACTCACAAGAACATTCCGAATATGCTGTCAAGATTTACCGGCGTTCTCGGCAATGCCGGCATCAACATCAGCTACCTGACTAACAAGAGCCGCGGTGCGTACGCTTACAGCATTATCGACACCAACGACACGCTCACCGAAGAAGTTGTCGACGGCCTCAATCAGGTCGACGGCGTATTCAAAGTAAGGGTAATTAAGTAAAACTGCTGTTAATCTGCAGGAGAATTTATGTATTTATATTCAATAATTAATTACTATGAGGAGCTTAGAGACTATCTCGAGACGACCGTGCCGGTATTTGCCGGATTCGTTCTCAAAGTTATCTTTGCCATCTTAGTATACTGGGTCGGAGCGAGAATCATCGACACGGTGACCGGTCGATCCACAAAACGGATGCTCGACCACGGCTCAGACCCGTCCATGACCGTTTATCTCAGATCTTTCCTGAGAATCGCATGCAAGCTTCTGCTGGTCATAGCGCTTCTCGGTCAGCTCGGTGTGAAGGACGCCACAATTGTGGCGGCACTCGGCTCAGTCGGCGTCGGTATCGGATTAGCCCTGCAGGGCGGCGCGGCAAATTTCGCCGGCGGTGTCCTGATATTGTTCCTGAAGCCCTTTAAGGTCGGAGATTTCATTGTTGAGGTCAACGAGAACAACCAGGGGACAGTCGTCGCCATCGGCATGTTTTACACGGTACTGGCAGGGAAGGGAGACCGCAAGATCGTCATTCCGAACTCAAAGCTGACTGACGCCTCTGTCATTAATCTGACGGCGTCCGGCTTCTGGCTCTGTGATATAACTGTCGGTATTTCGTACTCTGACGATATCGACAAAGCAAGAAGAATCATGATCAGTCAGGCGGAAAATGATTATCGCGTCCTCAAAGACAAGGAGATAATGGTCCTGCTTGCCGAACTCGGAGAAAGCGCCGTAAAACTCGAGCTTCGATGCTGGACATCGATCGACGATCATTGGCAGACCCTGTGGGATTTGACTGAGAATATCAAGAAGGCATTTGACGAGAATGATATAACGATTGCGTTCAACCAGCTGGATGTCCATATTGAAAAGCCCTGAGAAACAGCCGATTCGTTCTTGATTCGGCATAAACGGAACTAAAACTCGCAGCGCGCGGGAGGACCGGATATGAAAAAGATATTTGCAGTATTAATGACAATTATATGCGCAATGACGGTTCTTTCCGCATGCTCATTTGAAGAGTTCGCTGAAGACTTCAGAGAGAAAAAGGAGACGATGGCAGAGGAAGAAGGCGAAAAGGAACCGGTCGATGTGACTGTGAAGGACAAATATGCCATAGTCACTCAGAAAGCCGGCGACCCTTACTTTGATCTTATTGCCCAGGCTTTCAAGTCAGTATGCACTGAGGCTGACAAAGAGTGCATTGTGTGCGCTCCCGAAAAAGGGCTCTCGTCAGAGCAGATAGAAATAGTTCAGGATCTCATTGACCAGAAGGTTTCCGCGATTGCAATTTCACCTATAGATCCGAAAGCCATCCGGTCTACACTCAAAAAAGCGATGGGTGCAGGCATCCATGTCTGCTCATATGATACGATGGCGAGACCGTCTGGCAGGGAACTCCATATCAGCGGAAGCGAGATTCAGACGATATCGGTCACACTGCTTGACTCAATTCTAGATCTTGCGGGCGGCTCGGGAGAGTGGGCTGTCCTTTCGACGAGATCAACAGCATACAATCAGAACCAGTGGATCAAATCCATGATAAGCCTGTGCGAGGAGGACGAAAAATATAAGCCGCTGACATTTGCACAGACTGCCTACTGTGAAGAAGATTATCAGAAGGCATATGACCAGACGATATCGATCCTGAGCATGAACCCCGATGTGAAAGTCATAGTCGCTTTGTCGACGACTGCAATGCGAGGCGCGGCTCAGGCAGTCACAGACCAGGAGTCTCAGGTCTTTGTTACCGGCATAGGTCTTCCGTCGGCACTCGAACAGTACATAGGGAACGATCGTGCCTGCCCGTACATGTTCATGTGGAGTCCTTACACACTCGGGAAGGTGACCGCATACACGGCGATCGGCCTCGCGACCGGAAAAATCACCGGAGAGGTAGGCGAGCAGTTCCGCATCGGCGGAGAGGAAGTCTATCAGGTGACAGAAGCTCCGGACGAGGCGACAGAAGTAATAGTTGACTATCCGCGACATTATGATTCCGGCAATATCGCCGATCTGGCGGATGACGCATAAAAGAACTTAGGAGGAAATAAAGATGGCAGAAAATTGTACCCCTGCAGATTGCAGCAGCTGTGGTGAGGACTGTCCGAGCAGGATGGGACCTCAGAGCCTTCTTGAGCCTGCAAATGCAGATTCCGACATCAAGAAGGTTATCGGAATCGTCAGTGGCAAGGGCGGTGTAGGAAAATCGCTCGTGACATCTCTTCTTGCAGTCTCCGCAGCGAGGCAGGGAAAGAAGACAGCGATCCTCGATGCAGATATCACGGGACCGTCTATTCCGAAATTCTTCGGGATCACGGACAAGGTATACGGCGATGTGAAGGGAAATATTATTCCGGCAACAAAGGACGGAGTCGAAGTTGTGTCCGTGAACCTTGTGCTTGAGGACGAGCGTGACCCGGTCATCTGGAGAGGCCCGGTCATCGCAGGTGTGGTCAAGCAATTCTGGAACGAAGTGCGCTGGGGCGATATTGACTACATGTTCGTCGATATGCCTCCGGGAACAGGTGACGTGCCACTGACAGTATTCCAGTCCCTTCCGCTCGACGGCATCATCGTTGTGACATCGCCGCAGGATCTCGTATCTCTGATCGTAGAGAAAGCAGTGCGCATGGCTGAGATGATGAACATTCCGGTTCTCGGTGTTGTCGAGAACATGAGCTACTATGTATGTCCGGACTGCGGCAAGAAGCATTATATCTTTGGAGAGGGTCGTGTGGACAGAGTTGCTGCCGACCACGGTCTTACTAAAGTTGCCCGTCTGCCGATCGAATCCCGTCTCGCGGAGCTCACAGATGCAGGCAAGATCGGCGATGTTTCGGATGAGGTGCTTGACGAGTTCAAAGTGTTCTTTGAGGATGACTGCGCACTGGCATAACACAATTTTGATTTATAGCAAAACAAGCGGAGATATATGGGATTCGGATCGGAATCATATAGTTGCCGATCCGGATCCTGTCCTATATCTTCATCGAAAAGCGCTGGTCACTACCCTGTGAGCCCAAAATGCTAAAGCTTTTTGGGTTACCATTCACGGGTTAACCGTTAGCTAAAAAAAGCACTTCACTTGCTGAGGTGCTTTTTTGGGGCTCTCAAAATAGTGATTATATTTAAAAATAATCACTATTTCTCTTGACAAGTATCTTGAAATAGTGTATAATATA
>JAFWIM010000051.1 GCA_017514845.1 Lachnospiraceae bacterium
CCCACAGCCGCTGCAGCCCGCACAGGATGATCCGCATGAACCGCTGCATCCAGAGCATGATGAGCCGCTCTCCCGGCGATGGTCTCTGACTATGCTGCGTACACACATGGCCAGTACCAATAACACTGCCGCTATACATATCACATAACCTATGCTCATCGATACACCTCCGCAAAATCCTTGCTCAGGGAGAAAATCGTTAATAATGATAAAGTTCTGGGGCTGCCACAGATGACAGCCCCAAATAATATTTAATAAGAATCGTCTTGAGATCCAAGGCGGTCAGGGCAACGTATCGCAATGCGTTTCAATACCCTGAACTGCAGCTCAAAGGAAACTTAATTTACTTGGCAGCCGCCACACTGGTAAGTGTCACCATCTTCTCACCGGGCTGATAACCCCTGCGGAATAGCAGGTAGATAATACCGGCAAGAAGCGCTATCGCAACGATAGTACCCAGACCGAAGCTGCCGCCGGTGAACAGTGAGCCGAGCTGATAAACGATCAGGGCAAGCACATATGCCCACAGGCACATGTAGCCGATTGCCGCCCACGTCCACTTCGCGTTGTTCATCTCGCGCTTGATCGCGCCCATCGCCGCAAAGCACGGAGCGCACAACAGGTTAAAGATCATGAATGCGAAAGCTGCCAGCGGTGTAAAGTCAGCCGCCACACGGCTCCAGATTCCCTCGCCGTTATCGCCTAGCTCCTCGCCTGCAGCCTCCTCATCGTAGTTGTAGAGAACGCCGAACGTGCCGACAACTTCCTCCTTGGCGACAAGGCCTGTGACCGTCGCTACTGTCGGCTTCCATGTGCCGAAGCCGAGCGGTCTGAATATAACAGACGCCGTGTTGCCCACGCCGGCAAGAAGTGATGCATCCATCGGAGTGACGTCCTCTTCCGGAACATTCATGCGATACGCAATGTCGGAAACAACATCTTCTGTCACAATTGTCTCATCCTCAAACATGTTGTCGACCATGCCGAACTTTCCGTTCACTGTACCGAAGCTTGAGAGGAACCAGATAACGACAGACGAAAGCACGATGACTGTGCCGGCCTTCTTAATGAAGGACCAGCCACGCTCCCATGTAGCCCGAAGGACGTTCGATACAGACGGTACATGGTAAGGCGGAAGCTCCATGACGAACGGTGCGGGCTCGCCTGCAAATGCCTTAAATTTCTTCAGTATAATACCGGAAACGATAATGGATCCGATTCCGATAAAGTAGGCGGATACGCCGATCGCGGCAGACCCTCCGAACAGAGCGCCGGCGATGAGACCGATGATCGGAAGCTTGGCTCCGCACGGAATGAAAGTCGTTGTCATGATGGTCATTTTGCGGTCGCGGTCATTCTCGATCGTTCGAGATGCCATGATGCCCGGAACACCGCAGCCGGTCGCTACCAGGACCGGGATAAAGCTCTTGCCGGACAGACCGAACTGGCGGAAGATCCTGTCCATAACGAAAGCGACGCGGGACATATAACCGATATCCTCAACAATCGCAAGAAGCAGGAAGAGGACCAGCATCTGCGGAACAAAACCGAGGACCGCGCCGACACCCGCGACAATACCGTCCTGGATGAGGCCGTAGAGCCATGTACCTTCAGCGACGCCGAGGGCACCGAGGATCGTGTCGAAGAGGCCGGGGACCCATTCACCGAAGACGACGTCATTTGCAAAATCCGTTGCCCTGGTGCCGATCGATATCGTCCAGCCTCCCATAGCGATCGCGTATATAAGGAACATGACCGCTGCAAATATCGGAAGTCCGAGAACACGGTTCGTTACGATTTTATCGATTCTGTCGGAAGCTGTCATGTTGTCGCTTGAAACTGCCTTTACCACAGCTTTGGAGACGACTCCCGCTATATAGTTGTAGCGCTCGTTGGTGATGATGCTCTCGGAATCGTCGTCGCACTCCTTCTCGCACGCTTCGATCACAGATTCCATTTTTGACTTCTGCGCACCGGTAAGGGACAGAGATTCGAGGGCTTTCTCATCTCTCTCAAAGACCTTGATCGAGTACCAGCGAAGGAGCTTCTCATCGACGGAGCCGCGCAGCTCGTTTGAGATAGCTCCGATCGCTTTCTCAACATTTGCAGCAAAGGTCGCTGCCTTTACGGAGACATTTCCCGACTGGCTGTTTCTGCCCTCCTCGATTGCGCGGGCAGTAACCTCTTTCACGCCCTCATTTTTCAGAGCGCTTATCTCATAGACAGGGCATCCGAGTTTTCTGCTGAGGTCTGCTGTATCGATCCGATCGCCGTTCTTTCTGACCAGATCCATCATATTAACTGCCACGACAACCGGAATGCCGAGCTCCATGAGCTGGGTCGTGAGATACAGGTTGCGCTCAATATTTGTGCCGTCAATAATGTCTAAAATCGCATCCGGTCTCTCGGTCACGAGATAGGTTCTTGAAACGACTTCCTCAAGCGTGTACGGAGACAGGGAGTAAATGCCCGGAAGATCCTGGATAATGACATCTTTGTTGTCCTTCAGTTTACCTTCCTTCTTCTCTACAGTAACGCCCGGCCAGTTGCCGACGTACTGATTGGAACCCGTAAGTGTGTTAAATAATGTTGTCTTGCCGCAGTTCGGGTTGCCTGCGAGCGCAATTTTAATGGCCATAAAGAGCCCTCCTTTTCGTTAACTTATGCGTTCGTAACTATCAGTACCCCTAAATAGCTACATGTAATCTTCAATACGCAGTCCGATTCGTCATTCGACCTCGATCATCTCCGCATCCGCTTTTCTGACAGAAAGCTCGTATCCGCGGACTTTGAGTTCCATCGGATCACCGAGCGGAGCGACCTTGCGCACAAAGATTTCCACACCTTTCGTGATTCCCATATCCATGATCCGGCGTTTGACCGGTCCCGTACCTATGATTTTTGTAACTTTTACTGTCTGTCCGACACGCACATCTTTAAGTGTCATACTGTTCTCCCTCCTCTTATCAGACAAAAATCTTACCGGCCAGTTCTTTTCCGATCGCGACTCGTACACCCTTAATATTTACGATCACGCTCTCGCCGGCGCGGGATACGACCGTTACTTTTGCTCCGACATGGAACCCCATGTCGGCAAGGTGCTGTTTCACGTCAGGGCTCCCGCCTAACCTGATGATCTCATATTCTTTTTCCAGATCTGCCAACCGAAGCGGCATACAGATACACCTCCTCCTATGTCTCTCACATGCAGCCTGTCAATATTTAAGCCCTTAACATAATACCGGCGGGCGAACATGATTCATTGATCACAGACTTCGTCTGATTTCTTTAAGGTAGTATACTCTAACTTATTTCGTTTTTCAATAGTTATTTCTAACTCTTAAATCAAAATTAATCATTCGTAATTTCTTGATATATTTAGAGCATTTTAGCGATTATTCGATATAATGATTTGCACCTACTATCCAATGCTATTTCATATGCACTAATTAGAGGCAACAAAAAATGCCGCATCAGGCGGTAACACCGCGCTGATGCGACAGCTTCTTTCATATCATGTGCTATTGTTCTTTTACCGGAGCGCGGAAAGTTCCGCCATTCATTTTCTTGCGAGGACCGCATTCCTGTAACTCTCGACTCCTGTGAGTTCCCTGATTACCTTCACAAATTCCGGGAAGTGGACCGGCTTCTCGATTTCGCTGGTCTCCACCTCGATGATTGCCTGATCATCCCACAGAGAGTATATGTCAAGCTCGAAATACTGCTTATCAAATGTGAAACAGTATCGCTTCTTACTGATCTTCCTCATCTCGGGATCTGCCTGCAGCTCGAGCACCTGATATTCATCCGAAGTCAGCTGCTTCTCTGTCTCTATGATTTCTCCGGTAGCTGCCGTGATCTTTGTATTGAGGAAGTATGTGAAATAGCTGCCAGTCCCTCTCCTGCGGATGCGGATCTCCTCCCCCGGGTTCGACAGAAGATACGTCCGAACGACTTCCACTTTGTGGCACTCATTATCCGCTTCGAGAATATTGATATCCGGATACTCGATGAGGAACTTGCGCTTTGTGCGATAAGGAAGGTGTACTCCGAGAAATTCAGATATCTCAGAAATTAATCTGACCATCTTGCCCTCGAAATCCGTCGAATTGTCAATGACCCTGAAATGCGGATGATCCTTCCAACAGTGAATAATTGTGTCATCCAGCGCAACAGCCTGCTCGACCGTTTCTGTCCTCGCGCTGTTATTGGCAGTCGTGTAGTACTCCTCCGCCCCTTTGGCAGCCGTCATCAGGTGAAAGACAGCGCCATACTGATTTGTCACTTCATCAAGTGTCAGTCCCATGCGGGCGATGATCTCGTTGAATTCTTTATCCGTCATATAGGCTTTATTGTCAAACATGCCCCTGTCACAGACGATCAGGATCTTCTCCTGCGGCATGGTCCTCGCAGCCTTCTTAAAAATCCTCTCCTTCTCCATCTGCAGGGCACACTGACAGACCTGATAGTCAAAATTGGTCCCGCATGTCCACGGCGCGACACCTCCGCTTATGAGCTCTGTCGCCGTTTCAGGTACAAAAAGTACTACATAGCCCCTCCTTGTAAAGGAGTTCTGGATCCAGCTCATGGCAGTCGTCTTGCCGGCGCAAGGACCGCCCGTTATAACGATCTTGGTAATCTGCTGCATGATATCCCTCCCGGGTTCGTAATAAGGAGCGGGATCGTACTTGCAATCCCGCATAGACAGGACATCGCCTCCCGCTTCCTGTACCTTACTTCTAAGATAACATTGAACATTATGCTTAGCAAGAAGCGCTTTCTTTTATCCTAACTCATTTTTTATGAATACAAATTATTTTGTGTTATAATAGTATTGTCCTGTAGAAGAATGCAGCCTATCGTCCAAAGCGATACTTCTTCGCGAGACTGTACTTACGATGAAGGCGAATGTCACTTTGCGCGCGTATCCAGACTTGCGTCACGAATATTGCGCGATGAAGATTCAAGTCTCGCACATACGTAATGTCATCCGCTGCAGGAATTAAAATGTAACATGGAGGAAGACTATGGTAATCAAAAGAGATTTTATATATACACCGAAGGGGAAAAGCAGAATGCTCCACATCTGGCTCCCCGAAAACTACAACGAATCAGAAGACCGCTACCCCGTCATGTACTTCTTCGACGGTCACAACCTCTTCTTCAATGAGGATGCCACCTTCGGTAAGAGCTGGGGACTTTTCGAGTTTCTAAGTGACTGGCAAAAGGACATCATCATTGTCGGCATCGAGTGCGGTCACGATGGAGACGAGCGTCTCGGCGAATACAGCCCCTACCGGACGAAGACCGGGTTTCTCAGCCGCTACGAGGCTCTCGGAGATGTCACGATGCGGTGGATCGTAGATGAAATCAAACCGATGATCGACTCCGAATATCGCACACTGCCCGGCCGCGAATGCACAGCGATCGCAGGGTCCAGCATGGGAGGTCTCATGTCCGCTTACGCTGTGATCCGCTACAACGAAGTATTCTCGAAGGCAGCATGTGTCTCAAGTTCCATCGTGTTCTGTCTGCGGCAGATGTTATCCGAATTTGACCACAAGTCTTTGGATCCCGACACCAGGGTCTACCTTTCATGGGGAACCTGCGAGGCGCGCGGAGTCAAAAATCCTGATGTAGAGGATTCCTCCAGTTACGCTTACAAATGCAACAAAGCGATTGCCGGCCGCATAGAAAACGCCGGTGCGTCGGCCATGATGTACTGTCAGATTGGCGGTCATCACTGCGAGGCGGACTGGGAGAAACAGATCCCGATTTTCATGGACTATCTGTGGATGCACTGATATAAGTCGCGGCTTATTATTTTCTTAAGATGCGCCGTATGTACCAGTGTATGGCACTCTCACACTCGGTCCATCCGCAGACGCATACGGTGCATACAAATCACTTCTGCAGATAAGAGCGCCAAATCTGATCTGCTTCGTGTGCGATGCGCTCCTCATCGACGTTCAGCAGTTTTCCGTCTCGAACCACCACTTTTCCGTTTACGACGGTTATATCGACACTCTCTCTGAAGCCGACGGTTGCCAGCATGGAGCCGACGTCCATCTGAGTTCCGACGAGTGCA
>JAFWIM010000052.1 GCA_017514845.1 Lachnospiraceae bacterium
GATCTCTGATCGCGCGCGAGCTGCGCGACGCACTCTGTGCGTCTTCCTTCGCGCAGCTCTGCGATCCGCCGGAGGCTCAATCTTCAACACAGGGCTTTAAACCCATGTTGAAGACGAATTTGTTTTGCACATTCCTCTCATGACTGAAGTCACGAGAATCCTGTGTTGAAGATTGAGGAGTCCCTGACAAAGAGACCGCTGCATACCGTGATGCCGAAAAGTTCCTGCTATAGATCAGAACTCAATCGTCTCCATCGGTCTCATGACAAATATGTTTTTTTCGGCAAATGACATCTGCTCCGCCGAATGGAACGGCACTATCCTTGTAAATCTGTTTTTCCTCCGGAGCGTCAACAGCTCATCCGCTGTCTGATGGACAGAAATCCTCAGAAAATCTGCCTTGCCTGCCGCAAGGAATCTGCTGGCGCATCCACCCGGTATCTGCTTTCCGGTAAGCACGACTCTTCCGCCCGCGTCATAAATATGAAGGGCCGTATCCCGGTTCCACTCCTTGGCGATCTGTGTATCCGGCACGACGATTGCGGAGCCCGGCACAATTGACTTCTCGGAGTATTCCTTGACCTTTAAATAATTTCCGCTGCCCTGCTGCCATCTCTGGCGGGCACGCAGTACGCACGCGTAGCCGATCGGGAACTGCATGAGCGGGTGAAGGTGTTCCGACTCCGAAGCCCGGATCATACCTTTTCGCAGCCAGCTCTTCCGGTTCTCTGTATCGCGGAGCTCCTGGATCAGGTACTCGTCCGCATAGACCTCACAGCCGGTCTCGATAAGAACGCGTATCACATCAAGGCCTCTCCCGTGGGACGGAACCGGATAAAAGTCCGTGCGCCCGGCGGCATATTCGTCCGCGGCATATTTTCTGAAAGCCCTGAGGTTCTCCCGGCATGTGCCGCCCTTTGTACCGTAGGCAGTGTCAATGACAGCGAGATCGGCGGCGACATCACGTATCCTGTCACATTTGTAAGCAGTCGACTTCTCGACGTAGTCTCCCGAAAACAGGATTTTCTTTCCCTCAGCAGAGAAAAGAAGCCAGACGCTGCCGAAGCAGTGGCCGCTCCTTCCCCAGGTCACGCTAAGACCGTGCTCCAACGGGATTTTCGTCCCTCTCTCGCCCAGCTCTTCGAGCACACGACATTCGCGCACAGGCCCGGACATTATATCCAGAGTGAATCTGCTTGCGATGACTATGCCCCTGAAGCCCCTCTCATAGAGCCACATGACGGCACCGGCGTGATCCGCGTGACAATGTGTGAGAAAGAGATAATCAATATTCTTTATCTGTTCATCTGTAAGAAACGGTTTCGAACTGCCATCGGGCTCTCTCATCAGGCCGCAGTCTACAAGTATACGGACAGACTTTCCCTCCACGAGGAAGGAATTTCTTCCGTGTTCAGATGCGCCACCGGCAATATAAAGCTTCATTTTTTCCTCCAAAAAATTGTTCCCCAGACCATTTTAGCATGAGTAATCGATGTCTTCCAGTTCTTCGGGCTCTGTATCGGAGAAAATAAAGACCTCGTCGCTGTGGGCAAGCAGAATTCGTTTTCCTCCCCTGTCACCTTCAAGTTCCATGAGCTCAGGGATGAATTCCGCGCAGAATCCGCCGGGGTTCCCCATCTCCCCGTCCCTCCCTATGCATCCGAGCCGTTTTCCGCTCCGTGCAAATGCATGGAGAAACTCTGTCACTGTCTCTTCCGAAAGGTTCGGCGTGTCGGCCACAAAAAAGACGAGGGCTTCATCTGCGGAATTCTCGCGAAAGTCGCATTTGCCGTTTTCAAATAATGCCAACTCTCTGCTGCGTGAGAGCAGATCCGCGACCCCACATTTTATAGATGAGGAGATGCCTCTTGACGGATCCGGGTTGATCACACATCTGACGCTCTTAACAGTCTCTTCACCGATCCGCCTGACTTCAGCCTCGATCTCCCTGTACTGGGTGACGACTGTGATGTCCTGCGCCGCGTCATAGGTTTTCAGTACATTGACCAGCCGATCAAGCAGCACCCTGTACATTGGAGTTCCCTCATACGAGACGAGGAGCTTGTTTGCCCCGAAGCGTCTTGAATAGCCGGCTGCGAGATAAATAAAGTGAAAGTTCATGGAGCTCCTTTCTATTACGCACTCCCCGATTCCCGCGCAGGGAATCGCAAGTAAGAACTCTTTTGTTTCATGCCAGAACGAAGAATTCGGATACTGTCTGCCCTGTCTTCTCGTTCATATGAAGAAAGACCCGGGCATTTCCGAATCTCTCCCTGATGAGGCGGACATATGTATTCATGTAAGCCTCGATCATCATCTCTCTGGTGAGGCAGGTCTGAGTCGAAACTCCGAGAGCTTCCGCTACACCTTCCGGGTTGTAGCAGATCTCACATATTTTCCTCCTCTCCGCGTCCATACCCATGACCAGCACAACGTCGGTCGTCTCCTCGGGTATGACAGGCTCCCACGGCTTCGGCACCTTGAACGGGAGACACCTTGCACCGTCCGCTTCGATCAGGGTGACATCGGCGTAACTCTGGGCAAGACGTCTGACATCGTCCGGGAGGGCTCTGATTTTCCACAGATTACTCGTTTTGTTGTCAGCGCTGCCGTGCATTGTCGGTAGTCCTGCAAATGCGTACCCCTCCCTGTCCAGCTTCTCAATGATCTCTTTCTCATCGGATACACATCCCTCTTCGAGGAACATATGCGTCGTAGTCGTGACCAGCACCTTCCTGTTGCCGGCAAGACAGCAGTCTCTGACCGCATGGATGTCGGAGGTCTTTCCGCCTGCCCCGCAGAAAGCGATTATTTTTCGTCGGCCGTCACAACTCGGCTCGATCAATTCTTTAATAGAACACGTATCCATCCTGCCACCAAAAGAAGGCTGCAGTTCTGTCCTTTGAATCTGCAGCCCCCATAAATTCTCATACTGACTATATTACTTGTATCTTTCGGAAATCCGGGATATTCCGGACCTGGACGCCTGTTATTTCAGAAGCCCCTTCTCGTAAGCGACGACAAGCTGAAGCACACTGCCGCCGATACATCTCGCCTTGTCGGAGATCTTGCTGCAGTTCTCGACCTGATCGACCCGCGGATCAATGTCAGCCATCTTCATGCCTTCAGTGACCTCGAAATTCTCAGGCAGAATGCCTCGAAGCACTCCGGAGAGCGACGCCGGGACCTTGACGCGGGCCTTTCCGGTATCGATCACAGCTATGATCTTACCCTTCTCGACGATCTCACCAATGCCGCTTATGAGTTCAAGCCTGCCGGATGCCGGGGCATGGATGACGCGCTCTCTTCCGTAACCGGCCACCATACCCGGCACACCGGTATTCTCCATCGCTGTGCCCTCGTAAAGGATCCTGCCGAGATCGTGTCCGCGCATTGTCTCAATCACGCACCTCACATCGACACCCGCGGTAAAACCGGGGCCGAGCGCAATCGTGAGCGGCGCCATATCGATCGTCGTACCCAGATTTTTCTTGGCAAGTATCGCGTCGACGAGCACATCCGGCTTCAGTCTTGCAAGTGATTTTGCCTCCGGGTCGATCAGGATCATCGGTCTTCCCGGCTGGGCGCGCCGCATTGCGTCTTCAATATTGCTGGTCAGTGTGCATGTGATGCCCTCGACAGTTTTCGTACCTTCGCCGTACCACCTGTCTCTCTCATAAATCGCGTCACAGAAAGCCACTTTGCGCCTTATGGCTGTCGGTCTGGCACACTCCAGTATAATCACCGGGTATCCTGCTCTGGACAGTGCCGCGACTGTTCCTGTTGCAATGTCTCCGCCGCCTCTTACTACGATCGGTCTCATAATCATTGTAATCCTTCCACATGTGCATAATTGGGAACGTCTCTTTTTACAAATTTTCCGAGTCCTCTTCGGATAAGACGTCCGTCATCCACACAGAGATTTCCGCGCAGGAAGACCTTCTCGACACATCCCCTTAGCTTCATGCCCTCGTAGGGTGTATTGTCACAGTTCGTGACCCAGTCTTTTGCGGTGATGATCTTCATCCTTGTCGGATCTATGACTGCGATATCAGCGTCGCTGCCCGGAAGCAGCGCGCCTTTCGTCGGATATACGCCGTACAGTTTTGCCTGGTTCTCGGACAGCACACGGCAGAGGCACTCAGGTGAGATTCTTCCCCTGCCAACGCCCTCAGAGAACATCAGGTCGCCGCGCGTCTCGACCCCCGGAAGTCCGCCGGGAATCTTTGTGAAATCATCGATACCGAGCTTCCTCTGCTCGAGCGTGAAATCGCAGTGGTCTGTGCAGACGGTATCTATTATACCACTTTTTATCGCATTCCAAAGCACTTCCTGATCATGTTTTGTTCGAAGGGGCGGAGCGCAGACATATTTAGCGCCCTCAAAACCGGGAAGATCATACAGGCTCCTGTCAAGGAACAGATACTGGGGGCAGGTCTCCGAGTAGGCAGTGACTCCGTCCGCCCGCCCGCGGATGATTTCATTAAGGGCTTTCTCATTGGTCGTGTGGACGACCATGATCGGCGCGTCAGCCTCTTTCGCGATGACCATGAGTCTGTGGACGGCCTCTGCTTCCATCGTGTCCGGACGGGAGCGCGGATGCGCGGAAGGACCGAAGTTGCCAAGTTCCTTCTGTTCTTTTATGAGCGCGTCGATCACCGGAGCGTTCTCACAGTGACAGCCTGTGAAAGAATGGACCTCTTTCAGTTTCTTCAGCACCTCGTAGATCTCACCGTCATTCAGCATCATGGCCGGGTAAGTCATGTAGATTTTGAACGTCGTGATGCCTGCCTCCATCATGTCATCAATCTCGTCTCTTATACGGGGATTCCACTCGGAAATCGACATGTGGTAGCTGTAATCGCAGGAGTTCGGCCCGTTTGCATTGGCCATTGCATGCCAGTTCAAAAGTCCCTCATTCAGGGTCTCGCCATGGTACTGTGTTCCGAAGTCGATGATCAGAGTCGTACCGCCGGCGATTGCCGCCGCCGTGCCGGTCTCAAAATTATCGGACGTGACCGTACCCGCGACGTGAAGATTGAAATGTGTGTGCGCGTCAATAAAGCCGGGGAAGACATACTTGCCTGTGCAATCGATCTCCCGGGCATCCGGAACACGTATGTCAGTGTCCACGCGCACTATTTTCTCATCTTCTATCAGAAGATCGGCGATCCTGCTTCCGGAGCCGGAAACGACTGTACCGCCTTTTAAACATATTTTTCCCATTGTTGTCCCTCTTTTCTGCCTGCATTCAGACAGCAGGTGGATCTGCATCCACCTGCCGCCATGTTCATATACGTCATGTCTCACTGAGAGGTATCATTTTCTCAGCAGCATATACCAGTGTCCGTACAGGACTGCGTTTATGAGTTCCACGATGCCTTCCGGAACACTGCCGGGTCTGTCCGCCGTTATGACACTCTCTTTGCCCAGGAAGCGTACTTTGTAGCTCTTCTTCGTGATGTCGAGGATAACGAATCCGTCGTTGGTGGAATCGGCCATGTCGGCTTCATTTGCAAACAGCGTGAATTTTTCCTTATACGGTCTGCTCGCGTACGGGCAGAATGTCGCGCAGTTTCCGCACTCATTGCACATATAATCGACGTGAACGATCTGCGGAATATCCCATCCCGGAACCTTCACTTCGATATTGGCCCTGTTGGGACATACATCAACGCAGTTCTCGCAGACCACATTGCAGTGCAGGCAGCGCGCGTTGTCATTCATCTTGTCGCAGGCCTCAGCGAGAATACCCTTTTTCGCATAGAGGACCTCAGCGCTGATATCGGCCTCCGCCTCATACCGCTCTCCCTCAGCTTTCCCGAGAATGGCATCCGCCGCCTTGCGTGCATTGGCCTCGGCTTTGACAATAATTGAAGGACCATAGAGGCCGTCACCGACGATGTAGACGCCCGGGACCGAGGACTGAAGATTCTCATCGACCAGCGGACGGCCTTTGGCGTCGGTGTTGATGCCATTTGCATCGTACCAGTTCTTATCGCACCTCTCGCCGACCGCGATGATCACGGTGTCGACCGGGATCTCCACCCGCTCGTCCGTCTCGCTGACGGAAGCGCGGCCGCTCTCATCCATAGCGCCGAGCTGCATCACAGCACAGGTCAGGATGCCGTCCTTATAGGATACCGGGTTCGTGAGTTCTCTGAACTCAACACCGTCCTCTACCGCTTCAAGGAGTTCCTCCTCATCTGCCGGCATATAGCGTTTCGTGCGCCGATAGACAAGGGATACCTTTTCGACACCGCTGTTCCTCAGGGCTGCTCTGGCCGTATCCATTGCCGTATTCCCGCCGCCGACAACGACAACATTCCTGCCGAGATCGACGTTCCCGCCTGTTTTGTTGAATTCCGCAAGGAACGCGAGCGCATTCTTCGGCGTGATGCCGTCGATCTTCATGCGGCCTTCACCCGGAGCGCCGATCGCCGCGATAACGGTCTCAAATCCGAGATCCTTCACCTCCTGTACGGAGACTGCGCGTCCGGTCTCGAACTTAACTCCGAGCGCTCTCAGCAGGTCGATGTCTTTCTCGATCTCTTCCTCAGCGATCCTGAAATTCGGGATCACATAGCGCGGGACGCCGCCGAGTTTTTCGTTCTTCTCGTAGATCGTAACATCCGCGCCTTCTCTGGCAAGGAAGTAGGCTGCCGCCATACCTGCCGGACCGCCGCCGATCACCGCTGCTTTGATCCCGCACGGCTCTTTGGCTTTCAGTTCTGCAAGCGCTTTGTCAATGCCGGCGCGGGCGATCGTCAGTTTGGTGTTGCGGATATTCACCTGGGACTCATAGAAGTTTCTTGTACATGCATTCTGGCACGGGTGCGCACAGAGATTTCCTGTCATGAACGGGAGCGCGTTCGTGTCGAGCACGACCTTCATGGCAGCGTCAAATTCACCATTCTCCGCGTAGGCCATGTAAGAAGATACATCCTGCTGAATCGGGCAGTGTGCGGTGCACGGCGCAAAGAAGCAGTTGAGCAGCGGCACTTTCTCATCGGTCTTTCTGTTCGGAAGCGGCTTAGCGGCCTTCACGTGATGGATGTCGGTCAATGCCGATTCTGCCAGAGCATTAAGCTTCTCTACGTCTATTCCGATAAACGGTTTGGTGACCCCCGCAAGTTTCTCCGCCATCTGTGAAAATCTCTGATAGCCGCCTGTCTTTAAGACCGTTGTCGCCACGGTCACCGGCCATATGCCGGTCGCGACGATCCTGTCGATATTGAAGTAATCGGCACCGCCTGAGTAGGAAATACGCAATTTGCCGTCAAGGTCTCTGGACAGCTTGGCCGCCAGGTTGATGGAGAGCGCGTACAGGGCACGGCCCGACATGTACATCTCGTTGCTCGGCAGTTCGCCGCGGGTCACATCGACCGGGAACGTGTTCGTGATCTTGACGCCGAATTCCAGGCCTTTCTCCTCGCAGAGGGCCATCAGTCTCTTCAGCATCGGGATCGCGTCGACATACTGCAGGTCATCGTCGAAGTGGAACCTGCCGAATACCAGGTAATCATATCCCATGGAATCCATGGTGCTTCTTGCAAATTCATACCCGAGCAGGGTCGGATTGCATTTGATAAAAGTGTTAAGACCTTTCTCATTGATGAGGTAGGTGGCAATAGCCTCGATCTCATGCGGCGGACATCCGTGAAGCGTGGAGATCGTCGCATCGTTCACAATGTCGGAGCGGATCGCGTCAAGATCAGCTTCCGTGAAGTTCTTGAAATCACCGAGACTTTCACGAAGGACAGAGATTGCGTGCTTGAATTCCTCCGTGTCCTTGGCCTCCATCATATTGTTGATGAAGGTATCGATCTTCGGCGTTTTAATTCCTTCGAGGTCGTAGCCGACGGAGATATTGAACTGGAATCCGTCCTGGCTGCCGAGACCGTATTCCTTGGCTATGAAATTCAGCATGACCCACGCGTTGATGTACTCGTGCTGGGCTTCCGGGACTGTCAGTTCAGTGGACCACTCGCAGTTGTAACCTTCATCATCGGCCTTGATGCAGGGCTTGTTCACACAGGCTGCGAGCTCACGGCCATCCATCTTCTGGACGGTCTTAAGCTCAAAGAACCGCGCTCCGGCGTAATAGGATGCGATGATATTCTGTGACAGCTGAGAGTTCGGACCCGCCGCAGGACCGATAACGGTCTCGAGCGGGCGTCCGAATATTTCCTGTGTGTCAGCCGGGTCGGCTGTGAACGGGCGGCGGACACCGAATACGCTTCCCTGTGTATCGTGCTCGGTTGTTACCCAGTGCAGAAGCTGTTCAAATGACATACATTTCATAATATCACTCATAGTTTGTCACCTCTTCTTTTCGTTTGGCTCTACCCAATACTATTACCCGTTAATGCTGTGATGAAGCTTGTCGGCCTCGGCGCGGCACTCGGCGTAAATCTTCTCTTCGTCGCAGGTCTTGAGTTCAAAGTTCTGCATGAGGACCTTGCCGTTGCAGATTGTCGTTTCACAGTCATGTCCCATCATGCCGAAAAGGATATGGCCATTAATATTGTCGGCTCCGAGGCGTGTCGGCGGATTATACTTCATGACGATGACATCGGCGGCAGCACCCTCTTTCAGCACGCCGAGCTCGCTCTTGAAGTAACGGTTAGCCATCTTCGGGTTATTGTAGAAGAGCATCTGCGGAATCTCTCCCCATGCAGCGTTGGGATCACAGAGACTGTGCTTGTGGAGGACATTGGCAACCTTAAAGGATTCAATCATGTCATGTGTGTAGCCATCGGTCCCCAGACCGGTCAGTATGCCGTGATGCACCTGCTCCATGGTCGGCGGGCAGCCGCACGCATTACCCATGTTCGATTCCGGATTGTGGACGATCATCGTATCCGTATCCTTTATGAGCTGCATCTCGTGTTCATTGACATAGATGCAGTGGCCGAGAAGGGTCTTCGGACCAAGGATATCGTGGTCATATAAGCGGTCGATGATCCGCTTGCCGTATTTCTTAAGGCAGTCGTGCAGGTCCTCAATGCCCTCAGCGACATGGATGTGATAGCCGATGCCGTCCGGCTTCACAGACGCTGCGTAATCAAATGTCTGATCCGAAATTGTGAACTGCGCATGCATGCCCATCATGCCTGCGATCATATCGGAATCGTCAGCCAGCGCATATTTTGCCCATGCAGCATTCTCATCAACGGATTCTTTTGCCTTATCCATGCCGTCTCTGTCAGAGATTTCGTAGCAGAGGCAGGTGCGGATGCCGAGATCTTTGGCAGCCTCGCCAATCTTGAACAGCGAATCGCGGATGTGACCGAAGCTGGCGTGGTGATCGAAGACGGTGGTGACGCCACATTTGATGGATTGGATGTAGGTGTCGTAAGCGCTGTATTTAGTCTGTTCCAGTGTCAGGTGGCGGTCGATGGTCCACCACTGGCCATCGAGGATGTCAAGGAAACCTTTCGGGTTGTAGCCCTTGATGGAAAAGCCTCTGGCCATGGCGCTGTAGATGTGCTCATGCATGTTGATAAAAGCAGGCATGATGACTCCGCCGTGTGCATCAATGAATTCCGCTTCCGGGTACGCTGCCTTCATGTCCGCAAGGGTTCCGAGAGCTTTGATTTTTGTCCCCTCTATGACGACAGCGCCGTCACGAATCTCAGGACACTCATTGTCTCTTGTAAATACGATTCCATTTCCTACCAGATACATAATCACGTCCTTTCTCCGGGCTATTTCTGCTGCCCGGCAGCTTTGGCCGCACGCTCGTTTACCTGTCTGATTTCGGCGAAGAATACAGTCGTTTTTTACAAAAATACTGATGACATATGTTTAAATTTCATCAATTATACTATATCACAACAAAGTGTCTATGTCATCATAGAAACTTCTTTACATGTTTTATTGGATCAGCTTCTGCCTTGGACCCATTGAAACTCTCGAAATCTAAAGGCGGAAAAGCGCGATGTGAACTGTCGACCATAATACCCCCAAAGACAAAAGGCAGCTATTTACCACAAAAATCAGGTAAATAGCTGCCTTATTAATTTAGTTTATTGCGCATCAATCAAGATAATGGACAAACAGCCCACTCCTGAGCTTCGGCTCGAACCACGTCGACTTTGGCGGCATGATTGCGCCTGCGTCCGCGATGTCCATAAGGTCATCGAGCGTTGTCGGGTACATGGCAAATGCGACCGCGCGTCCGCCGTCCACCAGCTTCACAAGCTCCTTTAGTCCGCGGATCCCGCCGATGAATGAGATGCGACTGTCCGTGCGAGGATCGCCGATCGAAAGCACCGGGGTCAGAAGATTCTTCTGAAGGATGGAGACGTCAAGGCGTGAGACCGGGTCGCTCTCATCGAATGTCCCTGCTTTTGCCGTGAGCCTGTACCACCTGCCTGCGATATACATGGAGACATCGTGCTTCTTAGCGGGGCGATACTTTTCAAGAAATTCAGCATCTGCTGCCTTATCCGCGGGCATATCCGCCATTGGAGCAATATCGAATGCCTCTCCGACTTTGGCAAAGAACTCTTCCTCAGTGAGACCGTTCAGATCGTGAACTACGCGATTGTAGTCAAAGATATGAAGGACATCGCTCGGGAACAGGACAGAGAGGAAAAAGTTGAATTCCTCTGTGCCGTCATAGTTTGGATGCTCCGCCCTTCTCTTGAGACCTACGCGTACCGCCGAAGCTGAGCGGTGATGTCCGTCAGCGATATAGAAAGCGGGGACAGTATTGAAATACTTCTCAAGCTCCGCGATGGTGGCAGCGTCATCGATTTTCCAGACCGTGTGGGATATTCCGTCCTCTGCGACAAAATCATAAATCGGGTCGTTAGAGGTCATCCAGTCAGCTGTAAACTTCCCGATGAACCCATTGTCGCGGAAAGTAAGGAAAATAGGTCCGGTGTTAGCGTTGCATGTATCAACGTGTCTTACGCGGTCCTCCTCCTTATCGGCTCTGGTCAGTTCATGTTTCTTGATAATGTTGTTCTGATAATCATCAATGGAGGCACATCCGACAATACCTGCCTGGGCACGACCGTTCATGATCTGCCTGTAAATGAAATACGCCGGTTTATCATCGCGAATGTTCACGCCGTTATCAAGCATCTTCTGAAGATTCTCTGCTGCCTTTGCGTAAACGCTCGCATCATAGATGTCGATGGACGGATCAAGATCCACTTCCGCTTTATCTACATGCAGGAATGAATACGGATCATCTTTGACCATCTCCCTGGCTTCTGCGCTGTTCATAACGTCATATGGAAGCGCTGCCACCTTGTCAGCGATGTGCTCATTAGGTCTCACCGCTGTAAACGGTCTGAATACTGCCATGTCTGCCTCCTCCTTATAAGGTTTTGAAATTGCGTCAGCCGGTCGAAATTGTCGGCTAACTTCAAAATCGTTTTCTGAAATTATACCAGCCGACCGCAATCGACGACAAAATCCGCCTGCGAAATTTTTACGGTGGCACATTGTTCCTTATGTGCCACCGCAATTTTCTTATGCACCTTATTTCTGATGCAACGATACAAATTCTTGCTATGCCTTATTTCAGATACACATCATTTCTGATGTTCTGCCGCAAACTCCTTCATATACTCCACAAGAGCAATCACACCCTCCTTCGGCATCGCGTTGTAGATGGAAGCGCGCATGCCGCCGACAAGCCTGTGTCCCTTGAGGTTGGAGAACCCACGAGCCGCCTGCCCTTTGACGAACTCTGCGTCGAGCGCTTCGTCTCCGGTGCGGAAGGTAACGTTCATGATGGAACGGTCTTCCTTCGCGGCTGCCGCCTTGAAGAAATCCTGAGAGTCAAGATAGTCGTACAGGATCTTTGCCTTCTCCTCGTTGCGTCTCTTCATCTCAGCAAGACCACCCTGCTCCATCAGATAATCCGTGACAAGCTTTACGAAATAGATCGGGAAGCACGGCGGTGTGTTCAGCATGGATTCCTTGTCCGCCATGATCTTGTAATCCCAGATCTTCGGGGTAATCTGCATCGCGTTGCCGATCAGATCCTCACGGACGATTACGATTGCCATACCGGCCGGAGCCAGGTTCTTCTGAACGCCTGCGTAAATCATGCCGAACTTTGTCACGTCGACCGGCTCGGAGAGAATGCTTGAAGACATATCAGCTACGAGAGGGACATCTCCTGTGTCCGGGATATACTGGTACTTTGTACCGAAAATCGTGTTGTTCCAGCACACATGTACATAGTCGGCGTCCGGGCTCAGCTTAAGCTCATCCTGGCGCGGGATGCGTGTGAAGTTTACGTCTTTTGTTGTCGCGATTTCTCTTGCGTCGAGATATTTCTTCGCTTCCTTGAGAGCGCCTCCGGAAAAATTGCCGGAAACAATATAGTCAGCGACTTTATTCTTATTTCCCAGATTCATCGGGAGAGATGCAAATACACCGCTCGCGCCGCCCTGCAGGAACAGCACCTTGTAATTATCCGGGATGTTCATGATCTTTCTCATGTTGGCTTCAGCAGCTTTAATGATATCATCGAACACCTTGGATCTGTGACTCATCTCAAGAACGGACATACCGGAGCCTTCGCAGTTCAGGAGTTCTGCCTGTGCTTTGAGCAGGACCTCCTCCGGAAGGATGGACGGACCCGCGGAGAAATTGTAAATTCTACCTTCAATCATAATATGTTCCTCCTCTAATTGACCAGCCTACGCTGTCAAGCACATATTATAGGTCACTTTACCGCGCTTTGTCACGTTAAATCTGAAAAAGTTTCAAGCCAGCTCCGGAAGCTCCTTAAGCAGCAGATCCATCTCCGGCGGTATGCAGATCGGCTCGCCTGCTGCCTTGATCGCGTTGTTGACGTCCTTCAGACCGTTGCCGGTGACAACGCTGACGACCGAAGCGTCTTTCTCGATGAGCCCGAGCTCGACAGCTTTCTTGATGCCCGCGGTACCCGTCGCTCCGGCAGGTTCAGCAAATACTCCCTGCGTGCGGCCGAGAAGCCTCATAGCCGCAAGTATCTCATCGTCGGACACATTCACGCAGACACCGTTCGATTCACGGATCGCCCTGATCGCCTTGATCGGATTTCTCGGAACACCGACTGCAATCGAATCGGCGATCGTATTCTCAGGCTGCGGTGACCACTCTTCTGTTCCCGCTGCAGCTGCCGTGTTGATCGGGCAGCACCCTGACGCCTGGACACTGATAATGCGCGGCAGCCTGTCGATGAAGCCGGCCGCATACATATCCTTGAATCCCTTCCAGAGACCCGCGATCGTACAGCCGTCGCCCACGGAAATGGCGACATAGTCAGTCATCTTAAAATTCAGCTGCTCAGCGATCTCAAGAGCGACTGTCTTCTTTCCTTCCATGAGATACGGATTGATAGCTGCGTTCCGGTTATACCAACCCCAGCGGTCGATAGCTTCGGCTGACAGACGGAAGGTATCCTCGTATGTACCTTTGACCGAGATAACGGTCGCTCCGAACATCATGAGCTGGGCAACCTTTCCCTTGGGAGCGCGCTCCGGCACGAAGATATATGTCTTCATGCCTGCCGCAGCTGCATTGCCCGCCAGAGAGCTGGCTGCGTTGCCTGTGGATGAGCATGCGATAATGCTCTTGCCGGCTTCCTCCGCCTTGACGACCGCCATCGCGGATGCCCTGTCCTTCAGGGAAGCCGTCGGGTTGATACCGTCATCTTTTATATAAAGAGTCTTGATACCGAGTAAGTCCGCCAGACGGTCAGCCTTGTAGAACGGCGACATGCCGACACGCAGTTTGGGAAGCGTGCCGCGCCCTTCGACCGGAAGGAATTCCATATACCTCCACATGGTCCGGTCCTCGCGGTCCACTAAACCGTACGGAGTAAGCTTTGATTTAATATAGTCATAATCGTACTCGATATCCATGATTCCGCCGCAGCTCGGGCAGACCGTGATATCGGGCGTCGCCTCTATCATCTTTCCACAAATCGTACATTTTGCGCCGATGACGTTTTTCATATTGATTGCTCCTCTATTCTATACAATAGCAGCTATTTACAGAATCAAAGCTTCCTCAGCAGTCCTGTCTCCTCATTGAACGCATTGATCAGCTCATCGACTCTGTCAGCATCCTTCTTGACAGAATCCCACGTATTCTCTGTGTCATACCACAGGTCATTGAGCTCCTCGGAAGTCTTGCCCTGCTGCTCGACCCATGTGTAATACTTGAGATTGTGGATGCGCTTCCTGTCAGTGTAGCGAAGCTCGATCATGTTGTCCGTCTTCTCACCGAGGATATGTACATGGTAGTCGAGCGCAGCCTTCTCGTGCGTGTACTCGCCGTCCTCTTCCTGAAGCTCCCTGATTCTCGACTGATACATATCCGCAGAGTCTGTCATGACTGTGCCGATGACATCGTTCTCTGTAAGCTCATAGTACTTAGCCATCTTGATGGCGCAGAGCATATTTGCAATACCGGAAATACCGAAGTAGCCAAGCAGATCTACAAGTTCAGGATTCACGCCCTGCTCCTTGAGGTACTCGCGGCCGACCGGCTCGTTGAAGAGGCGGAGAAGCTTCTGGGAATCTTCGTCATCAATATCTACGACCAGGTCTGTGTTCTTTACGTTGTGGATCCACGGCACGTGCTTGTCGCCGATGCCCTCGATGCGATGAGCGCCGAAGCCGTTGTCGAGAAGAGTCGGACACTGGAGAGCTTCGCCTACGCCGACCTTGGCAGCCGGATACAGATCCTTGATGCGGTCGCCCGCCGCCATTGTTCCCGCTGAGCCGGATGTGAAGATCACGCCTGCCAGCCTCATGCCGTCGCCCTTCATCTCCTCAAACGCATCCGCAATCGCGTTGCCGGTGACATTGTAATGCCACATGTAGTTGCCCATCTGCTCGAACTGGTTGAAAATCATGCACTCCGGCTGCTGGGACAACTCATGTGTCTTGTCGAAAATCTCCTTGACGTTGGACTCAGAGCCCGGTGTCGCAATAATCTCGCTGGCGATTGTCTTCAGCCAGTCAAAGCGCTCGCGGCTCATGCCCTGCGGCAGGATGGCCACCGAGTAGCAGTCGAGAAGCTTGGAGTTGAAAGCACCGCCGCGGCAGTAGTTTCCTGTGGACGGCCAGACTGCTTTGTGGTAGTCGGAGTCGAACTGACCGGTGACAAGGCGAGGTGCCAGGCAGCCGAAGGAAGCGCCGACTTTGTGGCAGCCGGTCGGGAACCATTTACCGATCATGCAGATGATCTTGGCTTTCACACCCGTGAGCTCCGACGGAAGCACGATGTAGTTCGGGCCGTGGAAGAGACCGCCGCTCTCCTTCTGCTCATTCTTCCATGTAATTCTGAAGAGGTTCAGCGGGTTGACGTCCCAAAGGCCGACCCCTTTCAGCTGTTCCTTGATTGCATCCGGGATCAGCTCCGGATTCTTCATCTGTGCAATCGTCGGTATGATAATGTTATTCTCTCTGGCTCTCGCGATATTATGTTTGAGTCCCTGTTCGTTAATCTTAAGATTGATCATTTTTCTCCTCCTGAACTCTGAAAAAGCTGTCTCTTTTGGCTAAGAGGCTGACATTTGCAAATGCCGCTCACCCCAAGCATTATAAAAAATCATCGAATCCTGCTTTTGCTGTCAGACATTTGTCATGGCATTCTTATAAAAATTCTATCATTTGCGCTATATTTTATCAACAGCCATCAACAAATTTTTAGAGATAAAAAATTATTTTTAGCCAACAGCTTGTAATAATCCCTGTGTATGATATGATAACTATAAAAATAAGAAGCGATAAGAAAGGAGTGACCCTTGGAAAATCTGACATTCACCACGCTGAAACAGTTAGCCCGGGGTCTTGCCGAGCAGTTCGGGAGCAACTGCGAGATCGTTATCCATGACCTGTCAAAAGAGCATATTGACAATTCAATCGTCCACATTGAGAACGGCCAGGTGACAGGCCGAAAGCTCGGTGGAAGTCCATCGAACATCGTCATCGAGGCCCTGCAAAAGAATCCGAACGAGTTGAAGGACCAATACGCGTATCTCACAAGGACTGATAACGGCAGGATCCTGAAATCCACGACAATTTACATTAGGGGCAACGATGATAGGCCCCGATATGTATTTGCGATCAATTACGATATCACAAACCTGCTTGCGCTCGAAAGCACAATAAAAAGCATCACGGCCACCGGTGATGACGTAAACGCCGATCAGCCCACCCCCATCCCCATGGATGTCAATCAGCTGCTCGATGAACTCATCGCCCAAAGTGTGGAACTCGTCGGTGTGCCGGTGGCTTATATGACCAAGGAGGACAAGATCAAGGCGATCCAGTTCCTGAACGATTCCGGTGCTTTCCTGATCACAAAATCCGGCGATAAAGTTTCAAAGTTTTTCGGCATCTCAAAGTATACGCTCTACTCCTACGTCAACATCAATAAATAATAACTATCATATTACCCGTCAACCTGAAGGTGGGAGGCTTTTCCCACCCGAATAGCAACTAACACCATGCATAATAGTGGAGGTCAAAATGGATTACAGTAAGGTTTTAGAGGCAGCACAGGGCTATCAGGAAGATATGACCGCATTTCTCCGTGATATGATAAAGATCCCCAGTGAGAGCTGTGAGGAGGAACTCGTCATAAAGAGAATTGCCGAGGAGATGGAAAAGGTCGGCTTCGACAAAGTGCAGATCGATGCTCAGGGCAACTGCCTCGGCTGGATGGGACACGGACCGAGGATAATTGCCTTCGACGG
Organism: Lachnospiraceae bacterium; assembly: GCA_017514845.1. GTDB lineage: Bacteria > Bacillota > Clostridia > Lachnospirales > Lachnospiraceae > Chordicoccus. The sequence continues at coordinate 16,727 of JAFWIM010000052.1, forward strand.
CCACATCGATACAGTAGGTGTAGGCTTAAGAAACAACTGGGAATTTGACCCTTATGAGGGATTTGAGAATGAGACTCTGATCGGCGGCCGCGGCGGTTCCGACCAGGAAGGCGGTATCGCGTCTGCAGTCTATGGCACAAAGATCATGAAGGAACTCGGTCTTCTTCCGGATGACGTCACGATCCTCGTAACTGCAACAGTCCAGGAAGAAGACTGCGACGGTCTCTGTTGGCAGTTCATACACAACGAAGACGGAGTGACACCGGAATTTGTCGTCTCCACAGAGCCGACAGACGGCGGCATCTACAGAGGCCACAGAGGACGTATGGAGATCCGCGTCGACATGCACGGTGTATCCTGCCACGGCAGCGCGCCCGAGCGTGGGAGCAATGCGATCGAGAAGATGGCAGAAGTCATTTGCAACGTCAAAGCCCTCAATGAGAACGACGATGCTGACGATACGGAGATCAAGGGTCTCATCAAGATGCTGAACCCGAAGTACAATCCGGACCACTACGAGGATGCCCGCTTCCTCGGCAAGGGCACCTGCACAGTCTCCCAGATCTACTTCACATCGCCGAGCCGATGCGCGGTGGCAGACAGCTGCTCCATCTCGGTCGACCGTCGTATGACAGCCGGCGAGACATTTGAGTCCTGCCTCGAGGAGATCCGCCAGCTTCCCGCATGCCAGAAATACAAGGATGATGTCACAGTATCCATGTACATGTACGACAGACCTTCCTACACCAATCTGGTCTATAAGACGGAGTGCTACTTCCCGACATGGATCAACAAAGAATCCGCACCGCATGTAAAGGCGATCACGGACGCTCATCATGCACTCTTCGGAACAGAACGCATCGGAACACCGGAGTCCATGGACAAGAGAAATCGCCCGCTGGTCGACAAGTGGACTTTCTCCACGAACTGCGTATCCATTCAGGGCCGCTACGGGATCCCGTGTGTAGGCTTCGGCCCAGGCGCTGAGAGTCAGGCACACGCTCCGAACGAAATCACATACAAGAAAGATCTTGTCACATGCGCTGCGCTTCTTTGCGCGCTTCCTATGACATACGTCGAGCAGAATCCGGAACCGGTGAAATGATAAACAAATGAGGAGGCATACTATGAATTATTCAATCAAAGATTTTGACGGAATGATCGCAAGACTCAAAGAACTTGACACAGAGAACATGTACATGAACGACTTCTTCCTCACATGGGAGAAGACAGACGACGAGATCGAAGCCGTATGGACTGTCGCTGACGCGTTGCGCGACCTTCGCTGCCGCAACATCTCGACAAAGGTCTTCGATTCGGGTCTCGGCATCAGTATTTTCCGCGACAATTCGACAAGAACACGCTTCTCCTTCGCCTCCGCCTGCAACTTGCTGGGTCTTGAGGTGCAGGATCTCGACGAAAAGAAATCCCAGATCGCGCACGGCGAGACAGTCCGTGAGACAGCGAACATGATCTCCTTCATGGCAGACGTCATCGGCATTCGCGACGACATGTATATCGGCAAGGGCAACGCCTACATGCATGCAGTCACCGAGGCAGTCCAGGAGGGCTTCGAGGCAGGCGTTCTCGAGCAGAGACCGACTCTCGTCAATCTTCAGTGCGATATCGATCATCCGACCCAGCTCATGGCCGATACCCTCCATGTCATTCACGAGTTCGGCGGCATTGAGAACATCAAGGGTAAGAAGATCGCCATGACATGGGCATATTCACCTTCCTACGGAAAGCCGCTCTCCGTCCCCCAGGGTGCGATCGGTCTTCTCACAAGATTAGGTGCAAATGTCGTCCTCGCCCACCCCGAAGGCTACGACGTCATGCCTGAGGTTGAGGAAGTTGCCAAAAAGAATGCCGCGGCTTCCGGCGGATCTTACACGAAAACCAACTGCATGGCGGAAGCTTTCAAGGATGCGGATATCGTGTATCCGAAGAGCTGGGCTCCGTTCGCAGCCATGGAGAAACGCACAGAGCTCTATGGCAAGGGCGATTTCGACGGTATCGATGCTCTTGAAAAAGAACTGCTTGCCCAGAACGCCGAGCATAAAGACTGGACCTGCTCCGAGGAGCTCATGGCAACGACTAAGGACGGTAAAGCCCTCTACCTGCACTGCCTGCCGGCAGACATAACAGATGTCAGCTGCAAAGCCGGAGAGGTCGACGCTTCCGTCTTCGACAGGTACCGCGATCAGCTCTACAAGGAGGCTTCATTTAAGCCATATATCATCGCTGCTATGATTCTTCTTGAGAAGTTCAAAGATCCGGCTGCGGTCCTCAAGAAGCTTGAGGAGAACGGTAAGGACAGGATATTCACTCTGTAAAGATTTACTCTGTAACGATCAAAGGGGCAGTCGCACTAAAAATGATAATCATAGTGCGATTGCCCCTTTTCTTGTGCTGTAAGCAGCAGTCATGCCTGTCTTATGCGTCCGCCCCTCAATCTTTCACAATCTCCTCCGTCTCAATAATAAATTTCACAGTACCCTTCCTGCCCGGCGCAAGCCCCGAGAAGGTCTGGTAGGAAGTGTCGCATATCTTAATGGCCCGGAACCTGCCGGAAAGGTTCAGCAAATCATCCCCCGCGAGATCCGTAAGCTCCTGTATCGCCTCCTCATCAAATGCCTTAATGCCATCATGCAGAGCCGACATTCCCTCAGTAAGCGCTGATGCTCCTTCAAGCAGCGGACTTCCATAGGATTCAAGCGCGGATGTCCCCTGGGTGAGCAGGACCGCTCCGCTGTAGAGAGCGTCGATGCCGCTGTTGAACTTAGATATACCTTCCGTCAGCTGGCCGGATCCCGTCGCCAGTTGGTCAATCCCTTCTTTAAGATCCGAATACATCTTTCTGATAGAAATGGCACTGCCGTTCAGTTTATCCATGTCATCCGAATATTCTGTGAGGGCAAGAAACTGCTTTTTCATATCGTCGGCAGCCTTCTGTCAAGATTTTGCTGCCTCTGACGAAGACCCGATGAAACCCGCCCTGATCAAAGGCAGCTAAAATGCCTTGAAATCAAGATTTTGCTGCTTCTGACGAAGACCCGAAGAAGCTCCCCAAGTCCAAAGGCAGCAAACATGCCTCGGAGTTGGGATTTTGCTGCCTCTGACGAAGACCCGAAGAAACTCCCCAAGTCCTAAGGCAGCAAAAATGTATTGAAATCAAGATTTTGCTGCTTCTGCCGTCAACCCGATGAAACCCGCCCTGATCAAAGGCAGCAAAAATGTATTGAAATCAAGTTTTTGCTGCCTCTGACGAAGACCCGAAGAAGCTCCCCAAGTCCAAAGGCAGCAAACATGCCTCGGAGTTGGGATTTTGCTGCCTCTGACGAAGACCCGAAGAAACTCCCCAAGTCC
>JAFWIM010000053.1 GCA_017514845.1 Lachnospiraceae bacterium
GTATTTGTCAATATGGGTATCGACGAGCTGTCCATGAGCCCGACATCCATCCTTCGCACAAGAAAGATCATCCGCGACATGGATTGATCTCCCCTCATATGATGAGAGCGGCCTCCGCCGGGAAACCGGCGGGGGCTTTTTGCGCCATGGGCGTGTTCTGACAGGGCTTGTCTGTCCTTCCCGATTGCTGTCAGGGGCCGGGGTGCCCTTGTGATGCTTGCTTTTTTGTTGCGAATGATATACAATCATATAAAATCACTAGGAAAGTAGGGTTGCAGATGAAAGTTTCCACAAAAGGACGTTACGCCCTCAGAATTATGCTGGATCTGGCAATGCATAATTCCGGGGATCTTGTCCCGCTGAAAGACATAGCGAAAAGGCAGGGAATTACACTGAAATATATGGAGCAGATCATCTCGCCTCTCAGCAAGGCCGGTTTTGTACAGAGTCTGCGCGGGTCAGCCGGAGGCTATCGCCTTGCCCGGAACCCGTCTGAGTACACCGTGGGCAGTATCCTGCGTGTCCTGGAAGGCCCGCTTGCGCCGACTGCGTGTCTTGAGACGGATGTCAATGAATGCCCTCGCGTGGACAGCTGCCCGACGATCTCCTTCTGGAATGGTCTGAACAAGGTGATCAACGAGTATGTGGACAGCGTGACCCTGGAAGACCTTGTGAACGAGGAGACAGCGATCCAGTCAGATTACGTGATTTAATCTTTGACGCGGAACTTAGGTGACTTTTGGCGCGATGCGAATGCGCAGTGTGAAAGTCATCTCTGACGCGGAACTTAGATGACGCAAATCTAAGATAATGCGCATAGTCTCGCAAATGAGATTTGAGAGACAGAAAACTATGCCCCGGAACCGATACGCGGTCTCCGGGGCATTTTTCCGCAATTGCGTATTGACAAAGAGGAGAAAAATGATATAATTCATAGAAAACAGCTAGGAAATGTAGGGTAAAGCGTTGACGCCCGAAGGACTTGCTGAAAAAGAGGAGGAAACTGTAATGGCAAAGATTTATGAAGGTACACTCGGTCTCATCGGCGGCACACCGCTGGTCGAATTTAAGAATATCGAGAGAGAGCTTGGTCTGAATGCCCGCATTCTTGCTAAACTTGAGTATTTTAACCCGGCCGGTTCGGTGAAAGACAGGATTGCAAAATCTATGATCGAGGATGCCGAGGCCAGCGGAAAGCTTAGGGAAGGTTCTGTCATCATCGAGCCTACGTCAGGTAATACAGGTATAGGTCTTGCGGCTATCGCGGCTTCCAAGGGCTACAGAGTTATTCTCACGATGCCGGAGACAATGTCCGTGGAGAGAAGGAATATCCTCAAGGCTTATGGCGCGGAAATTGTTCTCACAGACGGTTCCAAAGGTATGAAGGGAGCGATAGCCAAGGCGGATGAGCTGGCAGCTGAGACACCGAACAGTTTCATACCCGGTCAGTTCGTGAATCCTGCCAACCCGAAAGCCCACTATGAGACGACCGGTCCTGAAATTTGGGCGGATACAGACGGCGCAGTCGACGTATTTATCGCGGGTGTCGGCACCGGCGGGACCCTGAGCGGCACCGGCCGTTATCTGAAAGAACAGAATCCGGAGATCAAAGTTCTGGCGCTTGAGCCGAAGACATCGCCGGTCCTCTCCGAAGGCCACGGCGGACCGCACAAGATCCAGGGTATCGGTGCCGGATTTGTCCCGGATACCCTCGATACGGAACTTTATGACGGCGTCATTACAGTCGAGAACGAGGACGCATTCGAAACAGCCAAGCTCATTGCCAAGAAAGAGGGAATCCTTGTTGGTATATCCTCCGGGGCTGCGCTGAACGGAGCAATCCGGGTGGCTAAGGATCCGGCCTACGCGGGCAAGACCATCGTTGTCATTCTCCCTGATTCCGGGGACAGATATTATTCCACACCGATTTTCGCAAACTGATCGTGTGGACACGATTCTTGACGACGGTTCCTGAAGTCAGACAGGCTGTGCTTCGTATTCACAGTCCGGCGCAAAGCATTTTCTACGTGAGAAAAGCATTGCCGGAGATTATTTCTTCGTGCCAAAAATAAATTAAAAAGTGTGTTGACAAAACCGCTCATCCGTTGTAGTATACTATTTGTTGCAGATAAAGCAGCAAAATGTGTGGGTAGCTCAGCTGGATAGAGCGTCTGGCTACGGACCAGAAGGTCGCGAGTTCGAATCTTGTCCCGCACGTAGAGAGAGCCTTACTTCGGTAAGGCTCTTTTACTTTTTCACTTTTAGCGCATCTGCGTCGTGACTATGATTTCGTATGTGCAACTGTACTCAATTATGGTATTATTATTATCAGACGCGGAACACGTGTCATTTTTGATGGATGCGGCACAGGCCGCAGACAGACTGAAAGGTACGACTATGACGAAAGAAGAATTTCTGAACGCACTTGGCAACAAGCTGTCCGAGGATCTGTCGGGGTCTGAGATTGCCTCGGAACTCCGGTACTATGAGGGATATATAGACGCTGAAGTATCCCGCGGAAAGAGCGAAGAGGAAGCGACAGAACAGCTCGGAGACCCGATCCTTATTGCCCGCAACATAGTGGAATCCCCGAGAAACTCTTACGGTTATCGGGAAGCCACGTACGAGCAGGGCTATGAGGAGGCTGCTTATCAGCAGGCGAACGCGGAATCTTACGGCACAGATTCCGAATATACGAAAGTCGAGACTGAAGAGTACGCGCCGGACTATGAGTTTGGAGAGGATGAGGAGAGTGAAGGCCCTGCTTTTAAGGAGAAAAAGGAGACTTCATTTGACAACGGCTTCTTTGACAGGCGACCGGACTTCAAGGTTGAAAAGGTCGGAAGCTTCTCATCTCTATTCCGAAATCTGGACGGTTCTTTTAACTGGGGCTGCCTGACAACACTGCTCATCGCGGTCCTGGTCGTCGGATTGATCGTCGTACTGGTGACAAAAGTCGTGATTACCGCGTGGCCGGTCATTCTGGTCGCAGTTATTTTCGGCATTGTCTTTTCGATCCTGAAAGGACGATCTTAGGTTTTAGAAAGAGGGTTTTACCATGGAACAATTGGACAGGAGATATCTTGAACGCCTGGCTCAGCTTTATCCGACAATAGCCAAAGCATCTACAGAAATTATTAACCTGAGCTCAATATTGAATCTGCCCAAGGGTACAGAGCATTTTATCACGGATATCCACGGAGAGTACGAGTCGTTTTCCCACGTACTGAGGAACGGATCCGGCGCAGTCAAAAAGAAGATCAGTGAAGTATACGGGCGTACGCTGCCTGAAAAAGATATAAAAGAGCTGGCGACACTGGTCTACTATCCGCGCGAAAAGATCGATCTTGTAAAGAAGGAGATTACCGATGAGGCGGAGCTTAATGACTGGTATAAAGTCATGCTCTATCGCCTGATTGATGTGTGCAAACACACCTCCAGCAAGTACACAAGGTCCAAAGTAAGGAAGGCCATGCCGGAAGACTTCCGCTATGTCATAGAAGAGCTTATCACCGAAAAGGCGGATATCGCGGACAAAGAAGCCTACTATGAGGAAATTATTAACACGATCATTCGCATCGGCAATGCCGACAACTTCATAATGGCCCTGTCGAGACTGGTGAGACGGCTCGTCGTTGATCAGCTGCACATACTCGGAGATATCTATGACAGAGGCTACGGTCCCGATGAGATCATGGATACGCTGATGGCATATCACAGCCTTGACATACAGTGGGGAAATCATGATATCGAGTGGATGGGCGCGGCCTGCGGCCAGCTCGCCTGCATTGCAAATGTTGTCAGGATCCAGGCCAGATACGGCAACCTTGACATTCTTGAGGAAGGCTACGGCATCAATCTGATACCTCTTGCCCAGTTCGCGGTAAATACGTACGGGGATGATCCGTGTACATGTTTCCAGACGAAAGGCGAGGAGAAAGCCCGCAGCGAGAAGGAAATGGACATGCGCATCCATAAAGCCATCTCGATTATTCAGTTCAAGCTGGAAGGCCAGCTTGTCCGGAGACGCCCGGAGTATCATATGGAGGACCGAGATCTTCTGAGTCGAATTGATTTTGACACGATGAAGGTCGAGGTGGACGGAAAATACTATGATCTTCTTGACAAGAATCTGCCGACCGTTGATCCGGCAGATCCCAACAGGCTTTCTCCGGAAGAAGAATATGTCATGGAGCGTCTTCAGTCTGCCTTCATGAACTGCAGACGGCTTCAGGAGCATATGCAGCTTCTTCTGCGCAAAGGCGCGCTCTATAATGTGATCAACGGCAATCTGTTGTATCACGGCTGTGTCCCCATGACGGAAGACGGAGATTTCAAAGAGGTTGAGATCTACGGAAAGAAATACAGGGGGAAGAGCCTGTATGACTGCCTTGATGCCCTTGTCCGCCGGGCGTTCTTCGCCGTGGATCCGGTCAGGAAGGAAGAAGGCAGGGATATCATGTGGTGGATCTGGTGCAATAAGGATTCGCCGCTCTTCGGCAAAGATAAAATGGCAACATTCGAGCGCTGTATGATCGCTGAGAAGGAGACTCACAGTGAGGGAAAAACTCCGTATTATCAGCTCCTTGACGATAAGGATGTCATAGAGAAGATACTCCGGGAGTTCGGGCTCGAGGGTGAGCATACACATATCATCAACGGCCACGTTCCGGTCAAGCGCGGACAGTCGCCGACGAAGTGCGGCGGTAAACTGCTGATCATTGACGGCGGTTTCTCCAAGGCATATCAGGGAACGACAGGTATTGCGGGCTACACGCTGATCTACAATTCCTGGGGCATGCGTCTTGTCGCCCACGAACCGTTCACGAGCAAGGAGGACGCGGTCCTGACAGGGCGGGATATTCACTCCGATAAAGTTGCGGTCGAAAAGTTCCAGACAAGGCAGACGATCGGTGACACGGATATCGGCATAAAACTTAAGGCCGAAATAGAAGAACTGGAGCAGCTGCTTGCGGCCTACCGAAGCGGCGAGCTCGTGGAAAAGAGGTAATTCATGCTTGATTCAAGCAAGATCCGCACGCGCAAACTCTATTATGAGGATGCATATAAAACTGAGTTTTCGGCTCAGGTAGTTTCTGCAAATGACGGCGACGTCGTCCTCGACCGCACCCTCTTTTTCCCTGAAGAGGGAGGACAGAGCGCGGACACCGGAGTGCTCGGAGGCTTCCGGGTCGCGGATGTGAAGATCAGGGACGGGGAAATACATCATTTGCTGGAAGACCGGAGCGTCTCCATCAAAGAGGGGACGGAAATTTCCGGCAGGATCGACTGGCAGCACAGATTTTCAAATATGCAGCAGCACTCGGGCGAGCACCTCTTCTCAGGCCTTGTCCACAGCACGTACGGTTTCGACAACGTCGGCTTCCATCTGAGCGACAATGAGGTGACCCTCGATTTTAACGGTGTGATCGGTCCGGATGGGATCAGAGACATTGAGCGCAGGGTCAATGAGATAATTTTTAGGAACATCCCTTCCGAAATCCGCTTCCTCTCGGGGGAGGAGGCGCGAAATGCCGAGTACCGCAGCAAGATCGATCTTGATGATGAGATCCGTGTCGTCACTTTCCCCGGAGTGGACGCGTGTGCCTGCTGCGCGCCCCACGTCGCCCTGACGGGTGAGATCGGCTGCCTTAAGGTCGTCGGACTCCAGAACTATAAGGGCGGAATTCGCGTCAGCATCCTGTGCGGCATGCGGGCTATGGAAGTGTTCTTTCATGACAGGGACATACTTGAGAAGACCGCCAACTATCTCTCGAACTCCACGGATGAAGTCTATAATCTCGTTGTGAAGGCGAAGACAGAGCTTTATGAGACGAAGGCAGCTCTGGCGGATGCGTCGAAGAAGCTCATGGAAATAAAGATTGACCGGATCCCCACAGGGGACGGCAATGCTTTTCTCTTCGAGAAATCCCTCGACGCCGGCACCATGCGGAGTGCTGTCAATTCTCTTGTCCAAAAGAGGACCGGTTTCTGCGGCATTTTTGTCGGCAGTGACGCAGACGGCTACCGATATGTGATCGGGAAGCGGGGCGGGGACGCGCGTGTTCTTAATAATGCGCTCCGCGAAAAGCTCGGCGCGCGCGGCGGCGGAAAGCCGGAGATGGTGCAGGGATCTGTAACGGCGTCCCGCACGGATATTGAGGCTCTTTTTAGAAATTAGGTGTTGCATTATAGTTACAAGTACGCTATAATCTTTCATGTCGTTTCGAGGAAACGCAGGCTGCTTTGGCACAGGTGGTAGCGCACATCATTGGTAGTGATGAGGTCTCGGGTCCGAGTCCCGAAAGCAGCTCGAAGCCCCACAGGAAATCCTGTGGGGCTTTACTTGTTCTTGATACAAATGTCCGGTCTCTTATAGCGACGAGAGATCAGGAACACAGATAATCAATCGGCAGGGGCAGAATACTTATGGCGGGAATTGTACTTCTTGAGCCGGAGATTCCGGCGAATACGGGCAACATAGGCCGCACATGCGTGGCGACCGGCACATCTCTTCATCTGATAGATCCGCTTGGTTTCCAGCTCACGGAGCGGAACCTTAAGAGGGCCGGAATGGACTACTGGAAGAGGCTGGATGTCCACAGATATATGAACTATAAAACATTTCTGGCTGAAAATAAGGACAGGCGCATCTGGTATGCGACGACAAAAGCGAGAAGGACTTACGCGGACGTGGAGTTCGCCCCGGATGATTTTATTATGTTCGGCAAGGAGAGCGCCGGGATACCGGAGGAGATCCTTAAGGAGAATGAAGAGTTCTGTGTAAGGATACCGATGCTCCCGGATGAGCGGTCTCTCAACCTGTCCAACTCTGTCTCGATCATTCTCTACGAGCTGCTCAGACAGAATGGTTTTCTTGGAATGCTGCGGGAAGGGCAGCTGCACCGTCTCAGCTGGTAAGTGTGCCCTGTGTTATGATCCTGGAGGAAACATGATTAAATATAGAGTCATAAGAAGCGCCAGAAAGACTCTGCAGGTCGAGATCCGGCCCGACGGCGAAGTTCTTGTGCGAGCTCCGCAGCGCCTTTCGGACGCGGAGATCAGACAGTTCGTAGAAAAGAAGGCCGACTGGATCGCGCAGCACACCGCCGGGGTGAGAGCCCGGGCGGCGCAGGCCGCGGACTTGGAAAGGCTCACGATGGAGGATATTCGAAGGCTCGCGGACGAGGCAGCCAGGGACATCCCAGAGAGAGTGAGACGCTTCGCGCCGGTCGTGGGAGTCAGGTACGGCAGGATCACTATTAGAAATCAGAAGTCGAAGTGGGGGAGCTGCAGCTCGCGGGGAAACCTGAACTTTAACTGCCTTCTCATGCTCGCGCCTCCGTCTGTCAGGGATTATGTGGTCGTCCATGAGCTGTGCCACCTTATTGAGCTCAATCACTCGAAAAGGTTCTGGGCTCTGGTCGCCGGAGTTCTGCCCGGGTACAAAGATGAAGAGAAATGGCTGAAAACGCAGGGAATGCTGATCATGCGAAGAATGACCGGATAAAAAAGGACTGCCGCTGTGGCAGTCCTGCTTTTTTATCCTAATTTTGCGAGAAGTTCCTGTTTTTTCTGCGTGAATTCAGCCTCTGTGAGAATACCCATATCCCTCAGCTCTCCGAGCTTATTCAGAGCGTCGTAAATTGCCTCGATCTGCTCGGCCGGCGGCATGATTTGCGCGTTCGTGTAGGATTCTTCCGGAACTGCGTAAGCCGGAGGAGCATCGAACCGAGGTCTCGCGTAGAAAGCACCCTCCGGGATCGCGTCGTCATCGATCGTATCGTAATCCAAAGCGGTTCCCACACTGTCGAGGGGCTGCTCCGAATTCTCGGAGTCGGCATAAATACTTGCGGACATCCATGAGGATGTGACCGGCGCTTCATGTTTCTCGGGAGAAGCTTTGACTTCTTCTATTTCAGTGTTCTCGGCCCTGCTGACCTTGGCTTTTGCGGCCCGGATCTGGTTCTCGATGCTGTCCTGGATTTCTTCTCTGGAGAGATTCGCGTCGGCGGGATCCGGTTCCAGCGAATACTTGTTGACTCCGCCGGCATTGCTCTTGAACGAACCGCGGCGGCCTTCTGCCATAGCGAGCGCTTTCTGCTCGAGTTTGGCATTGAGCCTGTTCTGCCGCATCTCGGCGGCCGTGTTGATGACAAAGCGGACGATTCCCATGACCGAGAGGGCGATGAGTCCGATCAGAATGATCTGATAGCCGAACTTGTTGGATCGAAGAAAAACGCCGTATAGTATATAGACAACGAGCAGCGTTGTCATGATTTTTCTGAGCAGTTTGCCCGGATTGCCGGCCATGAACAGCGATACCAGATATACCGCACAGATTATGATGCAGATGCCCATATGCGCGCTCCACTGTGCCGAGAGGTAGTCCGGGATATGTCTAAGATGTACCAGTATTGTTTCTGTCTGCACAGCACACCTCCAATTACATAGTCCTTTGAATGGACATAGTAACACAAAAGTATCATAAAATCAAATACTAAAACTATTCGCGCGCAGTCAATGGTGCAGTTTCGCATCATATAACAGTTCAGACGGGCTGTTCTTAAAAGTCGTTTCCGGCAGCAAAGCATCCATCTTCGTGAGAAAAGCATTGCAGGTCCGACCGAGAGATCAAAAACGCGAATGCGTTTTTTAAGTTCGCAGGGAAGGACCTGCGCTTTTCGATGAAGATGATGTTTGAGCCGGGCACTGGAACTTCGATACAGCCTGCCTCTACTGTTACTATGTCGCGGCGGTATCGGTAAACTGGCAGAGAACACATTTGCATCTTATATGAAGCTATGATAAACTGACAAAATGGAGCGGTGATGAAGAAACCGCGTCCGCTTAATGAGGAGATGAAGGAGGCTGCTTTTTATGGCTAATGAGAAGACGGAAGCTGTGACGACTGAGAAGAAAGAGGTCGTATCCAGAAATTTTATAGAGGAGATCATTGACGAGGATCTGGCGGAGGGCAGATACGAGAAGATCCGCACAAGATTTCCGCCGGAACCCAACGGGTATCTGCATATAGGACATGCAAAATCAATTCTTCTGAACTATGGTCTGGCAAAAGAGTACAACGGAGATTTCAATCTCAGATTCGATGACACCAACCCGACGAAGGAGAAGATCGAATTCGTCGAGTCTATCAAGAAAGACGTCGAGTGGCTCGGAGCCGATTTCGGTGACAGACTGTATTTTGCCTCCGACTATTTCGGCATTATGTATGAGAAAGCCGTCCTTCTCATTAAGAAGGGTCTGGCTTACGTATGCGATCTCTCCGCCGAGGAGATCCGTGAGTACCGCGGAACCCTGAAGGAGCCCGGAAAGAACAGCCCTTACCGTGACCGTTCAATCGAGGAAAATCTGAAGCTCTTTACGGAGATGAAGGAAGGCGTGTATCCGGACGGCTCAAAGGTGCTCCGCGCGAAAATCGATATGAGTGCTCCCAACATTAACATGCGCGACCCAGTCATCTACCGTATCGCTCGCCTTTCCCACCACAATACGGGGGACGCATGGTGCATTTATCCGATGTATGATTTTGCGCATCCGATCGAGGACGCGATCGAGGGTATCACTCACTCGATCTGCACGCTTGAGTTCGAGGATCACAGACCACTGTATGAATGGGTCGTAGACAATACGGAGTGGGAGCATCCGCCGAAGCAGATTGAATTTGCAAAGATGTATCTTACAAATGTTGTCACCGGAAAACGCTACATCAAGCGCCTCGTCGAGGACGGCATCGTTGACGGATGGGATGACCCGCGCCTTGTGACCATTGCAGCACTGCGCCGCCGCGGATTCACCCCTGAATCCATTCAGAAGTTCGTCGAGCTGGTTGGCGTGGCCAAGGCAGATTCTTCAGTGGACTATGCAATGCTGGAGTACTGCATCCGCGAGGATCTCAAGATGAAGGTGCCGCGCATGATGGCAGTTCTTGACCCGATCAAGCTTGTGATCGACAATTATCCGGAAGGCGTGACTGAGATGCTCGAGGCAGATAACAACCTCGAGAACCCGGAGGCGGGCAAGCGCCTCGTTCCGCTCGGACGTGAGCTGTATATTGAGAGAGACGACTTTATGGAGACGCCGATCCCGAAGTACAAGAGACTGTACCCGGGCAATGAGGTCCGACTCATGCACGCTTACTTCGTAAAGGCAGTCAGCTGTGAGAAGGATGAGAGCGGCAATGTGACTGTCGTACACTGCACCTATGATCCCGAGACCAAAGTCGGCACAGGATTCACGGGGCGCAAGGTCAAGGGGACCATCCACTGGGTGCCGGCCAAGGAAGCGGTCACAGCCACTGTACGCCTCTATGAGAACCTTGTGGATGAGGAGAAGGGAGTCTATAATAAAGAGGACGGATCGCTCAATCTGAACCCGAACTCCCTGACCGTGATTGAAAAAGCAAAGCTTGAGCCCGCACTTCTCGATGTGAAGCCGTATGACAGCTTCCAGTTCGTGCGCAGCGGCTACTACTGTGTCGATGCGAAGGACTCCAGAGAAGGCGCGCCGGTCTTTAACAGAATTGTCACGATGAAGAGCTCGTTCAAGCTTCCGAAGTAAACAGATTCGAGACTTGTTCTAAAAAGGCTGCCATATATCCTGAAGGAGAAAATGCGGACAGCGAAGAGGAGGTGCCATATGGCTGAATTTAGCATTGAATGCCTTAATACCTTTCTTGAGAATCAGGACAGACTTTTTGATGAGCCGGTGGCGGATACGATCGATGAGGCCAACGCTTTCCTCGAGGACGTGATGGCCGAGGTCGTCGATTCGATCGACGATGTCAGAGACTATCTTGACCAGTCCGGAATGGACGTTGACGGGATGTCCGATGAGGAGATCGAGGAGGCGGCGGAGGTCTTTGCGCTGCCGTCGGGCGGTTATCTTATTGTGGAAGCCTGATGTATCTTATGACCGGAAATCGCGGTGTACGGAGGCCGGACCATGGCGGATGAGAAGATGAGAGAGCTCTTTTTGAGCGGTAAGACAACAGACCGGGAGTACCGCGGGATGACCCTCGGGAAACTTTATTCGGATGTCAGGGCGAAAAAGAATGATATTGTCGGCTGTCTGGCAGGAGATCTGGGCAGGCCGGCCAAGGAGTGCGCGTTCATCTATTCGTCAATGATAGAGAAGCCTCTGCGCATTGCGGCTAAAAAGGACTGGACAAAGTGGCGCTGGATGGCGCCGGTTCTGCCGGATGTCATAACGACAGGACGCCTTTACAGAAAGCCGCTCGGGCTTGTCCTCATTGAGGCGGACCCGAGAGAACCGTTCCTTTTTGCATTCCCCAGATTTCTCGCGTCGCTCATGGCGGGAAATCCGACAGTGCTGTCCTACGCCGGAAGAAAGACAAGTACGGGTTCTCTTCTTACGGAGCTTGCAAATGCAGCCATACCCGCCGAATTCGGTATGATCGTGCCTGAGGGCGGAGAGCTTCCGGCGGAAGAGATGGATTATGTGTTTGCCGAAGAGTATCCGGGGCGGGTCTGCGCTGTTTTTGACGGCACGGCGGATTACGACAAGGGGGCCGAGAAGCTGGTCTATGCGTGGAGAAGGATGGAAGGACTGAACGGCGTAAAGCCGGAGGTCATTTACTGCCCGGCATCCATGCGCAACGCTCTCGTGAAACAGATCGACAAGTGGGCCAGAAGGGCACCGGATGACCCGGAAGGCCGCAAAGTATGCGTGATCGGAGTGAGCGGAGACGAAGAGCTTGCCGAAAGGCTTGAGGCCGAGGGCGAAATGTTCGCTCTCTACATGTTCTCGAATGAAGACACGTACGCACTGAGAATCGCTCTCGAGAGACCGTACAAGTACGCGAGTGTGAACAGTGTCACGCTGCGCTCTCCGTCGATGAAAGCGTACTTTGATAAATCGGTCACTTCAAAAATGATCATGATGAGATAAGGATATTAGTGAAAAAACAGACGAGTAAAAAATCAGCCGGCAGGACCGGCAGAAAAGCGAAGAGAGGGCGAGAAGGGAACCAGATCAGGAAGCTTAACCTGCTTCTTATTCTGGTGGCCGGTATCGGCCTCCTTCTTTTTACAGCGGTCGTTCTTTTGCGGCAGCGCGCGACCATGACGGCCAGCGATCCGACAAGCCTGTCGGACGCTGTACTTGAGTACAGAGATACGGTCGAATTTTATGCCGAAAAGAACGATATAACGGAATATACAGAGTATCTTCTCGCCATCATGCAGGTCGAGACCGGAGGACTGGGAGATGATGTCATGCAGTCGAGCGAATCGCTCGGTCTTCCGCCGGGTTCACTGGATTCGGAGGATTCGATTGCCCAGGGCTGCAGCTATTTTGCTGAGATCCTCGGCGACGCGGAGAAGAAAAATTGCGATCTTGATGCTGTGATCCAGGCCTACAATTTCGGAATCGACTATCTGGATTTCGCCGCGGAGCGCGGCGGTGACAGTGATCTTGATATGGCGACGGAGTTCGCTGAGTGGAAATCCGGAGGGGAAAAGACGGAGTATAGCTCCGCTCTGGCTCTTGAAGTGAACGGCGGGTGGAGGTACAAGTACGGCAATATGTTTTATGCGGAACTTGTAAAAAAGATCGTGGAGAATCTGTAAGACTGAAACTTCTATGAAGCGCAGCAGGGCCCTGCGTTCATAGAGCTGGCGCGCCGAATGGAGGCGGAGGTTCGTATCCGGATCAACTGTTGGCCTGACTTAGAACTTAGAACGGCTGGTTAGTATCAGCTGCAGAATATGTGAGAAAAAGTAAGAATATGAGACAGCGGATGATTTCGGAAGTTCTCAAAGAGAGATACGGCACCAAGGTCTACCGCCTCGCCCTCACAAGCGGCGCGACCTGCCCGAACAGGGACGGCACATGCGTCCTTCCGGACGGAACCCGCCTTTATGGCGGCTGTACGTTCTGCTCAGAGGGCGGATCGGGAGAATTTGCAGCGCCGTTTCTTCCTGTGCGGGAACAGATAGATCGAGCGAGGCGCAGGGTGGATGCCAAGATACCCGCGAGGATACCGGCGGAGGACAGGCGCTATATCGCGTATTTTCAATCATTTACGAATACATACGGACCGACGGAGCGCTTCCGGAGAATGTTCGAGGAGGCAATCAGCCATCCCCAGGTCGTCGCTCTGTCTGTGGGCACGAGACCTGACTGTCTTCCGGAGGAGACAGTTGACATGTTGAGGAATCTTAAGGAGACGTACGGGAAAGACGTCTGGGTGGAGCTCGGGCTTCAGACCGTCAATGAAGAGACGGCCGCGCGCATCCACAGAGGTTATATGCTTCCTGTCTTCGAGGACGCCTACAGACGTCTCACAGATGCGGGACTGACTGTTATTATCCACGTCATCCTGTACCTGCCCGGGGAGAGCCGCGAGGATATGCTGTCGACGATTCGCTATCTAGCGGATCTTGACCCCGCTCCGGGCGGAGTGAAGCTTCAGCTGCTGAACATATTGCGGGGAACAGAGATGGCGGCCGCGTACGAAGCGGACCCATTCAATCTTCCGACCCTCGACGAGTATGCGGGCTTTGTCAAAGAGTGCCTGAATCTGCTCCCGGCGGAGACGGTGATTCACAGGCTGACGGGAGACGGGCCGAAAAAACTTCTCATAGCGCCGCTGTGGGCAGCGGATAAAAAGCGTGTCATTAATAAAATGAGGTGTATATGCGGTTATTGAGCGGAATCCTGCTTGTCTGCGGGATCATGAGTTTTTTATACGGAATCATGATATGGATGATCCAGTCGGGCAGCATGTTCTTTGCTGCCTGGTTTCTTCTGGCGGGAGTATTCCTTCTGGCGGCGGTGGGCTCTCATACTGGGCTCGTCATGTCTGTACCGGTATGGGTCCGGGCGGTGCTGCTTGTCATGCTGGCTTTTGTTATCGCGGTATTTGTGCTCGTCGAGGTCCGGATCGCCTCCTGTTTCAGCATGCAGGCGGAGCCGGGCATGGATTATATCGTAGTGCTGGGGGCTCAGGTAAAGGAGGACGGACCGAGCGTCGTGCTGAAGTACAGGCTGGACGCCGCGTATGATTACCTGACCGAGAACCCCGGTACAAAGTGTATTGTGACCGGTTCACAGGGGACAAACGAACCTGTGACCGAGGCTTTCGGCATGCAGCAATATCTCGTATCCCGGGGAATCGACGCTTCGCGCGTGATTCTGGAAGAGCGGGCGGAAAATACGGTACAGAACCTTGTCTACAGCAGAGAGCTGATGGAGGGGGAGGATGCCTCCGCGGCGATCGTCACCAACAACTTCCACCTCTTCAGAGCCCTGCATATAGCTGCCGCCCACGGTTACGGGGACGTGCAGGGGATATCTGCCTACTCTACCGCGCTGTATCTGCCCAATAATATGGTGCGGGAGTTCTTCGGCGTTGCCAAGGACCTACTGAAGGGTGATCTTGTGTGGTGATGTCTGTGATCATTCCTCGTAGACTTACGTCACGAGGATCCTGTGTTGAAGATTGAATAGTATCGTGACAGTTCAGGCAGGCTGCTCTTGATATTCGAATCAGGCGCAAAGCATCCATCTTCGTGAGAAAAGCATTGGCGGTCCGACCGAGAGATCGAATAATGCAAGACATTTTTCAAGCTCAAGGGAAGGACCGGCGTTTTTCGATGAAGATGGTGTTTGCGCCCGATATGTAATGGCGATGCAGCCTGCCTTAACTGTCTTTATCTTCAGTTGTTAGCACTCGTTCAAAAAGAGTGCTGATTTTTCTCTTGACATTTTTAATGACGGGGCTATAATTCTAAAGTGTGAAAAAGGACAGAACAGGTGATGCGTAGAACGCGCGGAAGCGGTACAAAAGACCGCGGGGACACCTGACAAAAGAGGAGTGATAAACATGTCAAAAACAGGTAAATTATCCATCAACAGCGAAAACATGCTGCCGATCATTAAGAAATGGCTCTATTCGGATCATGATATCTTTGTGCGCGAGCAGATTGCAAATGCGTGCGATGCCATAACAAAACTCAAAAAGCTTGAAGGCGTCGGCGAGTTCAAGCCGGAAGTGAGCCCGGAGTATCAGGTGCATGTAGTCGTCAATCCGGATGATAAGACACTGAAATTCATCGACAACGGTATCGGTATGACCGAGGAAGAAGTCGAGAAGTATATTACTCAGATCGCTTTTTCGGGAGCGAGCGAGTTCCTGAAGAAATATGAAGGCAAGACGGATGCGGACCAGATCATAGGCCATTTCGGACTTGGTTTCTACTCTGCGTTCATGGTCGCGGACGAAGTCCATATCGACACTCTGAGCTATCTTGACGGCGCAAAGCCGGTCCACTGGGAGAGCGACGGCGAGTCCGAGTACTCCATCGGTGAGGGCACAAGGAGTGAGATCGGCACAGAGATCACTCTGTTCCTCTCTGACGACTGCTATGAATTCTGCAATGAGTTCAAGGTGCGCGAAGTGCTTCAGAAGTACTGCTCATTCATGCCGATCCCGATCTATCTTGCCGACGTGAGCGAGAGCGCCAAGAAGCGCGAGGAGGAAGCCGAGAAGCGCCGCATCGAGCGCAATGAGAAGGCGGCTAAGGAAGCTGAGGAGAAGGGCGAGGAAGCTCCGGAGCCGGAGAAGGCCCCGGAAGTCACCCCGATCAATGACACGAACCCTCTGTGGACAAGACGCGCGTCCGAGTGCAAGGACGACGAGTACAGAGATTTCTACCGCAAGGTATTCAACGATTACAAGGAGCCGCTCTTCTGGATCCACCTGAATACGGAGTTCCCGTTCAAGCTGCGGGGCATTCTGTATTTCCCGAAGATCAATACCGAGTACGATGCTCTTGAGTCTCAGATCAAGCTGTACAACAATCAGGTGTTCATCGCGGACAACATCAAGGAGGTCATTCCGGAGTTCCTGATGACCATGAAGGGTGTCATTGACTGCCCGGATCTTCCGCTCAATGTCTCCCGCTCGGCGCTGCAGAATGACGGCACTGTCAAAAAGATCTGCGATTATATCTCCAAGAAAGTCGCTGACAAACTCTCCGGCATGTGCAAGACACAGCGCGAAGAGTACGAGAAATACTGGGACGATATTGCTCCGTTCATCAAGTACGGCTGCATCAGAGATGTGAAATTTGCAGACAAGATGATGGATTATATGCTCTTTAAGGATCTTGACGGCAAGTATCTGACCCTCAAGGAGTATGTGGAAGCCAACCTTCCGGACGCAGCCGAGGAGACCCCGGCGGAGGGTGAAGAGCAGAAGGCGGACGTTGTAGACACAGCCACCGGCGAATCCATCACTGATGATGAGGAGACCAAGGAGCCGGAGAAGCATACGGTATTCTACGTTACGGATGAGGTTCAGCAGGCCCAGTACATCGGCATGTTCAAAAAGAACGGCAAGGATGCTGTCATTCTCAAGCAGAACATTGACTCCCCGTTCATCACACAGCTCGAGCAGAGAAATGAAAAGCTGAAATTTGCCCGCATCGACTCCGAGGTCGCCGAGGAGTTCGTGAGCGGAGAAGAGGTCTCCGAGGAGGACGTAAAGTCCCTCACAGAGACATTCCGCACGAATCTTTCCAACGAGAAGCTCAATGTCAAAGTTCAGAACATGAAGGACGACGATATTGCGGCAATTATGACTCTCGCCGAGCAGGACCGCCGCATGCAGGATATGATGAAGATGTACGGCATGGGCGGAGATATGTCCATGTTCGGAGCGGAGCAGGAGACTCTGGTACTCAACGCGAACCATCCGCTCGTACAGTTCATCCTGAATGAGAAGGATTCCGAGAGCACACCGGTAATCTGCAGGCAGCTCTATGACCTCGCGGTCCTGTCCCACAAGCCGCTTACCCAGGACGAGATGGCTGCATTTGTAAAGCGCTCCAATGAGATCATGATGCTCCTTACAAAATGATATACTGAAACTGTTTTGATTAATTAAGCACTATTATTGACGGGCTGTTGCTTTATGGCGACAGCCCGTTTCTGATATGAAAAAGGCAGTAGCTTTGACAGGCTGCGTGTGTAATTCGGGTCCGGCAGCAAAGCATCCATCTTCGTGAGAAAAACATTGATGGTCCGACTGAGAGATCGCGTAGAGGCGGTAAGCCGCCCCTACGCAAGCTCGCAAGGCAGGACCATCGTTTTTCGATGAAGATGATGTTTGCGCCGGATTATGAATCTCGCGAGCAGCCTGTCAAAACTACTGTCGTATTACAGGGGGGAATTATAAAGAAGTGACATAAAGAGTTTTTTTGCGGTACCATAAATGCTATACTGTAACAAAAGAAAACCGGAGGTCACTCATGATAGCGCTGCAGGTCCTTGATATAAAACTGTTTATGAAACAGCTGCTCATCGGTCACAACTTTGACCGCTTCAACATTTCCGAGGGGACGATCACAACGTTCTGCACGTTCAGCATAGACGGTGCATGGCAGAGGGATTTTCTGGATCCGGACCATGAGAATGTCCTGCTGGACAGGGAATATACGCCGTGGAAGAATGTTCGCGAGTTCTGCTTTTCTCTGATCAAGGGGAAGAGGACTCCGATCGCGTTCAAGTTCGTCTTCATGCTGCCGGAAGAAGATATACCGCATTTTCTGACTTCCGAGGGTATACTCGTCGAACCGGAAGAGATTTACGGTCTGTTCCTGAATTTTACTTACAGAGACAAAAAGCTGCTGGTGACGACAGGCACATCGCGAAGGACCTTTACAATGGACAGGAGCATCGATAACGCGTGGGACCTGTATGTACAGTCTTTTCTGAGGAACAACGGAATTGCGACGGAACAGATCCAGTGAGAAGCAGTTTTGCGGGGAAGACGGATCGACCGCCAAAAAACAGGTTCAGACAATTGACTTGAGGTTCGTTAGCGGATATGATATAGTTATATAGTTTAAAAAACTACCAAATATGGTTTTGAATAGAACGCTAAGTGGCGGGACATATTACGAAAGGAGCCGGTATGAAGTTCAGAATCGTCATGGACAGTGCAGGGGAGCTTACAGATGACCTCAAGGGAAAAGAGGAGTATACAACAGTCCCGTTTACAATCAGGCTCGGTGATGAGGAAATAATCGACGATGGTCATATCAGCACACTTGAACTCGTCAGAATAATCGCGGCCTGTCCGACATGCGCGCAGACCGCATGTCCGTCTCCGGATGCATTCAGAGACGCATTCGAGGCGGTGGAAGCCGACCATTATTACGGAATCACTATTTCCAGCAACCTTTCCGGTTCGTTCCAGGCAGCGACAGTCGGAATGAATATGTTTCTGGAAGATCATCCGGACGCGAAGATCCATATATTTGATTCAAAATCCACCTCCGTCAAGGAGACAATGATCGTGCTGATGGTGAAGGATCTTGAGGAGCAGGGACTGCCGTTCGAGGAAATCGTTGAAAAGACCGAGGCAATGATCTACGATGCCGATACGTATTTTACCCTCGACAATCTGGAGACTCTTCGCAAGAACGGGCGACTCAGCAAGATGAAGGGACTTGCGGCCACTCTGCTGAAGATCAAACCGATCTGCTTCGGGAATAAGGACGGTGAGATCGAACAGATCGGTCAGGCAAGAGGCAGCAACAAAGCTCTGCTCAAGATGGTCGATATAATTGCTCAAAGGACCGTGAATCCTCATAATAAGGTCCTCGGAATCAGTCATACCAACTGCCATGAGCGCGCGATCATGGTGCGCGACGCGATCCTCTCCAAAATAAAAGTGAAGGAAGTAGTTATGGTGGAGACCGCGGGTCTGTCCACTACATATGCAAATGATGGCGGAATTATTGTTGTAATCTGATTTCTTTAGTGGTATATTAGGGAGCGATGGTTTTCAATCGGGATAGTCTTGCGATTCGCCGGAGTCCTGACAGGGAGGAATCGTATTCCTTCACCGGGCCTATACTACCGTGAAAGAAAGGGCATTATTCATGAGTCAGAAGAAAGTTGATGCATATAAAGATTATAAGAAGAACAGAAAAGAGATCCTGAAGAAGGAGAAGCGCAGACAGAAGCTTGAGATCGGTATCGCGGCATTGATCTGTGCGGCATTTGTTGCATGGTTCGGCTTTTCTGTTTATCAGAAAGCGACCGCAAAGCCGGCTGAGACAAACACCAAGGCTGCGACCGTCGAAGTCAATATGACAGATTATGAGGAGTTTATATCCGGCCTGACTATGAGCTATTGATAAGAGGCGCCGGGGAGAATTGAATTCAGGTATAAAAAATCCGGCTGAGGCCGGATTTTTACTTTAAAAGGGGACAGCCGCAATGCGACCATCCCCTTATTTTCCGCTATAATATTGTAACCGCCGGATGCCGCAACACCTGGTTTAGCCCCACTCATAGGTCCGCCGCCGGCTTCCTGCGGAATTATGCATTTATTACAGTTTAACGACGTTAGCTGCCTGCATACCACGCGGACCCTGCTGAAGATCGAAAGTGACTGCCTGACCCTCATCAAGGGATTTGAAGCCTTCACCCTGAATAGCAGAGAAGTGTACAAAGACATCCTTGCCATCTTCGCCGGTGATGAAGCCGTAGCCCTTCTCAGCATTGAACCACTTAACGGTACCTTTGTTCATTAAATTTCCCTCCATATGTGTTATTGATTTGATTACATCAGAAAACAAAAAATCACTGTTCCTCAGAGCTGATAAAAAATAAGCATAAGCACTCTGAAGCTCAGTGAATTTGCGTTTTCTTTAACTCTATCCAAGGCTTGATTATAGCCTTGCAATGCGGATACGTCAAGAAAAAAGGCTTTATTTAAGCGGTTTTTTCGTGTATGATAATCTTGACTAATTATGTTAAGCTAAAAACGTTTAGGCATGTGCTGGAGGAAACAAAGATGATTAAAAAGCTGATAGAGGGAATTAAACGAACGAAGGCTCCGATCGTCGTGGGACTGGACCCCATGCTTTCGTATATTCCGGATACCATAAAGGATGAAGTGTTCAGGGAACAGGGCGAGACACTTGAGGCGGCGGCCGAAATTATCTACAGATTCAACAAGGGAATTGTCGAGGCGACATGCGATCTCATTCCGGCTGTCAAACCTCAGATAGCCATGTACGAGCAGTTCGGCATACCCGGACTTCTCGCTTTCAAGAAGACAGTTGACCTGTGCCATGAGAAAGGCCTGGTCGTGATCGGCGATGTAAAGCGCGGTGACATCGGATCCACCTCGGCAGCCTACGCGGTCGCGCATCTCGGCAAGGTGAGTGTGGGTGCAAATTCATTTGCGCCGTTCGACGAAGACATGTGCACCGTCAATCCCTATTTGGGATCTGACGGAGTGAAGCCTTTCCTCGATGTCTGCGCTGCCAACGACAGGGGTATCTTTGTCCTGGTCAAGACATCGAACCCGTCCAGCGGTGAGTTCCAGGACAGAACAGTCGATGGCAGACCGCTCTATGAGATTGTCGGTGAGAAGGTCCGCGAGTGGGGCGATTCCCTGATCGACCCTGAGACAGGCTATTCGGAGGTAGGCGCTGTTGTCGGCGCGACTTACCCCGAGATGGGAAAGCGCCTCCGCGAGATCATGCCTAAGTCCTATATCCTTGTGCCGGGCTACGGCGCGCAGGGCGGAAAGGGCAAGGACCTTGTAAACTTCTTCAACAAGGATGGTCTCGGCGCGATCGTCAACTCGTCCCGGGGCATCATAGCTGCCTGGAAGAATGAAAAGTACGCCGGATTCGGCGAGGAGGGGTACGCGGAAGCGTCCCGCCAGGCCGTACTTGACATGCAGGCCGATATCGCGTCCGCATTTTGACGCACCCTGCTCTTGCAGGAGGGACTTAAATACTTCGCAGGAAGTCAGGCGGCAGCGAACGCGGCCGGAGAGAGGAAGCTCGGAATCAGGAGTGTTTTATGGTAAAAGAAATTGCCGAGGTCGTCTATCAGGCAGAGATAGCGACGGATATAATGAGTCTGCTTCTTAAAGTAACATTTGCACGCGACGCAGTCCCCGGACAGTTCGTATCCCTCTACAGCGCGGACGGTTCGAGACTTCTCCCGAGACCGATCTCGATCTGCGAGACGGACGCGGAGACCGGGACCATCAGGCTGGTCTACAGGATCGCGGGTAAGGGAACAAGAGAATTTTCGGAACTAAGAGGCGGAGATCGGATCGAGATTCTGGGACCGCTGGGAAACGGGTTCCCGATCGATGCGTACAGAGAAAAAAGAGTGCTGCTCGTCGGTGGAGGGATAGGCATACCGCCGCTTCTTTTCTGCGCCGACAGACTGAAAGATGCGGTCTTCGCGGTCGGCTACCGCAGCGAGACATATCTCCTTGAAGACTTAAAGAGGAGAGGAGAGGTCCATGTGGCGACCGAGGACGGCTCTCTGGGGACATGCGGCAATGTCATTGACGCCATCAAGGCTGACCATGTGCGCCCGGACGTCATCATGTCCTGCGGGCCTATGCCCATGCTGAGGGCTCTGAAGGCGTACGCCGCTGAAATCGGCGTCCCATGCTACGTCTCGATGGAGGAACGCATGGCGTGTGGAATCGGTGTCTGCCTCGGCTGCGTGTGCGGCACGGAGCATGTCGATGAGCATTCTCATGTAAAAAATGCCCGTATCTGCAAGGACGGTCCGGTGTTTGACGCGAAGGAGGTGACGCTCTCATGACAGAACCTAAAATGGCAGTCAATATCGCCGGAGTGACTCTGAAAAATCCTGTCATGACCGCATCCGGCACGTTCGGCCAAGGTATGGAATACAGTGAGTTCTTTGATCTCTCAAAGCTGGGGGCTGTAGTGACCAAAGGCGTTGCGGATGTCCCGTGGGCGGGAAATCCGACGCCGAGAGTCTGTGAGACGGCTTCAGGCATGTTGAACGCGATCGGACTTCAGAATCCCGGCATCGATGTTTTCTGCGAGAGGGATCTTCCGTTCCTCAGACAGTACGACACCAATATCGTCGTGAATGTATGCGGTCATTCCGAGGAGGAATATCTGCGCGTTGTCGACCGCCTCGCGGAGGAGGAGGGTGTCGCCCTTCTCGAGATCAACATCTCATGTCCGAATGTAAAGCAGGGAGGTATCGCCTTCGGAACGGATCCGAGGGCGGTCGAAGAAATCACGAGGGCGGTCAAATCCCGCGCCAGACAGCCGATCATTATGAAGCTGTCACCGAACGTGACAGATATCAAGGTCATGGCCAGGGCGGCAGAGGCCGGCGGCGCTGACGCGATCTCCCTGATCAATACCCTGACAGGCATGAAGATCGATATAGAGAGGGGGACATTCGCGCTTGCCAACAGGACAGGCGGTCTCTCCGGTCCGGCGATCAGGCCGGTCGCCGTCCGCATGGTCTACGAGGCAGCGGGCGCGGTCTCTATACCGGTCATCGGAATGGGCGGCATCACCTGTGCGGACGATGCTGTCGAGTTCATGATGGCGGGGGCGAGAGCTGTCTCTGTCGGCACGGCTAATTTCAGGAATCCGACGGTGACCGCTGAAATCGCGGATGGGATCCGGGATTTCCTTGTGAGAAAGAACATCGCTGATGTCAATGAGATCGTCGGCTGCGTGAGGTAGATCACAGTACTGACAGTTTTAGTTAATGGAATTTAGCTGGAGGAGAATGATGGAAGCATATAAAAAAGAGTTTATAGAATTCATGGTGGACTGCGGCGTTCTGCGGTTCGGAGACTTTGTCACGAAGAGCGGAAGAAAGACTCCGTTTTTCATTAATACGGGATTTTACCGCACCGGCGGTCAGATCGCGAAGCTGGGCAGATATTACGCCAAAGCGATTGAGCAGAACTTCGGTTTTGATTTCGATGTGCTGTTCGGACCGGCCTACAAAGGCATTCCCCTCACAGTGGCGGCGACGATCGCGATCAGTGATGAGTATGGTAAGGACATTAAATACACATCGAACCGTAAGGAAGTCAAGGATCACGGAGACAAGGGTATTCTCCTCGGCAGCCCGATCCAGGATGGAGACAGGGTGGTCATTATTGAAGATGTGACCACGGCGGGCACATCGATCCGTGAGACGGTCCCGATCATCAAGGCACAGGGTGACGTCAGTGTGATCGGCCTTGTCGTCTCTGTCGACCGCATGGAGAGGGGCACGGGAGATGAGAGCGCTCTGGCTGAAATCGCCGGGGAGTTCGGCATGAAGACGACGGCGATCGTCACGATGGAGGAGGTCATCGAGCACCTGTATAACCGCGAATATAAGGGCCGTGTGATTATTGACGATACGATCAAAGCTGCGATCGACGAGTATTACAGGCAGTATGGTGCGCGATAAAGAATACAGGAAAAAGGAGCTGCGTTTTAAGGGATTACTTCTGTTCCTTCTGTACATGGCCGCGCTTGTCTATTTTCTGTTTTTTGCGGAATGGTACGGACATGTTCCGGGGAGAGGATCGGAGTACAGCCTCAATCTGATTCCCTTTGTCGAGATCCGGCGTTTTATCAGAGCGAGAAGACAGCTGGGTTCCGCCGCTGTCTTTCTGAACCTTCCCGGTAATGTGATCGGATTTCTGCCGTTCGGCTTTTTCCTTCCGGTCATATCACGGAAGTTCCACAACGTTTTTCTGGTGACAGGTTTCGGCTGCGTGGTGTCCTGCTGCGTTGAGTACACGCAGTATGTGCTGAGGGCAGGCTCCTGTGACGTGGATGACGTGATCCTGAATACGCTGGGGGCATTTCTGGGCTATATTATGTTCATAGCGCTCAATGCCCTGAGGAGAAAGATTTATGACGAATGAAAAAAGATACAAGTTCAGAGAACGCACGTACTCAAAGAACGGAAGGCTTTCCTGCTGCCTGGCGCTTGCCTCTTTTGTCCTGTTCATCATCTGTAGCCTGATATCATTTGCGGCGGGCGGCAGCGCGGGACCCGCAGTCGGAGGCGCAGCCCTGATGGCCATGCTGTTTTCCGTGTACGGGTTCTATATCGGCATGAAGGCAATGAATGAAAAGGAGAATTCCCCCATCCTGCCGGTGATCGGTTCCATCTCATCCGGTCTGATCATGGTCGGGTGGCTAGGACTCTTTTTGGCAGGCCTTGGCTGAAGCCATGACAAATAAGCGGGCGCACGTCCGCTTTTACTAATCTATTAAGGAGCATATTTTTTTATAATGAGCGAAAGAATTGAACTTGCTTACGGACGGATCGCCGAGATACCGACGGAAGCTCTGGCCCCGCAGCCGTTCAGAGATTATTTTGAGCGGGTCGCCGGATTTCTTCTGTCAGTGAAAAAGGACGCGGATAATACGAAACTCTATGAGGACATTCTGCCGGACCGTTATGACGTGTCCTACGCCAACCCCGATTATGCCGCTTCAAAGCTCGGCCCTGATTTTGGACCGATCCTCTCAGCGGTCTATGCGGAGCTGCGGGGAGTCATTCCGTCCGTGTTCGAGGGCGATGAGAGCGGGACTGCATCCTTCTATGAGCTTTTCCTCGAGATCTATGGGAATTTCACGGGCGAAGAATTGCCGAGACCGGAAACGATCCGCAATATAATGAGATCTTACTGCGAGGATTATCTGCCGGACTTTATGGCGGAGAGAGTGAGGACCCAGGTCGATCCTTCAGACAATTTTGCCGTTCGGATCATAATGAACGCTGATCTGACCGGTACGGACTACCTGTACGAGTTCGGTGAGTACATATCCCCGGATACCATAGCCTCGGCAGAGTACATAAATTCACTGCCGGAGAAAAAGGTGAGGCATATGGCGCACATATTTGCCGAGGGATACAGGCTCGGTTTCATTCAGATGCGCATTGATCTGTCCAAAAAGCGCACAGTCGAGATCGTTTATGAGCTCGGATTTGAGAGAATGGTGCGTTACGCAATCGAAGAATTCGCGAAAATGGGACTTTCGCCGACGATCGTCCGCGCGCCCGTAAGACTCGTGAGCAAGAGCTCGAACCGCAAGAACGGCTACACCGGCGCGATTCCGAACATGCAATTCGATTATGACCACAGAAACGACATAGGACTCTTCCTGGACGATGAGTACGTGTCGAAGCGCCTTAGGGCGATGCAGGAAGCTTACGAGGAGGTAAAAGACCTTGCGGGCGTATATGCCGGTCCGGCTGTGATCGAGACGTTCGGCGATGAGCCGTTCGTTCCGCGCAAATGTGAGCACGCAGTAACGCTCAGCCGTTACCAGCAGGAAAAACTCACATATATGCGGAATGAGGGCGTGAAGATCTCGAACCGCTACATCCCGGGCGATGAGCGGAGCTTTACGATCATCGATTTCCCAGTTCCTGCCATCGGTGAGAACTACAGAGAAATATTCGATGAGGTCATTAAAATTAACACCATGGACAATGACAGGTACAGGCAGATCCAGCAGATACTTGTCGACGCGCTCAATGAAGGCCACGCTGTCCGCGTGAGAGGTGCAAATGGCAACCCGACCGACCTCATGGTCTGTCTCCATGAGCTTGATGATCCGGAAACGCAGTCAATTTTTGAGAACTGTGTCGCGGACGTAAATATTCCGGTAGGCGAAGTCTTTACGACGCCGAAGCTGGAGGGCACACGCGGCACTCTCTTTGTGTCCCGGGTCTTTCTGGAGGGATTTGAGTTCAGGAATCTGTCCATCACTCTCGATAACGGTATGATCACTGACTATTCATGCGGCAATTTTGCGGATCCGGATGAGAACAGAGCCTACATCGAGGATAAGATCCTGTTCCACCATGATACGCTGCCGATCGGTGAGTTCGCGATTGGCACGAACACTCTGGCATATGTCTGCGGGAGAAAATACGGGATCGAGGACAAGCTGCCCATATTGATCGCGGAGAAGACCGGCCCGCATTTCGCGATGGGTGATACATGCTACAGCTGGAGCGAGGATAAGCCGGTCTACAATCCTGACGGCAAGGAGATCATCGCGAGAGATAATTCTGTATCCATACTCAGAAAGACGGATATCTCCAAAGCCTATTTCGGCTGCCACACGGATATAACGATCCCATACAGTGAGCTCGGCAGTATTGAGATCCTTAAGCGGGGAGGCGGAACGATCACGGTGATCGAGAACGGCAGATTTGTCCTTCCGGGCACTCTGGAGCTGAATATTCCGCTCGACGAATTTGACGAGTGAGACAGGTCATTTTAATCTGATGTTGCATTTTCAGTCAAACTGTGGGATGATACAGCGGATAAAACTGATTGCCGGACCTTCCGTCCCACACGCAGCTGTGAGGAGGGAGGCTACGGTTTGTATTTATTAGGACAAGCCCCTTTCATGGCGGTGAGTTACAAAAAGGAGCATTTATGGCAAAAGTAAGTATAGTGATGGGCTCTGATTCCGATATGCCGGTCATGGCCAAGGCTGCGGCTGTTCTCGACGAGCTGGGAGTCTCCTACGAGATGAGAATCATCTCCGCCCACCGTGAAGTCAATGAGTTCTTCGAATACGCAAAGACTGCGGAAGAGCGGGGAATCAAGGTCATTATCGCCGGCGCGGGCATGGCGGCCCATCTGCCCGGCATGTGCGCGGCTATCTTCCCGCTTCCTGTCATCGGTATTCCGATGCACACAACGTCACTCGGCGGACGCGATTCCCTCTATTCGATCGTGCAGATGCCGAGCGGTATTCCCGTTGCGACCGTTGCCATAGGCGGCGGAGCCAACGCCGCGATCCTGGCATGCAAGATCCTCGCTGTCAGTGACGACGAGCTGCTCGGAAAACTTAAGGCATATTCGGAAAACATGAAGCAGACTGTCATGGCCAAGGACGCGAAGCTTCAGGAAACAGGTTATAAAAACTACACAAAATAAAGAGCATCGAGCGGAAAGGAAAGTTAATGGACTATAAGAGTGCAGGAGTAGATATCGAAGCCGGCTACAAGTCAGTCGAACTGATGAAAGAGCATGTAAAGAAGACGATGCGACCGGAAGTTCTCACGAATCTCGGCGGTTTTTCAGGGGCTTTCTCCATGGAGAAGTTTAAGGATATGGAAAAGCCGACCCTCGTGTCCGGAACAGACGGGGTGGGAACAAAACTGAAGCTGGCTTTCCTTATGGATAAACATGATACTGTCGGTATTGACTGCGTCGCCATGTGTGTCAACGACATCGCATGCGCGGGAGGCGAACCGCTTTTCTTCCTGGATTACATTGCCTGCGGCAAGAACTATCCGGAAAAGATCGCCGAGATCGTGAGCGGAGTGGCGGAAGGATGCCAGGAGGCCGAAGCGGCCCTGATCGGCGGTGAGACTGCAGAGATGCCGGGCTTCTACCCGGAGGACGAGTACGACCTTGCGGGATTTGCGGTCGGCGTCGTCGATGAGAAGGACATTATTTCCGGAAGAGACCTCGCTGAGGGCGACGTGCTGATCGGTATCGCGTCATCCGGCGTTCACAGCAATGGATTTTCTCTGGTCCGAAAAGTATTCGAGATGACCAAAGAGTCTCTCGACACGTATTACGACGAGCTCGGAAAGACACTGGGCGAAGCCCTGATCGAGCCGACGAAAATTTATGTCAAAGCGCTGAAGAGCGTCAAAAAGAGCGGCGTGCGCATTAAGGCCTGCAGCCATATCACCGGCGGCGGTTTCTACGAGAACATTCCCCGTATGCTGAAAGAAGACACGCGCGCGGTAGTGAAAAAGGACAGCTATGAGGTCCCGGCAATCTTCAAGCTTCTGCAGAAGACCGGCGATATTGACGAACACATAATGTACAACACATACAATATGGGTATCGGTATGGTCATCGCCGTCGACCCGGGTGACACCGAGAAGGCTCTTCGCGCGCTCGAGGCAGCCGGCGAGACGGCCTACGAGATCGGTATCATTACAATCGGCGAGAAAGGGGTAGCCCTGGTATGAGCAAACTTCGTTTAACGGTACTGGTATCCGGCGGCGGCACAAATCTGCAGGCCATCATCGACGCGATCGCGTCCGGTGACATCACCAACGCGGAGATCGTCGGCGTCATCAGCAACAATCCGGGCGTCTACGCTCTGGAAAGAGCTGCAAATGCAGGTATTCCCGCATTTGTCATCTCCCCCCGCTCATATGACACGAGAGCGGACTTCAATGTCGCTCTCAAGGATAAGGTCGATGAGCTCGGAACAGACCTCGTCGTTCTGGCGGGCTGCCTTGTCACGATCCCGGAGATCCTGATCGATGCCTACGAGAATAAGATCATCAATATTCATCCTGCCCTCATCCCGGCCTTCTGCGGCAAGGGGTATTACGGACTCAAAGTCCACGAGGCAGCGCTTCGGCGCGGTGTCAAACTGTCCGGAGCGACGGTCCATTTTGTCAATAAGGATCTCGATGCAGGTCCGATCATTCTTCAGAAGGCTGTGGAGGTGAAGGAGGGGGATACCCCGAAAGACCTGCAGCTTCGGATCATGGAAGAGGCGGAGTGGAAGATTATGCCGAGGGCAATCGACCTCATCGCGAACGGGAAAATTACTGTTAAAGACGGTCACGTCATAATTGGGGAGAATTAAGAATTCTCAAGCATATAAGTAAGACGGAGGATATTATGAAGGTTTTAATTGTCGGGAGCGGCGGAAGAGAGCATGCAATAGCCTGGGCGGTAGCAAAGAGCAGTAAAGTCGAGAAGATCTACTGCGCGCCGGGCAATGCCGGTATTGCCGAATTTGCGGAGTGCGTGCCGATCGGAGCGATGGAGTTCGAGAAGCTGGCTGCATTTGCAAAAGAGAACGAAATCGACCTCACAATCGTGGGAATGGATGACCCGCTGGTCGGAGGCATCGTGGATGTATTCGAGGCGGAAGGCCTCAGAGTGTTCGGACCCAGAAAGAATGCCGCTATCCTCGAGGGCTCCAAGGCGTTTTCCAAGGAGCTTATGCAGAAGTACGGAATTCCGACGGCTGCGTACACCACAGTGACTTCGGCTGACGAAGCCAGAAAAGTCCTCGCCGGCTCCAAATTCCCGGTCGTCCTCAAGGCGGACGGACTTGCGCTCGGCAAAGGCGTTCTCATCTGCGAGACGCCGGATGACGCGGAAGTCGGTGTCAGAATGATCATGGAGGATAAAAAATTCGGATCGGCCGGCGATCAGATGGTCATCGAAGAGTTCATGACGGGCCGTGAAGTCTCCGTCCTCTCTTTCTGCGACGGAAAAACGATCAAGCCGATGACATCCGCTCAGGACCACAAGCGGGCGGGCGATGGCGACACAGGCCTCAACACGGGCGGAATGGGCACATTCTCCCCGAGTCCGTTTTACACGGATGAGGTGGATGCTTTCTGCAAGGCCAATATTTACCAGAAGACAGTCGACGCAATGGCGGCGGAAGGAAGACCGTTTGTCGGCATCATTTTCTTCGGACTCATGCTGACTCCCGACGGTCCCAAGGTCCTGGAGTATAACTGCCGCTTCGGCGATCCGGAAGCGCAGGTAGTCATTCCGCGTATGAAAAATGACATGATCGAAGTCATGGAGGCATGCGTGGACGGCAGACTGGATGAGATCGAGCTCGAATTTGAGGACAATGCGGCTGTGTGCGTGGTCCTTGCCTCGGAGGGATATCCGGTGTCCTACCAGAAAGGATTCCCGATCCACGGTCTTGAGAACTTCAAGGGCAGGAGCGATGCGTTCGTATTCCATGCGGGAACAAAATTCAGCGATAACGGTGAGATCGTGACTAACGGAGGCCGTGTGCTCGGCGTCACTGCCCTCGGCTCTACACTGGTGGAGGCGCGGGCTAACGCGTACAGGGCGTCTGATCTGATCACATTTGAAAATAAATACAAGAGAAATGATATCGGAAAGGCGATCGACGAAGCCTGAGGCGTTTTCTTTATCAGAATGAAAAAGGGGCTGCCGCGTAAGACGGTGTCATCACTATATATGACAGACGGTTGCAAGCAACGTCTGCCAGGTATAATGGTGGTTCGTCTTAATGCGACAGCCCCGATGTTTTTATCAGCTGTTGAACTTGTCAAGCACCTTATAGAGAAGTGCATACAGCGCGGATGCATCGTCAGGGTCAAGCGGCACGCACTGTCCGATCGCGGCGGGTATTTTTACTGCCTCCTCGCGGAGCGCCCATCCTTTGTCTGTCAGGCTCACGATGACGACTCTCTCGTCGGATTTTGAGCGATTTCGGGTCACATAGCCCTTATCCTGCATCTTTTTCAGCAGCGGGGTGATGGTCCCGTTGTCGAGGCGGAGCTTTGTTCCGAGTTCACCGACGGTGATCCCATCCTGCTCCCAGAGTACGAGAAACACAATGTACTGTGTGTAAGTCAGACCCAGGGGCTTGAGGAAAGGTGTGTACAGGTTGACAATACCTCTTGAGCATGCATACAGGGGAAAACAGAGCTGATTTTCAAGTTTAAGTGCATCATAATCGCTCTCGGCTGCCATTTTTATCCCTCCTTGTCGGATATCATTTAAAGAAGTGCTTTCACACAGGCTTCGACGTCTTCCATCTTTGCTGTCGGCTCAAAGCGGGTAACGACGTTTCCGGACCTGTCAACGATGAATTTTGTAAAGTTCCACTTGATATTCGGATTGTTCTTGTAATCCTTGTCAAATTTCTTCAGCATAACTCCCATCGCCAGAGCTTTCGGACCCTTGCCGAAACCCTCAAAGCCTTTCTGGCTCTTTAAAAAGGTGTAAAGCGGAAGCTCATTTTTTCCGTTGACATCGGATTTCTTCATCTGCGGGAACATAGTGTTGTAGTGAAGAGTGCAGAATTCGTGAATTTCATCGTCCGTACCGGGTGTCTGGCCGGCGAACTGATTGCAGGGAATGTCCAGAATCTCGAGCCCCGCTTCATGATACTTTTCATACATACTCTCAATATCCTTGTACTGGGGCGTGAAGCCGCAGCCTGTCGCCGTATTGACGACCATGACGACTTTGCCCTCGTACTCTTTAAGACTGAAGTCACCGTTTCTGGGGGTGGGAACGGTGTAATCATAAAAGCTCATAGCATGACCTCCTGATATACAATAAGGTTTTATCATTTATTTCGATTTGATGATTATATTTTATCAAATATAATAGCTTTGTCAACACCCTTTTTCGGGATATCGGGCCAATCCGCTGTTTTGCAAACACTCTTTTCATTTACTCCCCTTTGTTGTATAATTTGCTTAATATATATGGGCAAGCCCCACAAGGAGGAAACTATGGCAAAGTATGTATGTGACGTATGTGGCTGGGAATACGACGAAGAAGAAGGCGCTCCGGATT
Organism: Lachnospiraceae bacterium; assembly: GCA_017514845.1. Classification (GTDB taxonomy): domain Bacteria; phylum Bacillota; class Clostridia; order Lachnospirales; family Lachnospiraceae; genus Chordicoccus. The sequence continues at coordinate 31,193 of JAFWIM010000053.1, forward strand.
ATGGTATCGAACCGGGTACAGCATGGGCTGATCTTCCGGACGATTTCGAGTGTCCGCTTTGCGGCGTAGGCAAGGATGAGTTCTCCGAGGAATGATCCTGCTATTTTGAAATCGGCAGAAGCAGACCGTCAGTTGACGGTCTGTTTTCGGTTAGGTCATACATCACTTTGCCGGACTGTTTCCGGCGGCATGGAGGAAAAAACATGAAAAAGAAAGCAGCAGTGCTGGCGGCAATACTGGTGTGTACGCTGTGCGCGTGCGGGGGGCAGACGGCAACAGAGTCAACTACATCGTCAAAGGACTACAGCAGTACCGTGGAGAATACCGTGGAGACAGGGGAGAGCGAGCCGGATGACGATAAAGGTACATATGAAGACGCGTCGGAAAAAGAACCGGCAGCGGCTGAATCGGTGACCCCCCCGGTCGAAGTTGTTCCGACAGATACCAGCCAGCAGCAGTCTACGATATTCAATGAGTCTCTCACGGCTATGCTGAAACCGATGGACGCCGTGATGGTGGCCGCGCAGGTCACCGGCATCGACTGTGATCCGGAAAATGATGTATCGGTGTGGACGACTATGTATTACTACATGGCTCTCTACGGACCTCTTGTTCCGGGCGCGGGGTATACGGAAAACAACGAATATCTCTATGTGAACGAGGATGTGATCCGGGAAGCCGGCAGGGTCCTGTACGGTGAGGAATACACACTTCCGCCCATCCCCGGGCAGATTCAGAGAATATCTGTGCATGACGATGGTAAATACTATGTCAAGATGGACCCGAGACCGGACGGTTACCCGATCTTCTGCAGCGCGGTGAAGAACGGCGACGGAACCTATGAGGCGGTTGCCCAGCTCATCACCGATCACGGCAAGATCATATCCACGCAGAGTTTTCACTTTGAGCCGAAGATGGATACCAATGCGCTGCTCGGCGAGTCGTATGCATATACGATCGGAAGCATGGGAGTGGGCTGAAGGACTGCTTGCTTTTCGAAGAGACAACTGTTATAGTGTTGATAGAACAGTTTCGGGGAGGTGAGCTATGCTTATTGAAATTGATTTTAACAGCGACGAAGCCATTTATCTCCAACTATGCAACCAGATTATCATGGGCATTGCGACAGAAGACCTGCATGAGGGAGACAGTCTTCCCTCTGTGAGGGCTCTGGCCGAGACTATAGGTGTGAACATGCACACCGTAAACAAGGCTTACTCGGTTCTTCGGGATGCCGGTTTCCTGACTGTAGACAGGAGACGCGGCGCGATTGTCTACATCGACAGAGAAAAAATGGATGCGGTGCAGGAGCTTCGAAGGGATCTTGCGATTGCGCTTGCCAAAGCGAGATGCAAGCACATTACCCGGGAGGAAGTTCACGCGCTGATTGACGAGATATGCGAGGACTATAAATGAAACAGAATTTTACTTCCGAGGCGCGGAAGGCAATTGACGCTGCGGGAAGAACTGCGCGCTACTGCAAGCAGAATTATATAGGGACCGAGCATCTTCTTGCCGGCCTCCTCGTTGCTGTGCAGGGGACTGCCGCTTACGTGCTTCAGGATGCGGGTGTGACCAAAGATAAGCTTATGCAGCTGATTGACAGTCTGATCACACCGCAGGGCAATGTAGCCGTGATGGATGACGCGGAGTATTCTCCCCGGGCGGAAAGCGCTCTGCGGGAAGCAGTCAGGCTCGCGGATCAGTTCCATTCCGATGAGCCCGGAACTGAACATATACTGCTTGCCCTTCTCTCTGACAACGAGTGTGTGGCGGCCAAGCTTCTCCACACTATGGGGATCGATCTTCGAAAGCTCTACGCGGATACAATAGCCGCGATGGGTGAGGAGGGGACGATCGATGAGAAGGCATTTGCAAAAGCCCAGATGACAAAACAGGGTGAAAACGGCGGATCCGCACTTGAAAAATACGGCCGTGATCTCACGAGTCTGGCCGAGCAGGGGCTTCTCGATCCCGTTATAGGGCGTGAGTCAGAGATCGGGAGGGTCATGCAGATCCTGAGCAGGAGAACGAAGAACAATCCCTGCCTGATAGGAGAACCCGGCGTCGGCAAAACCGCCATCGTGGAGGGGCTCGCCCAGCGCATTGCGTGGGGGATCGTGCCGGAGCAGATGCGCGACAAGCGCCTCATAATGCTCGATCTGTCCGGCATGGTGGCCGGGACGAAATACCGCGGAGAGTTTGAGGAACGCATCAAAAATGTGGTAAAAGAGGTGTCCGAGAGCTCGAACATTCTTCTTTTTATCGATGAACTTCATACTATGATCGGTGCAGGCGGAGCGGAGGGCGCGCTTGACGCCTCTAATATCCTTAAGCCGTCGCTGTCCCGCGGAGAGATCCAGATGATCGGAGCGACCACGATCGATGAGTACAGAAAGTACATTGAAAAGGACGCTGCGCTCGAGAGAAGATTTCAGCCCGTACAGGTGGAAGAACCCACGAGGGCGGAGGCTCTTGAGATATTGAAAGGTCTTCGGCCTTACTACGAGTCCCATCACGGAGTCAGCATCACAGATGAAGCGCTCGCTGCGGCAGTCAATCTGTCCGAGAGATACGTCAACGACCGTTCGCTTCCGGATAAGGCCATAGATCTCATCGATGAGGCGGCCTCAAAGATCAGGCTGGGAAGCTTTAAGGGCACCGGCAGGCTGGTTGAACTCCGGCAGAAAATGATGGAGCTCGGGGAACTCAAGGAACGCGCCATTGTCGACGGTAATCTCGAAGCGGCCCGCGCTTACCGGGAGGAAGAAAAAGCCCTGAAGGAGAAGAGCGGAGAGCTCATGAAGAAGATGGGCGATGGGGAGCGAAAGAGTGCCCTGACTGTCGATGAGAATTCGGTCGCGGAAGTCGTTTCCGACTGGACCAAGATACCGGTCGCGAGACTTGCCGAGGCTGAATCCAGACGTCTCGCAAGACTCGAGCGGCAGCTGCATAAGAGAGTCATCGGTCAGGACGAGGCCATCAATGCTGTGGCAGGAGCTGTGAAGCGCGGCCGTGTAGGAATCAAGAATCCGAACCGCCCGACAGGGTCTTTCCTGTTCCTTGGACCGACGGGTGTCGGCAAAACAGAGCTCTCCAAAGCGGTGGCCGAGGCGGTATTCGGCTCTGAGCAGAACATGATCCGCGTCGACATGTCCGAGTACATGGAGAAATACAGCGTGTCCAAGATGATCGGATCACCGCCGGGGTATGTTGGCTATGATGAGGGCGGTCAGCTCTCCGAGCAGGTGAGGCGTCATCCGTACAGTGTGATCCTCTTCGATGAGATAGAGAAGGCTCACCCGGATGTGTTCAACATACTGCTCCAGGTCCTGGATGAAGGTCATATTACGGATTCCCACGGAAGAAAGGTCGATTTCAAGAACACCTGTATCATAATGACATCCAACGCCGGCGCGCAGTCGATCGTCGAGCCGAAACGGCTCGGCTTCGGAGCCGGAGCTGATGAGAAGGCTGACTACGAGCGGATGAAGAGCGGAGTCATGTCCGACGTCAGAAGAATATTCAAGCCGGAATTCCTGAATCGTATCGATGAGATCATTGTTTTCCACATGCTGAATAAAAAAGAAGTGGAACAGATCGTCGGCCTTATGACGAAGGAGCTGTCAGACAGGGCTAAGAGTGAGATGAATATCGATCTCAAAATCACAGCCTCAGTCAAAAAGCAGATCGCCGAGGCGGGATTCTCGCCGAAATACGGCGCCCGTCCGCTCAGGAGAAAAATTCAGGAGAAGATCGAGAATCCTCTTTCAGATATGATACTGAATGGAGAACTGCGGGAAGGCGATGAGGTTACGGTGCGCGTGTTAAAGGGCGAAATCACATTTGCAACTTCACAAAAGTAAAAATGACTTGTCGGCTGATTTTGCCGGCAGGCATCTTATATGTAACATTGACCTGCACAATTCTAATAAGAGGTATTACCATGGCAGTTATCAATGAACTGATCCGCACGGAGGCGGACGGAAGCATCAGCTTTGGCAACTATGAACTTGCGTCAAAAACAAAGCTCTCTGATTTTGAACATGAAGGCGATCTGTATAAGGTCAAGACATTCTCCGGCATCACAAGGCTTGAGCGCAATGAGATGTTCGTCTATGAATCTGTTCCGGGAACGGCGGTCACAGAATTCAAGTACACGGCCGGCGGTCTCAGCTTCTCGGTCGAGGGACCGGAGGACGCGCAGATCACCGTGGAGGGCGAACCGCAGACAGAGTATTCAATCGTGATCGACGGAAATATTCACGATGAGCAGAGGACCAATCTCGGAGGCAAGCTGTCCTTTGGGGTGGCTCTTGAAAATGCAGACGCAGTCAAAGTAGATATTATCAAGAAGTGATATGGCAGCGATAAAAAAGAAAACGGTATTCTTCTGTCAGAACTGCGGATTTGAATCCGCAAAGTGGATGGGGCAGTGCCCCGGCTGCAGAGAATGGAATACATTTGTGGAAGAGCCCGATGCAAAGGGCTCTTCTTCTAAAAAAGGGAACCGGAGACCGGGCGGTTCAAAGCCCGTGCGGCTGCGTGATATATCCATGGAAGAGCACAGGCGGCTCGGGACGGGTATGAAAGAATTGGACCGGGTGCTGGGAGGAGGAATCGTCAGAGGTTCCATGGTCCTTATCGGCGGTGATCCGGGCATAGGAAAGTCAACGATCCTTCTCCAGGTGTGCAGGCACCTTGCGGACAGCGGCTCTCACGTCCTCTATATTTCAGGTGAGGAGAGCCTCCAGCAGATCAAGATGAGAGCCGCAAGAATCGGTGAAGTTTCCGACAACCTGCTTCTTTTGTGCGAGACGAATCTGGCAGATATCAAAGAGATCCTCGAGGAACAGAAGCCGGATGTGTGCGTGATCGACTCCATCCAGACTATGTATAATGATGAGGTCGCGAGCGCTCCGGGCTCTGTATCCCAGGTCCGGGAATCGACGAATGTTCTCATGATGCTGGCTAAAGGTCTTGGCGTGTCCATGTTCATTGTCGGACACGTGACTAAGGAGGGGGCGGTAGCCGGACCGAGAGTGCTCGAGCACATGGTCGATACGGTCCTCTATTTCGAGGGTGACCGCCATGCCTCCTACCGGATACTTAGAGGAGTGAAGAACAGATTCGGTTCAACAAATGAGATCGGCGTCTTCGAAATGAGAGGCTCCGGCCTCGTCGAGGTCGAGAATCCTTCCGAATATATGCTTAGCGGGAGGCCGGAAGACGCGTCGGGGTCAGTTGTTGCATGCTCTATAGAAGGTACAAGACCGATTTTGATTGAGATTCAGGCACTTGTGTGTCAGAGCAATTTCGGCATTCCGAGGAGGACCGCGACCGGTACAGATTATAATCGCGTGAATCTGCTCATGGCAGTGCTCGAAAAGCGCTGCGGTATTGCCCTCGGCGCGTGCGACGCCTATGTGAATATAGCGGGCGGCATTAAAATGAATGAGCCGGCGCTCGACCTGGGGATCCTGCTTGCACTTGTATCGAGTGTCCGCGACTATACAATATCGGACGATGTGATGGTGTTCGGTGAGGTCGGCTTGTCCGGTGAGGTCCGTGCGGTCAGTCAGGCGGAGAACCGTGTGCAGGAAGCCAAAAGACTTGGTTTTCATAAGGTCATCCTCCCCAGCGCCAATATGAATTCATGCAGGAGAATCGAGGGCATAGAGCTGGTTCCCGTGAAAGCAGTGAGGGAAGCGATCGCGGAATCAAAAAAATAATAAAAATAGTGCTTGCAATTATGATATGAGGGTGCTAATATATTTTCTGCACCGCAAAAGAGCGGTGCGGAAAATAAAAAACTTTGATAATAAACAAAAAAAGTTGTTGACAAAGGCTTTCGAGTTTGATATCCTATCAGAGTTGCGGCTGACGCGAGAGCGGAGCCGAAGGAACATTGATAACTGAACAGTGAAACACATTAGACCTTGAAAATTCTTTACAAGTTTCGTGTAAACGAGACGAACCAGAACAGTAAGAATGGAAACGGGACAGAGAACTGATTAGTCAGTAGCTCAGACTGTGACCATGGATGAACATTTTTCAGAGAGTTCGATCCTGGCTCAGGATGAA
>JAFWIM010000054.1 GCA_017514845.1 Lachnospiraceae bacterium
GGGCGACAGCACGGACGTGCTCGGGGACGGGAGTGACGCCAGGCGAAGCTTCCGGCTTCAGATCGACGGCCGCTGCCCCTTCCTGAACCAATGCGGTCTCTGCGATATCGTGCTGAACCTCGGCGAGGAAGCCCTGTGCAGGATCTGCACGGATTACCCGAGATATACTTTCGAATGGGGAGGTGTGACGGAAAAGAGTCTCACTCTCTCCTGCCCCGAGGCAGAAAGACTGACCTTCCTGAATGACATCCCGATCTCTTTCAAGGAGATCGAGCTGCAGGACGAAGGTCTCTCCTCCTACATGGAGGAAGAGTTCGACGAGTCAGTGGCGGCTCTGCCGGACGACGCTGAATTTGAGGATAACTGGGATGACGGGGAGGATGAGGCATTTGCCTCTCACATCCAAAGCATCCGCGAAGCCTGCTTCAAGATTCTTCAAAACCGCGAAAAGCCTCTCGGTGAGCGCGTTGAACTGTATCTTGCACTCTGCCGCGACGCACAGGACCTGATCAATCAGTATGAGTCAGACAGCGGCATCCTTGACAGGGAGCTTCCCGGGCTGCTTGAAAAGTATATTTCCTTCGAGGCAAAGGTGTTCGGCATTTCATTCGCCGTCGACGTGAGCGAATACCAAAAGCGGCTCGAGATCCTTGATGCGCTCGAAGTGATCAGCGACCGCTGGACAAAGATCCTGGAAAACATGAAAGCCGAACTTGGATCTGATTACTTCCGGTGCCATCTTCGCTGGCAGACCTCGCCGGACTTCAACGAGGTCCACTATGAGCACCTGCTCGTGTACTACACTTTCCGCTATTTTCCCAGGGCGGCCTACGATTTCTGCCTGCTTGAAAAAGCAAAATTTGCCGTCTTCTGCACGCTGGTGATTCGCGACCTGGATGCCGCTAGGTTTGCCCGAAACGGCAATTCCTTCAGCTTCACGGACCGTCTTCAGACCGTGGCTGAGTTTTCCCGTGAAGTAGAACATTCGGACTATAATATAGAGACATTGTGTGAGGAGCTGTCATTTGAATGACACTGTCCCGCCTGAGATAGCGGAGGCTGCGTGTCAGCGCCATCTGACATACTTCCAGATCAATTCAGCCCGGCGTATGCCAGTGACCGTTGTCACGAGCATTCGCCGGGCTTTTCACATCAACATATTCTCCATATAATTTCCTGCACTGACCTTAGCAGTAGTGTCAAAAGAGCGCGCGGGAAGAGTTCGATTAGGAACGTGACCAGTTCTTTTCTTCCCCCAAGGGCATCGACGACCATTCGATACTGGGCGATATTCTCCTCTGACGGACATATAAGGACGCGAAGTGAGGCCATAAGGCCAGTGCCGAACAGCGCATAGTCATTGTGAAGATCCCTGCCATAGCAGTCTTTCGCGAACTTTCTGAAATCCAGTTCCTGCACAAAGTATCTTCCTGCCAGATTCTTCCCTCTGACTTTCGTATTCCAGTTCGTGCCGCCCTGTGTCACATAGCGGTACGCGCTCATAGTCCGCTTCATGCAGAAGACGCTTCCGCCAAGAAGCATGAGCAGAGTTCGCCTGCGGTCACCTACACAGCAGCGTATCCGCCGATACTGCTCTCTCACCGCATCGGGCATGTCGGTGTACAGACTGCTCCTTAGCATAACTGACGCGGTCTGGCCGGGCATTCTGGTCTCAAAAGTGAGTTCCTTCAGCGTATAGACAAAATCTTTCCCGAAAGGAAAAAACTTGCTGACAGGCTTACGGCGATTGCCAAAGGCATCGACCACCACGCAGTTATGGCATACGCCCGAGTACTCCGGATGCCTGTCGAGAATATCGATCTGAAGGGAAAGCTTCCGCTTATCTGTCCAGTAATCATCCCCCTCGCAGTATGCGATGTATTTTCCGGTAACTCTGGGCGTCACAAAGCGGCTGACAAAATCAATCCCCTGCTGCATCTGATTCACATCCTGAAGGATTGGAATTATAAGGTCCGGATATTCGTCCGCGTAGCGTCGGATGATCTCCCGCGATCCATCCGTCGACGCATCGTCATGAATAATGACTTCAGCCGGAAAATCTCCTTGCTGTCCGACCACGCTGCGTATTGCCCTCTCAAGGTATGGCGCCTGATTATAAACATACATCAATACCGAGACTGACGGAGTCTCGCCTGCTCTAGCTCCTCTCATCCTCTGCCCTTTCCCAGGCGCTTGCAAAACCCTGCGCATTCAAGGAATTGCCTGTCCGCCCTTTCCGACAGACGTATCCTGCATGTGAAGAGCGCCTCGTTGTTCTTCACATGCAGGATACGTAAATCTTCCTATAAAGTCGCTTACTGAATTTCACCCGCAGTCACCGGGCAGCCTCAATTTTAATTACGGCCGTCTGTGGGCGAGAATTGTCAATCACTTATTCTTGTCGTAAATAATCTTGAGGCCCTTCATCATGAGCATCGGGTCAATAATCACATCCTTCCGGCAGTGAGGAACGATCACCTTGGAGAGACCACCCGTTGCTACCACCTTGCATGGATAGCCGAGCTCCTCCTCGAAGCGCTCGATCATGCCGTCCAGCATGGCGGCCTCGCCGAAGACGATACCGCTCTTCATGCAGTCGACCGTGTTCTTGCCAATCACCTTTTTCGGCGCCTCAAGGGAAATATGGGGCAGCTGGGACGTCTGGCTTGCCAGTGAATCTACCGAGACCACAACGCCCGGCAGGATCACGCCGCCGATATAGTTGCCTGCGCGGTCCACGACCGTGATCGTCGTCGCTGTTCCCATGTCGATCACGATGCAGGGCGCGCCGTAGACTTTGAGGGCGGCCACCGAATCGACGACCAGATCCGCGCCGACTGAACCCGGATTGTCCATCTTCAGGTTAATGCCTGACTTAAGACCCGCGCCGACCGTCATAGGCTTCATCCCGGCGACCTTCTCTACAGCGGTGCAGAGAATCTGCGTGAGCGGCGGTACGACCGACGCGAGGATCGCGCCGTCGATCCGTTTTGCTTCAACGCCGCGGAGCTCCAAAATCGTCTTGATGAGGACGGCATACTCAAGCTCTGTCTTCCGCCTGTCGGTCGAGACTCTCTCTGTGAACAGGATCTTCTCGTCATCGACGCATCCAATCTCAATATTCGTGTTTCCCATATCGATTGCGAGAATCATTATTTCCTCCTCCCGGACACATCCGGTTCCTTACGCTTTTTGATGAAGATGATGCTTGCTGCCGGGCAGGCACAGCTCACAGTTCGCTAACCGGCTGCAAAGCATCCATCTCCTGAGATGCGCATTGTAAGTCCGACCGAGAGATCAGGAAACGTGTAAGCGTTTCCTTAGCTCGCAGGGTAGGGCTTACGCTTTTCGATGAAGATGATGCTTGCTGCCGGACAGCGAACTGCGAGATATGCCGTTTTATTTACTGCTTCCAGGCGATCGCCGCTTCTCTTGCCTTCTCCGTTGTCGCCTTAAATACCGCAAATGACTGCGGCCCCACCTTCAGCACGTCACTCTCGTCCACCGGCAGCGCCTCGATATCACCGATTCCATAGACCTTGGCAAATCCCGCCGGGATGATGTTCGTCATCGTCTCCTTAGATGGATTGAGGACCATGATAAAGCTGCCGCGCTTGTAGATGAACGGGAACTTCTCCTTCTCGGCATAAATGACCTCGCAGTATGTGTTGGCCTGCAGGTCCTTATTGGCATGCCGAAGCGCGATCAGATCCTTTACCGTGTGATAAAGAGAGTCCGGATCCTTCATGGCATCCTCAACATTCGGAGCATCCGGCGCATCATCGACCGGCAGATAAAGGTCCGCCGCGTCTGCCTCCGAGAATCCGAGATTCTTCCCGGAATTCCACTGCATCGGCGTGCGGCTTCCCGTTCTGAAATATCCGCCCTCCTTGGTAGGAATATCCAGATACTTCATGCCGATCTCGTCGCCGTAATAGAGGAAAGGAACGCCGGGCATGGTGAAAATGAACGCGTACGCGAGCTCGATCTCTCGCTTAGTCAGAGTCTTCGTCAGTCTCGGCGTGTCGTGGTTGCATGTGATGAGGCTGATATAGCCGCTCATCATCGTCTTACTGTATCTCGGCAGGTACTCGTCGAGGAATTTCATGATGTCCCCGTGGCCGTCCGCGCGGAAGAAGCTTCTGTCTTCTCCCTCCGTGATATAGTCGCGGAACAGGGAGTTGACACCGTTGCCCGGATGGTTCAGGTAGAAGTCCATGTCGAAGCCCGCGCCGTTAATTGCCTGGTCGGGATTATTCCATTCGGATACAAATGCGGCATGCGGGAAATCGTGCCACAGCCCCGGCAGTATATCTCTGTAGATCTGACATGTGCCGCTCTTATTTTCATCATCCTCCTTGACCAGCGAATCCGCCATGTCAACGCGGAAGCCGTCGCAGCCCTTCTCGAGCCAGAACCGCATCACATCCGCCATAGCCTTACGGGTCGCAAGGCATGCCGGGTCATCGATTCCCTTCTGCCAGGGCTCCGTCGGATTGAACCAGCCATAGTTGAGGGCGGGCTGGCATTTGAAAAAATTCAGCATATAGACGCCGTCCCTCTCAGCTTCGCCGCCGATATAGGGGTGGCCTTCGATGCCGTTGAAAATGAAGTCCGTCCAGATATAACGGTCCGAGTACTCATTCTTCTCCGCCTTCGAGCTCGCTTTGAACCACTCGTGCTCCTCTGAGGTATGACCCGGGACAAGGTCGATCAGCACTTTCATCCCTCGCTTATGCGCTTCCTCAAAAAGTCTCACAGCGTCCTCATCTGTCCCGTAGCGGGCTGCGACCTTCCTGTAGTCGCGCACGTCATAGCCCGCGTCCTTGAACGGGGAATCATAAAACGGGTTGATCCAGAGCGCGTTGCAGCCAAGATCCTTAATATAGTCAAGCTTCTCAATGATGCCGATAAGGTCTCCGATGCCGTCACCGTTCGCATCGTAGAACGACTGGGGGTAGATTTCATAAAACACTGCATCCTGTAGCCATTTCATCATGTCTTTGCCCTCCTTTTTTATGAGTAATTCATTGCAATTTGCCTAAATCAAGATCTTTTTTGAACTCGCGTCAGATCGCCTGCTCCTTGTTTTACCGGCTCAAAGCATCCATCTTCGTGAGAAAAGCATTGTAAAGAAGGACTTACGCTTTTCGATGAAGATGATGTTTGAGCTGGTTAATGATATCAGGCACAGCCTGTCTGAGCTGTTACGGTCTTTCATAGTCTCCTTACGATCTCATCAAGGATGAGATGCGCTGTCTCCGCCTTTGACGTGAGCGGCAGGTCACACAGATCCTCCTGCGTTATGACAGTCACCTTGTTGGTGTCGTGGGCAAATCCCGCCCCCTCGTCACGTATACTGTTGGCAGCTATCATATCGAGCTTCTTCTTCACGAGCTTCTTTCTCGAATTCTCAATCAGATTCTCCGTCTCCATCGAGAAGCCGCACACGAACTGATGCGTCTTCTTGTCGGCCAGAGTGCCCAGGATGTCGGTCGTGCGCTCAAGCTCGATCGTCATCCCTCCGCCCGACTTCTTGATCTTCTGGTCAGCTACGGTCTTCGGCCTGTAGTCGGCGACCGCCGCCGCCATAATGAGCACATCCGTATCCGGAAATTCTGCAAATACAGCCTCCGCCATGTCAGCGGCCGAAACGATTTTCACAACGGTCATGCCGGGAGGCGGCGTAAGGGCGACCTGACCCGAGACAAGGACCACATCCGCTCCTCGGTCCCTGGCAGCTTCCGCCAGCGCGTATCCCATTTTCCCGCTCGAATGGTTCGTGATATAGCGGACCGGGTCGATCGCTTCCTGTGTCGGTCCGGCAGTGATAAGAACTTTCTTTCCGGCGAGATCCTTTGGTCTTCCCGTCCCGGACAGCACCTTATTTGCCTCCTCCACGATTGTCTCGACCGGAGCGAGCTTCCCGCGCCCGACATCGCCGCAAGCCAGAAGACCTGTGTCGGGCGTGATGATCTTATAGCCATAGCGGACAAGCTTAGCCAGGTTCTCCTGAACGATCGGGTTGTCATACATGGCCGTGTTCATAGCCGGGGCAATCAGCTTGGGACAGGTCGCTGCCATGATCGTGGTGGTGGCCATATCATCGGCTATGCCGTTTGCAATCTTGCCGATTATATCGGCTGAAGCCGGGGCGATCAGGCACACATCCGCCGCCTTTGCCGCCGCGATGTGCTCCACCTCGAACTTGAAGTTCCGGTCGAATGTGTCGATGAGGCACTTACTGTTTGTCAGTGTCTCAAACGTGACCGGCGTGACGAACTTTGCCCCGTTGGGGGTCAGGGTGACCGTGACGCTAACGCCCTCCTTCACAAAGGCCCTCGCGATGTCACACGCCTTGTAGGCCGCGATCGAACCGGACACAGCCAGCAGTACATTCTTTTTTCCGTCAGGCATCATAGTTATTTCCTCGCTTATCAGTATTTCTCGTTCATTTTATCAATGATCTGTTTCTCACGCTTCTGCATGAGAAAGGCTTCCGCGACAAGGATCACAGCTCCGCCGACGGCAAGTCCGATGCCGACGACAATAAGGACAATTCCTCCGACAATCATAACTATCTCCTCCTTTTATCCGAGCCATCCGCCTTTTCTCAGTTTCCCGTGAAGCTTATTTATCCGAACCATCCGCCCTTTCTCAGTTTCTCGTGAAGCTCCCGGAGTTTTAACATCTCGTCATCCGCAAGGTTGCCGCTTGAGGAGAAGAGAGTATTGGCCCGGTTATAGGCATCCCGGAACTCATCGTAGGTGCGCTCACTCTCCTGCCGCTCCTCCTCGATGGCCGCCTCAAGGAATGCCTTTCGCTTAAATCCGCGGTAATCCTCCGGATAATTTCTTGTAAGCTCCGAGACAAAATCGGCAGCCTCGCTGTAATTGCCGAGAGTCTCGGATATATAGGCAAGCCGGTCCAGCGTGTGGGCTGACGCGCTGCCTTCTTTCTTCAGCGTCATGTACTGCTCATAGGCATTTTTCAGATAAGACGCCTTTTTGGTCACATTTTTCTCGGATTCCGCCCGCTCGGTCCAGACATCCGCAAGTTCCGAGACCAGCATGATATAGAACCGACCGTCTGCGGATTCAACCTGTTGGGTCAGGAATTCGATCCGTTTCTCCGTTGCCCCGGAGATTCCGTAGAGCTTTGAGATCATAAGGACAGACCGTCTCGTCATATCCGGATCTCCCACCAGAGCGGCCTCCCCGTACAGGGACATGGCTTTCTCATACTCACCCTGCATGTAGGCATTCTCCGCGTTCACGTATGTGAGGACAGACTGCCCTGCCAGAAGTTTTGAAAGTTCATCCAAAAGAGGCTCTGCCTCCTCCGGTCTGCTATCCCTGATGAGACTTACCGCCTCGTCCCTGAGGGCTCTCGCATAGAGATTTTCATTATCTTCGGGCATGTAGTAGACAGCGTCCGAAAAAGCTTTTTCCGCCTCCTTATAATCACTCAGCTCGAACTCGGCCTCTCCCCAGGTGAAAAACATCTCACTGCGGAGGGCGGCATTCTCTGAGCTCGCCTCGATCTGCCTGTTCCTCTTCACGGCTTTCCCGCAGTCGACCACCGCCTGATACTCGCCCTGCCTGTACAGATTCTCCATCTCAAGGACGTATGCGCTGAGCTTTCCCGGCAAGAGTTCTTTCGCTTCCTCGATGAGACTCATATTTTTCTCCAGCGTCTCAGGATCCTCCTCGGTGCTGACGCTCTCGACCAGTTTTGTATACCTTGCGTATTTCCCGTAGCTGCGGACAAAGAATCCGGCTCCGACAAGGACCGCGCCCGCGGCAATGCAGGCAAGGCCTGCCATCATCCTCTTGTGGGATTCTCGCCTGTACCTCTTGTACTGGGAATCCTCGCGGTAGAGATGACGCAGAGCGTCCGAAAGTTCAAGTCCGTTCCTGTATCCGGAGTCGCCATCCGCAAGGCACTTTTCTATGACATTTGCAAATGGCTCCGACATCTCCGGCAGGCACTTCACAAGCGGTTCATGGGGAGAACCGGGCGCCTTTCCGGTGAGGAGCTCGTACATGATCTCACCGAACGCGCGGATATCGCGCGCAAATGCGTCCGCGTTCGCCTGCGATACAAATGTCTCCCTGCGTCGCTGATAGAATTTCTTATTCTGCAGCCATGCTGCCTCCTCGACCTTGGAAGCGTCCTGCAGTCTGACAGCCTCCTGAATATCGTAGTTGACCAGACTCGCGCTGCTCTTTTCCGGGTCGATCAGAATATGGGCCATATCCATACGGCTGTGGGCGATCGGATATCTGCGGCCGTGCAGCGTCGACAGCGCTTTCGCGATTCCCCTCGCCCACCGGAGGACTTCCTTCTCTCCATACTGACCGTGCATGAGAAACGCGCTCCTCATGGACGCGCCCTTTACATCATCGCAGACCGCATAGAGGGTCCCGTCGTACACGGCGGCATCGAGGACCGCCTGGAGATGACTTCCCTCCACGGTGGAGAGGGCTTTGACACGCAGCAGCAGTTCACTGTCTCTGACATTCGAGACTGTGCGGACGAGAACGAACCGCTCGGTCTTCATATCGTACGCGCGGCTTACCGTCTCTCCCCCGTATGCAATTCTGTCGCGGACCGCATAGCGGTCCGCCAGGCGTATTCCCTGTGCCAGCATGTCATTCCTCATTCAGTAAAATATAAAAAATCAGTGACAGGTCTCTCTGAGCCTGCTGCCGGATTATTCAGGAGCTGCTTTTCGAAGACCAGCGAGCTGCTGCCTCCGCCGTCGAGACATTTGCCGAAGCCGCAATCCCGGGACATAAGGGTGCTTCGGATCTCATCGTAAGTCATACCTTTATTATACCCTCCATTGCCGGCGGTGATAATATAATATTCGCAAGGTCTGACCATTCCGATCGCAGTTCTCGGGTACCTGTACTGCTCGCTCTGTATTCCTACATTCACCGCCTGACCGTTGGAGATGAGCAGGGTATCGCCGCAGCACCACGTGTCCGTGACACCCATTGCGAGAAGCTCCTGCACTGTCATCCCCTGCTGGGGCGAGAACAGATTTCCGCTTCTTGTAAGACAGATCTCCATGCCGTTGGCCGTCATTTTACTGTCGGGCATGACCTGACTGTTCTTGATCGAGACATCCGCCATCGTCGGAGTGTTCGTGACATAGCTGAAATTGCTGCCGTTTATGCCCACGACCCAGCCGAGCCTCTCCGCGGCGCTGGTCGGTGTCTCCCTCGATCCGCCGTAGTCGTCATTTGAAAGACCCGCGTGGATCTGGGACGGGTCATCGATGACGATATGGGTCAGCAGATAATAATACTCATCCGTCTCATACTCATTGATCGTCACCATGATCGTATCCGTGAGGTGCAGATACTTCGCTGTCTCAATTTCATCCGCGTAATCCTTCATTGCCCGATGGATCTCCGTGTCCCTGCTCGCGCTCACTTTGAACGAGTAGGTCCCTCCCCGGTAGTCGAACGAGATCTCCGTATCCCCGTAGACCAGCGGCAGGTAGGCTTCCGGCTCAAGGCGTACTTCATCCATCTTCGCCTGCTCCTCGTGCCCGTCCTGATACTGCAGTCGGATGCCTGTCACGTTCAGCATATCCTCCTGAAAGAGCAGGCCGGGGTCCGTGTCCGCGATCGCGCCTGTGACAGGCTCCACCGTGATTTTTGCGGAGGCTTCTCCTGCAAATGTATCCACGGTCACCACTCTGTCCTCCCTCACAGGTTCCGGATCCCTGACGGTGAAGACCTTTGTCTCCTTCTCATGTCCATCCTTGTACTCAATGACGCAGGTGAGATTCTCCGCCGACGGCAGGGTGGTCTCGTAGAACGGACCGTCCTGCACGAGCCTCGCTCCCACGGCCTTCACCGGATCGATCACCGCCTGCGCGTCCCCGTACACGGTCGTGACCTGCAGGGTCGTCTTCTCGAATATTCCTTCCTCAGGCAGCTCAGTGATCTCCTCCGGGATCTCCTTTTTCCTGCCGTCCTCGTACACAAGGTATGTCAAGACCCGCTCAGGGTCAATTATGTCGCTCTGGTACAGCTCTCCGTCATATCCGGATGTGACCTTCTCCGCCTTCACGTACGGGACGCTGATGCTTGTCGTCCATCTGTCGCTGGAAAATGTATATTCCGTGACGGTCGCCGGGGGTGTGTCCGATTCCGTATCCGCTGCGCCCTTATAAGACATGGAGAACTCCGGGACCTCTTTTTTTATACCGAAAAGTGTTCTTGTCTCGACCTTAAAGTCTTTCTCCGTCAGCGCCTCGTACTCATAAAGAGGCGCTGTCGGCTCCGCGACAATGCCGATACGCACTGTGAAGCCGGAAAACAGAAAAACCGCTGTGGCCGCGGCCAGAGCTATACCTGCCAGTTCCTTTCTTTTCATCACAATTCAGTTCAATTAACTCCCATCATCTCAAAATTCTTGCGATCCACCCGCATGAGCAAGTCAAAAGGACCCGCCCCGGGGTTTTACAGACCTGTATTTTAAAAACGGGGCTGCCCGCACAGCCCCGTAATTCATTCAAGTCTCTCTCGCGAGACTTGGCGCGGGATATTGACTTGCCCACCGCCTGCAGAAGCGGGAGCCTTCCCCCACCGAGATAATCAATGCATAACCTGAGACAATACTGACATCAGCTCTTCTATATCGACCGGCTTTGCCAGGTATGCGTCCATACCGGAAGCAAGCGCCTTCTCGCGATCGACCTCGTAGGCGTTCGCGCTCACTCCGATGATCGGAACTGAGCTGCGCGAAGATGCTCCGCCATCCATCATTCGAATGGCTTCCGTCGCCTCATAGCCGTTCATCACCGGCATCTGAATATCCATGAGGATCCCATCGTAATAATCCGCCGGGTTCCTGCGCACCATAGCGATGGCCCGCATACCGTCCTCGGCGTGCTCGACATATGCACCCAGATGATTCATGAGCTTTGTCATGATTGCGGTATTAATCATACTGTCCTCGACAACAAGGAACCGCTTGCCCGCCATCAACTGTTCAATCGGCACCTTCTCGTCCTCCGCCCTCTTCGGAAGCAGTTCCACAGGATCCTGCAGCTTAAGATCGAGAATGACCGTAAACGAACTTCCGATGCCGCGCGTGCTGCGCACGGTGATTGTGCCGCCCATGAGCTGCGTCAGCCGATAAGCGATCCGAAGACCAAGGCCGGCCCCCTCATATTCGTTGACATGTTCCCTCGCGAACGGCTCGAAAATCCTCTTCTGGAACTCCTCACCTATTCCGATTCCGTTGTCTTCCACCAGGAATTCATAGGAAAGGGCGTCCACCTCGTGGCTCTTCCTGTGCTGCACCGCGAGCCTGATCGCTCCTCCTTCCGGCGTGAATTTCACGGCATTCCGGAGAAGATTCAGGATCACGATCGACAGATTGCCTCTGTCGCAGATGACCTTGGAGTGCTCAAGATGCCCCATCTCTACAGAAAAGCTCTGCTTTTTAGCTTCTGCCATCGGCTCTACGATCTCCTGAATATCCCGTATGATGGTCTTCAGGTCATTCGGCGTGGAATCAATGCGCACGCGGCCGGTCTCAATGCGCACAAGATCCAGCGTATTGGTGATCAGCCGCTGCATCTGCGTGCTGTTCTTCAATATGCGTTCAAGACTCGTCCTGACGAGCTTGTCTTCGTCGCTCTGCAGGGCCATGGCCGCGTCTCCGACCACGCTGTTCATGGCGACTCGGAGCTCCTGGGACATATTTGCAAGAAACACCATGCGGTAATCACTTGCTTCCCGCTCCTTATTCAGCATATTCTCAAGGAGGCTGCGGTTTCGCTCCCGCTCCTGGCGCATCAGAAATACTTCCGCACGATCGTCATCTACCTTTTTATAGCACATGATGACTTTCGTCGGAATCTCCCGTCTTCTGGCTATGACCCTGTATTCAACACTGCGCCACTTTCCGTAATTCACGGGAAAGGCCAGATCGAAATAATCCTTGTCCGTCAGCTCTTTTTTAAGATTATCGATGCTGCCGACTTCTTCTCTCCACTTGGAGAATTCAATGTCAACACGCTCCTGACTATACTTACTGTTGAGCTCGGAATACCTGCCGGACCGTTCCATACCGAATGTGCCGTACTTCTCGGTCTCGTACACGACCTCCATATAGTCATTGTCCAGATCCACTGCATAAATCAGAAGATATCTGGATAAAATGGAATCGATAATTTCTTTTTCAAGTCTGCCCATATAGTCCCCCGATTCCCGTCTGTTTCCGGTATCACTGTTCTTCCGCTTCATAGAAGCATGGACTTCCCCCTACTAAGATAAACATCCGTTCCCCACGAGAGGCACCGCCGCCGGAACATGTATCAGTCCATGATTGCGGAAGCGGCTAACCCATACTGAGTTATATTATCTTACAAAATCACCAATTTGTATATAGTAATCTTGAAAATATTATAAATGTTTAACAATTGTAAATACTGTCGCACGATTTTGTTGACAAATTCGGAGTGTATACAAAAACAGGGAATCAACGGCAATGGCACCGGAAAATCATCCGAGCGGAATCTCTACCACCCTTGCCATGTTGGTCAGGCACTCTTCAATCTGATCGGAAATTTCTCTCACGAGGCGTTCTGAGATCTCCTCATTTTTTTCCTTCTCAAAACTCTCATAGAAGCTCGCCCTGATCTCATCCTTCAGCTGATCAAGATGCTCCTCGAAGTATCTCTTCGGAACAAGCTTGCGGATCGGGCGCGGAATGTCCAGATCCATGATCGCTTTCTGCATCCGGTTCTTTCCGAGTATGAGGACCAGAGAAGTGATGACGAAGCCCGCAATGATGCCGATAAAGCCCTCGGCAATAAGGGCTACGCCGCTGCCGCCGCACAGAAGCCCGATGATGAGGGCTACGATCGTGTCTATGAGCAGAGTCATCTCCTCCACATTGAACACATTCTTGGTATCAAGATGAATATCAATATCCGACAGGGCGAGATATGATGAGAGGCTCAGCGCTTTATAAGGCACATTGTGATTCACACAGATCGGCACCGTGTGCTCCTCTACCTCGTAGGCAACCGGCCGCAGCCACTGCTGAACAGGCTCGACAAGCAGCTGCTTGGCTTCGTCCGTGTGCAGGAATGCCTCGATATCCTTCTGAAGCTCACTGTCGATGTCGCTCAGCCTCTTGATTTTTCCGTCTCTCCAGCGATGGATCACCGGCAGCATGACCTCCTTTAAAATCGGTCCTGTCATGGAATCGACCGCCCGCATATAGAGACCGTCGACATTCTCGGACACGATACGCTCGATCACCGAGGAATCGATGAGGTCCTGCAGTTCCTTGCGGAAGAGCCTCAGCTCCTCGTCGATCCTGCCGCCAAGGGCAAGTCCCTTTGCCACAGAAAATTCCGGTTGGATCTCTGTGATGATGACCGCCTCCGGGTAGACTTCCCGGCACCAGTCTCTGATCTCCGCAAGCTTGGAGACGCCGCCCGTCATGAAAATGAGGTCCGGCATATCTCCGTTTATATGTCTCCTGGTCTCCCGAAGGCTCTCGATGAAAACTTCCTTAAAGGACCTTCCGTTCAGCCTGTCTGTCTTTTTGTGAAGGATCCGGTCAGCCACGGAGGCATCCATCTTGAGAACGAGCCTTAGCGGCTTGTCATAATAGACCTGAACCGTCTTCACACACGGATTGTCCTTCCAGTAGCTCTCATCCGAGAAGTACTTTTCCTTGAGTCTGCGTGCGGCAAATTCACAGTAGCTCCGCCACGACGGGCTCTCAGCAAATACTTCCCGGAGCCGTTTCCCATCCTTCGACGTCTCCAAAGAGCAGTCGAGGAGCAGCTCATCCATAATTCCGCCGCCCAGGAAGACCTCACCCGCTGTGTGGAGCGGTGCTTCCTTTCCCCCGGAGATATAGGCGAAATCCGTCGTTGAGGATCCGATGTCCACGACAAGGACAGGATGGCTCAGGATATCATAGCCGACCTGCAGATGCTTCGACTGGCAGGCGGAGACAAGGGCCGCCCTCGATTCGGAAATAATTTTTACCGGCGGGTAGCCGATCTGCTCGAAAATATAGCGGTAGCGCTCTCTCGTCTGCGCGTCCCATCCGGCAGGGCAGCCGATATACATACTGCAATCCTCGCCCTGGATGTAATCTCCGTTCCTTATCAGCTCTCCCAGAACACCGGCGGCAAAGCTCTTGATATCCCGCTCGCAGTCCCGGTCGACAAGGAAGCGGCTCTTAAAGCGGATTTTTCGCTCAATCGCCTCAGCCGTATAGCAGGCACTCTCCCCAATAAGAATGTCCTGATTTACCAGCCGGGCGTACGCTGTGATAAAGCTTTTGGCGTCCCTGACAGACAGCACCTCGGGGATGGCGGACGGGTCATTTTTTAGTCTGGTGACTGCGCTCTCGGCATCGCCGAGGTCAAAACCGAAAAATCTCTCCATCTCACATTCCTCCCTGTGCTATTCCCCTGACCAGGACTGCCCCGTCCCTGACAAGCGCGGGACGGATCGTGCCTCGCCTCTTCGATGGCATCTTATTGAACCAGCGCTCTGTCTCGACCGAGTAATCGACGACATCAATTCCCTGCCGATGCAGATAAAACTTTACATTGGAAATGGTATCCTCGGCATCGCCCTCATCGCGCCGCGCGTAGGCCGACTCCAGAATACCGGACAGAAGCTCGAGCTCCTCCGACTCAGCCTTTTCGGATTTCATCGCGATCGCCGGAGCTTCCTGCTGCTCCCGGCCGTGGATGTCCTGAAGGTTTCGATCGATGACCGTCATCATCCGGAGCAGATTCGAGTAGATTTTTCCTCCATCCACTCTGGTCTCAAAAATCTGATCGCGGTTAGCGGGCACGGAACGCTTTCCGCCGAATCTCACGCCCGCTACAAATGTCGCAGCAAAGCCCGCAATCAGGCCGATCAGGCCGACCGGGGCAAATACTGCCGGGGCAAGCGCCAGAACAAGTCCGCCGGCTGCCATGCCGCCTATGCCGCCGGCTAAGGGGATCACGTAATTCTTCCCGCTCACCTGAGTGCCGCCTGTGCGCTCATAAGCGCGGATCTCACCTGTACTGTCGACCAGCGATATCGCAGCTTTGGCCGTCTGCATCGAGTAGTAAGCCGCCTCGCCGACCCGGTCGCTGGGTGCTTGTTCGTTGTACTCCAGAAGAAGGCGGCCGATTTCGTCCTCGCATTCGCGGGCGGCCTGTTCGGGGTTATCGGCATTTGCAAGACGCGTCATAAGCCGCTCTTTGTCTCTTTCAAGCAAATCTCTGATTTTCATAATTCTATCCTTTCGGTCGTAATAGACGGAAACTCGCTGCCACTGGGCGATGGGGTGACGACATGTAATTCGCCTCATTACCCGGGAGAATGTCGGATTTTCTGCCCTGAAAAACGACATGGACGATCCCGCGTTCATGCATGCAGGACCGTCCACATAAAATCCATTAATATCCGCCGAATACGATGACCGGAGTGCCGACCTCCGTATGTTCATAGAGTGTTGCCGCGGCGTTGTACGGCAGATTGATGCAGCCGTGGGAACCGGAACTGTAATAGATGGTTCCTCCGAAGCTGCCTCTCCAGGATGCGTCATGCAGACCGTAGCCCTTATAGAACGGCATCCAGAAATTGACAAATGACGTGTAGGACGGAACACCGTTTACCATCGGTCCCCTCAGAGTACGGTTCCTCTGCTTATAATAAATCGAATAAAGACCGAGCACCGTGTGTCTTGATGAATCATACTTCGTACCGGACACACACGGCGTATCGAGGACCAGCTGTCCATTCTCATAGTAGTAGACATGCTGATTAGAGAGGTCCGCTTCGACATACGTTCCGCCGAATCTCGCATCCACATTCTTATTGAGAGAGTACAGTGGTTCTTTCTCCTCGGATTTGCACTCTTTGATTTCCTTGAACAGAGCCTCTGTCTCACCCGGCTGATCAATCACATGGCCGTACTCTGCGCAGGACAGGTTGATCGTTCCGGAATTTGTCGACGGGAACGGAATCGAGTTGTGTCTCTCATCGACCTCCTTTGCGATATCGGCGACATACTTCGCGCAGTTATCATGTATGGTCGTATCGTCCAGATAATAATACCCGTTGTCCTGCCTCGTGACCCAGTTGATCAGCATTCCGCGGTCTATAGTCTTCGTCACATCTTTCGGGAGCTTATATGTTATCTTTGTCGACAGGAACTTATTCAGGTTGTCGCACTGATAGACGAGATCCGGGTTGTCCGCTGTGACCGTCGGCGTCTCATAAGATCCTTTGATATCGTTGAGATCGCCTTCCGTCTCCGAATTCGTGACCAGCTCATTCAAAGTCGGGAGTATGGCATCCGCGATCGGGGCATTGCCCTGAGTCTCGGGAACGATTTCAAATTCGTTCTTGTCCGTGATGTTGAGGTATGCGTTGGTGGGGGTGACGACATTTTCAACCTGGAATTCAGGCATTGCCTTCACGATCTCCGCGAGTTTTGCCTCATCAAAGGTGTGGTTCTCCGGGACGTCGATCTCAACGGTCTTGCCCATATTTCTGAGGACCCATGTCAGCGGGTTCTGATCATTCATTGCCTGCTCGACCTCACCTGTCGAGACATATCTGTAGCCGATTTCCTCCGGTGTGATCGTCTCCTTCGAACCGTCGCGGAAGGTCAGCGTCAGGCTGTAGCTGTCCTCAACGCGTTCCCTGATGTCTTCCTCGACCTGCTCTACGGTCTGACCGCTGACGTCGTTTCCATTGACATACGTTCCGATCATGAACTTATCGTTATACTGGTAGGACTGGGTCACATAATAGAATACGAACGCGCCTATGATTGCTGCAAGGAGCAGGGTCGTGCGCAACAGCTTGACCCAGATCGACGTGCGTTTTTCCGGGACCGGCGGCTCGGGCTGGGCGGGCGGTGTCGGAGCGGGCTGCGTCATCGCGGGATCCGGCTGCGTCGGCGCGGGATCCGGCTGTGCGGGCGGCACCGGGGCAGGGTCCGAGGACGCGGCGACGTCTGCGGCTGTGCTTGCGGGTTGCGGCGCGGCGGCTTGTGTGCCGGCCACTGCTGTGCCGGCGGTTTCGGTTGTGCCCACTGATGCGGTTTCGGAAATCTCATCAGTTGATCCTGCTGCGGTCGCAATGGTATCAGTCACTTCGGCTTTCGCGGGCTCTGCTGTTTCTGCAGTTTCTGTCGGCTTTGTTTCCTCTATTTTGGTTGCTGTTTCAGCATTTGCAGCCACGACGCCTTCACCGGCTGTCACAGCTGTTTCAGCATTTGCAGCCACGACGCCTTCACCGGCTGTCACAGCTGTTTCAGCATTTGCAGCCACGACGCCTTCACCGGCTGTCACAGCTGTTTCAGCGGTCTCAGACATTTTGGCTTCCCTGGCTGCCTTAGCATTAGACATGCTTCCCGCAGTCTGCGAGGGGCGCTCATACTCATGATTGAGTTCAGCCAGAAGCTCCTCACCGGCAGGACCGAATCCACCGGAGCCTTCATTATTAACACCATTGGGATTTACCACCCCATGGTCATCCCTGTAATTACTCATTAAAATACTCCACCTAAGAAAATTTCACACACTATATTAGACCAATATCACCAGAAAAGTGTTTCAGATTACTGTCAATATTGTTAAAAAAGTGCAAACCCCATATCATAATACTCGATTTGGGTTAATACTTCAAGAAGTCCTAATCATTTCTCGGTTTGTTTGGCTTTTGGCTGCTCGGTTTCTACTTTGACCACTTTGTCTTGTTTACTGTGACTCCAATTGCCAGTCGGCAGTCAATCTTAAAAAAATGTATAAATAAGCAGTGCCATACGAAGGTCAAATCATCTACCATGGGCAGTCACGCCAACTCGTTTTTAGATAAATCAGCCGAAAGTAAAATTTGAATATGTAGCCTTGAAGCAGTCACCTTTTCTGATTTTGATAATTGGTGACGGTAGAACTTGCTTTTTTCAGATTTTGACGGGCAGTAGCTCAGAGGTGACTTCAATTATCGCGACTGCCCACTTTTCAACTCGGGCAGTCATCATGCTCCGCATCGACCAATGTTGACTGAATGCCTTCTTTCTACTCTCTCAGTCGATAAAGTTGATTTCAATGAAAGCTACTGCCATCATCAGCACCCGGGCAGTCATCATTCGCCGCATCGACCAAAAATGACTGAGGGCCTTCTTTCTTGCTCTCAGTCGTTAAAGTTGATTTCAATGAAAGCTACTGCCATCAATGGCGCCCGGGCAGTCATCGAACGCCGCATCGACCAAAAATGACTGAATGCCTTCTTTCTTGCTCTCAGTCAAAAAAGTTGATTTCAATGAAAGCTACTGCCATCATAGTAACGTCCTTATAATGGTGTAAAATCAAAATTTAAAAAGAGCCACTGGCTCCAACCTTTAGGTATAATAAGATCACCACAACCAAAATAATACCGGAGGTAGAACACAATGGCTCA
>JAFWIM010000055.1 GCA_017514845.1 Lachnospiraceae bacterium
CAGGCGTAGCTATCGACCACATTCCGATCAACCCGCAGGTCCTTTACGCCGAACTCGTGAAAGCGGGCGTGATTCACGACGAATGGCAGGAGGTGTGATTTATGTATGATATGAAAGCACTTTATGAAGCCCGGAGCGTCGAGGAGGCAGTAGCCCTGCGTCTTGAACATCCGCAGGCTAAAATACTTGCCGGAGGATCCGACGTTCTTGTTCAGCTGCGCGAAGGCAGACTGGCCGGCATGGAGTTTATTTCCATCTACGGGATTGATGCTCTGCGCGGTGTGACTATTGATGAGGATGAGAATATCCGAATCGGATCTCTGACAAGCTTCTCACACATCACCCGCGATCCGATTATCCAGAAATACTGCAATGTTCTCGGTGAGGCGGTCGACCAGGTCGGTTCTCCGCAGATCCGCAATATCGGAACGATCGGCGGCAATACCTGCAACGGTGTCACCTCAGCGGACTCCGCTTCCACGCTCCATGCGTGGGAAGCAATCATCGAGCTAACAGGTAAGGACGGAATACGCCGTCTTCCTATTAAAGACTTCTATATTAAAGCAGGAACTGTGGATATTAAGCCGGAGAATGGTGAGATTCAGACAGCGATCCTGATCCCGAAGGAGAGCTACGAGAATACATACGGTCACTATATAAAATACGGAATGCGAAACGCCATGGAGATCGCAACCCTCGGATGCAGCGTCAATGTCCGCCTCTCCGAAGACAAGAAGGTAATAGAGCGGTGCCGCATTGCCTACGGCGTTGCGGGTCCGGTGCCCATGCGCTGTCCAACCGCGGAAGCCCTCGCGACAGGTCAGAGGCCGTCGGCTGAGCTTTATGAGGCATTTGCAAAATCAGTCATATCGGACATCAATCCGAGAAATTCCTGGAGATCTTCCAAGGCTTTCCGACAGCACATCGCGGTGGAGATGGCAGGAAAGTGCCTCGAAGAGGCGGTCCGAAGAGCGGGAGGTGAAGCCTAATGAGCGCACAGTATAAGCTGGTCCGTTTCAATCTGAACGGCAAAGAGGTTGAAAAGATGGTGGATGTCCGAGCAAGCCTCACGGACATGCTCCGCAACGATTTCAGAATGACTTCAGTCAAGAAAGGCTGCGAGGTCGGAGAGTGCGGTGCCTGCAACGTGCTGATCGACGGCGAGGCCTTCAACTCCTGCATCTATCTTGCAATCTGGGCAGAGGGCAAGAAGATTCAGACGCTTGAGAGCCTGCTCGGTCCGGGCGGGGAGCTCTCAGACATTCAGCAGGCATTTGTGGAGGAGACCGCAATTCAGTGCGGCTTCTGCACACCGGGCTTCATCATGACGACGGTCGAGATCCTGAACGCCGGCAAGCTTTACTCCGACGAGGAGCTGAGGCGGCTGCTGGCCGGGCATCTGTGTCGCTGCACCGGGTATGAGAATATATTCCGGGCGGTCAAGAAGGTCATGTACAGGCGGCTTGGCAAGGAGCTGCCGGAGGCTTGAGCGGCAGCGTGATGTCTACTCAATTATAATGGTTTGAAGGAGAGCGGCGCGGGGCGCCGCTCTTTGTGTGTGGGCGGGGCAGTCATTTCAGGTCAGTTCGGGGGTTTGCGACTGCCCGAGTTTTGTGCGGGCAGTCGCAACCAATGAAATCAGGTTTAATCAACTGAAAGGAGATATGATTTCATTTTAAACATTCTCTTATCAACAGAAAGAATGGAAAGTAGCGCCTAAGCCCTCACACTTTCGACGATATTTGAACATACTTTACTCAGAAACGAGACACATTTTCTTCAAAAAATGCATGTAAATTGTCAACATCAGCTGAAGACACCGAAAACCTTGCGGGGTGTGAATACATCCGAAAACATCCCGCCATTCAACGAAGAAAAGGATTTACGTATGAAGAACAAGAAATATTTAGCACTCATGATCGCAATGACTATGACAGCAGGTCTCGCCGCATGCGGCACGACGACCACAACGACTACAACGACAGCATCCGCAGCTGCGTCAGCAGGGACTGACGTCGAATCGGCTGCAACTGAAGTAAAGGCTGATAATGAGACGAAAGTGACAGCCAGAGTCGACAGCGTTTCTGGAAATACAATAAATGTCACGCTCGGTGAGCTCGGTGGCAGACACGGAGGCCCGGGAGAAAATGACCAGGGCACATCTAATATGAAGGGTGGAAAGAATAAGTCATCAGGATCTTCTGATTCCCAGACCGATGATTCCCAGACAACAGATGCGCAGTCAGGAACAACCGATAGTCAGACCCCGCCGGAGCTGCCGGCAGGACAGGCTCCGACAGGTGATGGTCAAGCCCCGACAACCGACGGCCAGACCCCGCCGGAGCTTCCGGAAGGCCAGGCACCGACAGATAACAGCCAGACGCCGCCGGAGCTGCCTGCTGATCAGGGCAAAGGTGATATGAACATCGCCGATCTGTTCACAGCATCCGACGAGACCGCTACATATACAATTGATGAATCTGTCCTTGATGGAATCACTCTCGAGGAAATCAAAGAGGGAGTGATCCTCACAATTACACTGAACGAAGATGGAAGTGTCGCAAAGGTGGCAGAAGCTTCATTAAAAGACGGCCACGGCGGACCGGATGGTATGGGCAGACCTAACGGAATGGGTCAGCCGGGTGGCAACGGTCAGCAAAACGGAAATGGTCCGCAGGGTGGCAACGGCCAGCAGGGCGGCATGGGTCAGCCGGGTGGCATGGGAGGCCCGGGCAGCGCCGCTTCCGTCGATTATTCCGCTGTGACCACCTACTCCGAGGATACACAGACGAGCGGTGAGACGTATACATCAACAGGAACAGATGAAAATGCAGTCCTCGTCGATGGCGGCGCTGAAGTCAAAATTGATAATGCGACCGTGACGAGAACATCGAATGACAGCTCCGGCGGGGATAACGCAAGCTTCTATGGAGTTGGTGCAGCCCTTCTTGCCAAGGACGGCACTCTGTATGTGGAAGATTCAAATATCACCACGGATGCATCCGGCGGCGCAGGAGTATTCGCCTACGGAGATGGCACCGCATACGTGGAAGACACAACCATCAACACGAACCAGAATGCATCGGGCGGTATCCATGTGGCAGGAGGCGGCACGCTCTACGCGTGGGATCTCGATGTCACGACCAACGGCGGCTCCGCAGCAGCAATCCGTTCCGACAGGGGCGGCGGGACAATGGTCGTCGAGGGCGGAAGCTATACATCGAACGGCTCCGGCTCACCGGCAGTCTACACGACAGCTGACATTACGATCGAAGACGCTGACCTCACAGCGACTGGATCCGAGGCAGTCTGCATTGAAGGCCTCAATACGCTGCGCCTGTTCGACTGTGACCTGACCGGCAACATGCCGGATGACGATCAGAACGACGTCACCTGGGACGTCATCGTTTACCAGAGCATGTCCGGTGACTCCGAGATCGGCACAGGCAATTTCAGCATGGTCGGCGGCACGCTGACAAGCAAGAACGGCGGTCTCTTCTACACGACCAATACTTCCAGTGAGATCCTGCTCTCCGACGTCGACATCAACTACTCGGAAGACAACGATTTCTTCCTGCAGGTCACCGGCAATACCAATAAGCGCGGTTGGGGCAGTGCTGGTGCAAATGGTGCCCAGTGCACCTTCACCGGCAACTCCCAGGATGTCGCCGGCAAGATCGTATACGACAGCATCAGCACCCTCGATTTCTATCTTACAAATGGCAGCACTCTTACCGGTTACTTCGTCGATGATGAGACCTGGGCCGGCAACGGCGGCGACGGTTACTGCAACGTATATGTGAGCAGCGATTCGGTGTGGACAGTTACAGAGGACTGCACGATTGACGCGCTCTATGCGGCCGGTAAGGTCGTTGACGCAAATGGAAATAACGTGACAGTTAAGGGCGAGGACGGCACTGTCTACGTGCAGGGAAACAGCGGAATCACTGTGACCGTTGCATCCTTCTCCACAGAAGATAAGAGCGCCGATGCACTGGAGACACCTGCTTACAGTGACTATGAGGTCGCGGAGCCGGAAGACTGAGTCGCTTCGCAGGTGGCGGCTATAAGTGCAAAAAACATAAAGAACCAGCACAATAGACACTGATATGCGTCATTTCAGACGCAGTACTATAAACGAATATTTTACTGAGGGGCTGTCGCATTAGGCTGCGTCACCACTATACTGGCAGACATTTGCAAATATCGTCTGCCAGTATAGTGGTAGCGCGTCTTAATGCGACAGCCCCTATGTCACTTTATGGAATTAATACGTGTCCTGTCCAAATCTTTCAGGCAGTGCTATAATTCTTTTTGAGAAACAGTCATCGTCAAAGTAGTAAAGATGACCGTGCATCGGATAATCTTTTGCTGCTTGAGCCGCCACAAGGTATTTACTGCTATGCCTTCGTGACGCGAAATTCCCTTGCCTTCGTGGTTTATTGATTTTTGATCATGCACTTTTACGGTGATAAGACCTCTAGGCAAGTGTGCACTTTTACAGTGATGAGACCTTTAGGCAAGTATGCACTTTTACGGTGATAAGACCTCTAGGCAAGTATGCACTTTTACAGTGATAAGATTTCCAAGCAAGCAGCCTGTTTTTTTACACACAGAAAGGGTTATTTATGAAAGTCTGTCTTCTCAACGAATCATTCCCGCCGGTCCTTGACGGCGTTGCCAATGTTCTGCTGAACTACGCAAAATACCTCCCCAGCGATTTCAATTCGCCGGTCATCGTCGGCACTCCGCGCTATCCGGATGCCGACTATTCTGCGTACCCGTACGAGGTGGTGGCGTATCCGAGCTTTAATACGGCTTCATTTGCAAATGGATACCGCACCGGCTACCCCCTCCAGGAAAAAGCGGTGTCAAAGCTGGCTGAATTCGAGCCGGACATCATTCACAGCCATTGCCCGGCTTCTGCAAATGTAATCGCCAGGCTCCTCCGCGAGCGCACCCACGCGCCGATCGCGTTCACGTACCACACCAAATACGACATTGACCTGCGCAGGATTTTCAAGATCCGTCAGGTCGCGGATGAGACAATCAAGGCCATGGTCAGCAATATCGAAGCCTGCGACGATGTCTGGACCGTCAGCCGCGGGGCCGGAGAGAGTCTGAAAGCTCTGGGCTTCAAGGGTGACTACCATGTCATGAACAACGGTGTCGATTTTGATCGCGGGCGCGTAGACGCAGAGGATGTCCGGAAAGTGACAGAGGGCTATGACCTTCCGGACGGCGTGCCTGTGTTCCTGTTCGTCGGCCGCATCATCACCTACAAGGGAATTCCCATGATTCTCGACGCGCTCAAGATTCTGTCCGATGCCGGGCACGACTTCCGCATGGTCTTCATAGGAAAGGGACCGGACATGGAGCTCATGCAGAAAAAGGCAGAGGAACTTGGTATCGGTGGGGACAGACCGGGAATGGGCAAATGCATTTTCACCGGCCCCATCTACGACCGCGACGCGCTTAGGGCATGGAATACGAGGGCGGATCTGTTTCTCTTCCCGTCGACATTTGATACAAATGGACTCGTCGTCCGCGAGGCAGCAGCCTGCGGTCTGGCCAGCGTGCTGGTCAGGGGCTCCTGTGCTGCCGAGGGAGTGACGGATAACAGGAACGGCTTCCTGATTGAAGAAACAGCGGAATCGATGGGAGACCTTCTTATTAGATTGTCCGGTGAGATAGATCATGTGCATGATGTCGGAACGCATGCCATGAACGAAATATATATGTCATGGCGCGATGCGGTGGCCGAGGCCTACAAGCGCTACGTATGGCTCCTCGAGGAGAAGGCCCAGGGACGGCTTCGCGAGCCCGAGACTCGCGCGACGGACTACCTGGTGAAGCTGGCTGCCCGGAGCATGGATGAGGCCGCCCGCGCCCGCAGAGTCCGGACCGAATTCTTCAATGACTTCAAGGATACCGCCATCGGCATGATGGACAATATCCAGGAGGCCGGGGAGGGGCTCAGCGACATGCTTGAACGAGTGAGCACCGGGACCGGCGAGAAAGTGCAGCAGGTCGTCAGTGGGACCGGCGAAAAGGTGCAGCAGGCAGTGAGCGGGACCGGCGAGAAAGTTCATCAGGCGGTGACTGAGACCGGCGAGAAAGTCCAGCAGGCGGTGACTGAGACCGGCGAGAAAGTTCATCAGGCGGTGACTGAAGCTGAGCAGAAGGTGAAATCCAATCTGACCTTCATGTCTCA
This sequence comes from Lachnospiraceae bacterium, assembly GCA_017514845.1. Lineage (GTDB taxonomy): Bacteria > Bacillota > Clostridia > Lachnospirales > Lachnospiraceae > Chordicoccus. Next base: position 6,215 of record JAFWIM010000055.1, read on the forward strand.
GGAGGTCCTGCTTAACTATGAGAATATGGCTCATGACAGTGAGTAATGTGCGTTGATCTCTGACGCAGAATTCTCGTGATGTGAGTCTATGATGCATGCGCAAATCAAATGACCGATATCAATCTTCAACACAGGATTCTCGTGACGTAAGTCTACGAGGAATATGCAGAACAAACTCGTCTTCAACATGGGTTTAAAGCCCTGTGCTCTGGATTGAGCCCCAGCTGCACAATGCTCCACTGGAGCATTGTTACGCATGCTTAGGCACGGCGGATCGCAGAGCTGCGCGAAGGAAGACGCACAGAGTGCGTCGCGCAGTTCGCGCGCGATTGGAGATCGCGATTTACAAGAGTATATTGCTGCATATTTGGAGGGACAAACATGGACCGCGATTTTCGGCGAATGTCATTATATCAGATATGGATACGGAGCTTTTGTGACGGCAACGGCGATGGAATCGGCGACCTGTACGGCGTGTACGACAAGCTGGATTACATTGCCTCGCTCGGCGTGGACGGGATCTGGTTCTCCCCGATCTACCCGTCACCGAATGCGGATTACGGCTATGACATCTCGGACTACAGGGACATCCATCCTGACTACGGCACGCTCGACCAGTTCAAAAAGGTCCTGAACCGGGCACACGAGCTTGGCCTTGCCGTCCTCATGGATCTGGTCATCAACCACACGTCCGACGAGCACATGTGGTTCCGTGAGAGCTGCAAAGGCAAGGATAACCCCTACAGCGACTACTACATCTGGCGCGACCCCAGGTTCAAGGGCGAGAACAAGCTGCCCCCGAACAACTGGTACAGCCAGTTCGAAGGCCTGGCATGGGAGTACAGTGAGGAGAGAGACCAGTATTATCTGCATGTATTTGCAAAAAAACAGCCGGACCTCAACATGGACAACCCGAAGGTGCGAGAGGAAGTCAAGGACATTATGCGTTTCTGGCTGGACATGGGCGTCGACGGCTTCCGCGAGGACGTGATCACATACATTTCCAAGGAGGAGGGCCTGCCGGACGGAATACCGTTCCTGCCGGCGATCAACGGTCTGCCTTTTTACAAGGATGGACCCAATCTAATGCAGTACCTGCATGAGTTCCGCGATGTCGCGAGGAAGTACAATGCGCTGCAAATAGGTGAAGCCCCCATGACGCCCGTCTCCACCGCCCTCAATTATATTTCCGGCGAGGACCGGGTCCTCGACATGATGATCCAGTTCGACACAATGATGGCGGACTGCATCCTGACCGAATATGTCTGGCACAAATTCAGCCTTCGGAAGCTGAAGCGGGCCTACACCAAGTGGCAGACAAAGCTCGCGGGAAAAGCATGGAACGCCCTGTACCTTGAGAACCATGATCATCCGCGCATTATCAGCCGCTACGGCGATGAGAAAAACTTCTGGAGGGAGTCCGGCACCTGCCTTGCGGTCAGTTACCTTTTCCAGCAGGGCTGCCCATTCATCTATCAGGGGCAGGAAATCGGCATGACAAATATCCGCATGAAGTCGATCGACGACTACCTTGACGTCTCATCGAAGAATGCGTATAAGACTTTCCGGAAGCATTCCTCCGAGAAGAGACGTATGTCCTTCATTCATGTATCGAGCCGCGATTCCGCTAGGACGCCGATGCAGTGGGACGGAACTAAATATGCTGGATTCTCAACAGCCAAACCGTGGTTCAGGGTCAATCCCAACTACCATAGAATTAATGTGGCGGAGGAAGAACGTGATCCGGACAGCATCCTGAATTTTTATCGCAGGTGCCTCGAGCTTCGGAAGAATTCAGAGACGCTGATCTACGGTGACTATAAAGAGTATTATTCGATGCACCCGAAGCTCTATATGTACGAGAGGACGTATGAGGGGGAGAGGGTGCTGGTCGTGTGTTCATTTGCCAAAAAGAATCTCAGGTTCTCATTCCCCGGAGTCTGGAAAAAGGGTGAGAGGGAGCTGCTTCTCAGTAATTATGCGGGGGCTGATGTCAAGGGTGTAAGTTCTCTGGACAGTGCCCCTGATACGGAGTCGGAGAGTGCGAGCTCCCCGGACAATACTTGTGGCATGGAGTCGGAGAGTGCGAGCTCTCAGGGCAACAACACTGCCATGGGAGCGAAGAGTGCGAGTTCTCAGAACAACGCTCGTGGAATGGAGTCGGAGAGTACGAGTTCCCCGGAAAACAAGCCTGACACGAGGGAAGAGCGTATACTGCGACCTTATGAAGCGAGGGTGTATGTTCTGAGGGCTGAAGCTGCCTCGTATTGAGGCTTAGTTTCGCTGTGTATGATGACTGAGTTAATGCTATCAGTTCGCGGAGCGGACAGCTATAGCGACAATGAGAAGCCGCATGTTCGGATTAATGCTGCCTGCTCGCGGAGCGGACCCGAGCAAGAGCGCTACTCACTCTTGAGAAGTCGATGGAGCACTTGCCTTCTGAAATATGGATCGGGATGACCGAGTCAAAATCATATTTTTCCGGGTAATAATCATCGCTGCGCAGGTCATAAACCAGAACGGTGTCATGGTCCGGATCGACGATCCAGTATTCTTTTACGCCGGCGTTCTGATACTTGTGAAGCTTGAGCAGCATGTCTTTCGCTCGCGTGGCGGGAGACAGGATCTCCAGCGTGAGGTCCGGGGCTCCGTCGAGAGCCTTCGCGCCCAGATCATAGGGATGACAGATCAGGAAGATATCAGGTTGGACTATCGTCTTATTATCGCGGTCCAGCCTGACATCACATGGGGCGACAAAGACTTCGCATTCGTCTTCATGGGCATCGGCGCACTCGCGGAACAGGACAAATAACTCCCCGAGAATCTTCTGATGGATGACAGCTGGGGCGGTCATATCATAGAAGACACCGTCAATCAGTTCGACGCGGCGCTCATCCGGCAGGGCGTAGTAGTCATCGAGAGTGTATTCGCCGTTTTTCTTTTCTGCCTGGGTCTGCGGTGCGTGTGAACTGCTTTTGTTTATTGTTGCGTATGGCTTGTCGCCTTCTAAATTATGCAGCGTGTTGTAGTTCGGCATAGCTTCTCTGACAGCGTATGTTGGCCTCTCTTTTGGCTGTTCATAGCTGAACCCGGTTTTCCCGGATACAGATCTGGCGACTGACCTTTCCTTTTTCTGCTCCTCTGTGAGCAGAACAGTCTCAATCGCTTCCAGCGTGACTCTTCTTGGCGCCTTCGTTGCTCCGCTCATGATCTTCTGGATGGTGCTGAGGGGGATTCCGGAGGACTGCGATATCATTTCATTTGTAAGACCGAGCTCGGTCTTTTTATTTTTCATTTCTTCGAGCGTCATAGAATTTTCCTCCGATTTGAATAATGGCTCAATGAACCTCCATCCTCATGCGGTGTGGCAGCTCTTATGGACGTGGTACCCTGCTGCTACGCTTCATAGATTCTCGAGATTTCATGATGTTATACTACTAATTATGCCATGGAATTGCAAAATGTCAATATGGAATATTATTAAAATAGCAATAATAATGTATAAAAAGTATAATTAAACTGCAAAATGGATATTATGGTGGCCTGCTCATTTGATCAAGCGCGGTCGGCAGTTTATTTAAGCGCGGTCGGCAGTCAATCTTGCAAAATAACACTCTTGAGCAGTGCCATATAAGAGTCAAATCAAGGTGCAAAGGCAGTCTCAATGACTCATTTTAAGTAAAATCAGCTTACCACACCAAAAAAGGAAAGGTGAAAAAGCAGTCACCTTTATTGAGTTTGATATTCGATGACGGTACGACTTTCCTATATCAGATTTTCGCTCTCAGTAGAATAGAGGTGATTTCAGCGAACGCAACTGCCCTCAATGACACTCGGGCAGTCTTAAGCCCCGAACTGAACTAAGATGACTGCCCGCTCAACACCCGGGCAGTCAAGGAACACCGCATAAGCTCAAGATGACCGTCGCCACTCAACAAAATGGGGGCTGCCAAAATGGGGGCTGCCAAAATGGGGACTAAAATAGGGGCTAAAATAGGGGCTGCCGCACTAAGTGCAGCAGCCCCCATGTGAAGCTCTGTTTTCAATCTCTGACACAGAATTTCTGATATACAATTCTTCTTATTTCAAATCAATCCCATAGAACTCACAATCTCTTGTTCCCACGACCAGCCGGCTGTTATAGACCGCCGGCGATGCCTCGACGCACTCGGTCGTCAGCTGAAGCTCTGTCTTCACCTCGCCTGTCACGCCATCCAGCATGTAGCCCTTGCCGTCGAAGGTGAAATAGATGACAGTGCCGTTGCCCTGTGAATCATACACGCACACCGGTGAAGACCATGTGTACACCGCGCTGTGCTCCCAGACGATGTCGCCGGTCTCTTTATTCAGGCAGGTGAGCACGCCGCCGTACTCGTCGCCGGTCTTTGCGACAGTCACATAGACGTAATCGTCGAGCGAATTCCTGCCGATCGCCGGTGTCGACTGGACACCGCCGGAGACGCCGGATTCCGAGTAGCATGTGTAATCAGTCTTCCAGACGACCTCGCCTGTCTCCGCGTCTATTTTCCAAATCGGAACGGTCGCAGTGCTTTCGCTTCGCCACCCAAGATGGAATGAGGTGCTCACATAGAGATACAGGTGGCCGTTTTCGATGGAGAGGGCGGGGGAACCATTGGAATCATCAAGAATATCCTGAGCCCAGACGACCCGGAGAGTCTTAAGATCGAGGCACCACAGGATTCCGCCGTTGTCGCACACGAACAGGTACCCCTTGTAGATGCAGCACGAGTCTTCCATGCCGAGCCAGAAATTTTCATCGGAGGAGCGGGTGCCCCAGTAGTTCCATTTGATGATGTTGTCCGGATCGATGGACAACGTGCCCGCCGCGGCATCGTAGTTCGTGTTCAGGTGCATGAGGTAGAGGATTCCATTTTCACCGGGATAAATCAGCGTGTCCGTCTCCGCGTCCACCAGTGCCGAGGAGTCGAAGAAGCTGAGGTTTCTTAGTGCAAATGAATCATCATTCCCAAACGTATACATCACACTACAGTCGAGCAAATTGATGACGAATACGCGCGACGTCCCTTCAGAGCTGTTGTAGCCGGAGCCGACGTACATGATCGGATAGCCTCGCGGGTCGAGCGCGCCGGCACCCTTGAAGGTGTAACCGAGATACATGTTGTCGCGTGTCTGCTCACCTGTTTCCAGATCGATGAAATAGATGTAGCCGTCCATGCTGGCATAGATGACTTCGACAAGATCGTCTTTATTCTTGGCGGAGTCATACATATTCATATGCTGCTTGACTTCACGCGGCCATTTCATCATGAGAGGCTGGCCGGTCCAGCCGTTGCCGCTCCAGGTATGAC
>JAFWIM010000056.1 GCA_017514845.1 Lachnospiraceae bacterium
AGAGATTAAATGCCTCAGCTGCACAATGCTCCACTGGAGCATTGTTACGCATGCTTAGGCACGGCGGATCGCAGCCGCGCAATGATGAAGGTGCTTCGCACTTTGCGCGGCGCGGCAAGAACGCCGAGGCGTTCTTGATTCTACAGACAGGAATAAAAATCTACGATCTTATCCGCTCTGGATGACATATTGATAAGCAGTGCGTCCACAAGCACCAGTGCCGTCATGCACTCGACAACGACCGCAGCGCGGCGTCCGATCACCGGATCATGGCGTCCGCGTATTTCAAGATCGATCTCTTCATGGTCTTTGTTCACGGTCTGCTGGGGACGTGCTATAGAAGGAGTCGGCTTGAAATAGACAGTCAGATCAATATCGGAACCGTTTGAAAGCCCACCGAGTATACCACCGGCATTATTTGTGGTCGTAACGACTTTGCCGTCCCTCACACGGAAGGGGTCGTTGTTCTCGCTGCCCCGCATGACTGCAGCACTGTGACCCGCTCCGATATCGAGTCCTTTGACAGCTCCGATTGAGAATATGGCCTTGGCAAGGTCGGCATCCAGCTTGTCGAACACAGGCTGGCCGATTCCCGCAGGCATACCTGTGACTTTGCATGTTACGGTAGAGCCGATTGAATCCTGCTCATTTCGAACTGAGGATACAAGATCCTCGCATTTTTCCATTTCAGAAGCCGAAATATCGCCGACGGCGGAGAGCTCCGCAGTAACGCTGATGCCGAGCATGGATAGAAGCTTCATTGCGACCGCACCTCCGGCAACGCGTGCAGCCGTCTCCCGGGCGGAAGATCTGCCGCCTCCGCGATAATCCCTCATGCCATACTTTGAATCATATCCGAAATCGGCGTGCCCCGGGCGATATGCATCCTTTATATTGCTGTAGTCATGAGAGCGTTGGTCTGTGTTCCTCAGCATCATGGAGATCGGTGTTCCTGTGGTTCTTCCCTCGAAAACACCGGAGAGAATCTCGATCCTGTCCGCCTCATTTCTGGCGGTTGACATGTTCCCGCCGTTCGGTCGGCGGCGTTCCATGTAGACATTGATATCTTCTTCGGACAGAGGAATGCCGGCAGGGCAGCCGTCGACGACAACGCCGAGGGCGGGTCCGTGGGATTCACCCCATGTCGTAATGCGAAATAGTGTGCCAAAAGTAGAGCCGGCCATAGAATTACCTCCATTTACCATCAAGATTGAGCCTCAGCTGCACAATGCTCCACTGGAGCATTGTTACGCATGCTTAGGCACGACGGATCGCAGAGCTGCGCGAAGGAAGACGCACAGAGTGCGTCGCGCAGCTCGCGCGCGATCAGAGATCGCGATTTACTATGTTGTAATTATAAAGACAGACGAAGGGTTTGTAAATGCGCAACAATCTAAGCGCCAGGAACTGTTACAGGAATTTATCGTGTAAAGAACAATGCAAAGGACCGTGTAAAGAACCGTTCATGATACGTGATATTGACTTAACATTCATAAAAACATATAATATTAATATCTGTATTCAGATATCAAATGGCTAAAAAATACGCCGGCCGGGCGAAAAAAGGTTGCCCCGGTCATCTGACAGATTAATAGAAAGGCTTTTTATGAACAAATTATTGAACAATATGGAACGCAAGTTAGGCCGGTACGCGATTCCGCGTCTGACCTTTGTCATGATCTGCTGCTATGTGGTCGGTTATATGCTGCAGCTGATCAATCCGAACATTGCGGAGTTTATGACACTGGAACCCGGACTCATTCTTCGGGGGGAGGTATGGAGAATTATTACCTGGATCGTTATACCGCCCGCGAGCCTGGACCTCAGCGGTATCGGTCTCATCTTCACACTGATCATGCTGGTGTTCTACCTGTCCATCGGTACGTCGCTTGAGAGAGCGTGGGGAGAGTTCCGCTATAATATTTATATTTTAGGCGGCATGCTGCTGACACTGATCGCGGCTTTTATTTCTTACTTCGTATTTTCCGCCGTCATCGGACAGAATGTGATGGTCGGGAACACCTTCAGCACGTACTATATTGTGATGTCGATGTTTCTTGCATTTGCAGCTACATTCCCTGAAGCGCAGGTGTATCTGTACTTCATCATCCCGATCAAAGTCAAATGGCTCGGTATCCTGTACTTTGCCATGATGGTCTATGAGGCCGGAGCCAATGTCAGATTCATTATGGCCGGATATATCGCTCACTGGATCCCGATCATAGCCATGGTCGCCGCCCTGCTGAATTTCTTCATTTTCTTCTTCTCGACGAGAGATTTCAGCCGTTATTCGCCAAAGGAGAGAAAGCGCAGACGCGACTTCAAAAGAGGGATGGAAGAAGGCAGGCGCAGATATGAGAACAATGTGAACAGAGCGAGGGGCAATAAGTCTGCAAATGAAGGTTATCGCAACCCGTTCCAGCAGCGGGCAGCAGGGCGCACCGGATATACTTCTTCGACAGGGACGTCCGTGTTCAGGCCGACGAGACACAGATGTGAGATTTGCGGGAGGACGGAGGCGTCCGATCCGGATCTTGAATTCAGATTTTGCTCGAAGTGTGAGGGGAGCCATGAGTATTGTATGGATCACCTTTATACGCATACACATATAATTACATCAAAGCAGACTGACGGTGATAAGCATCTTCAGGATCAGTAATTTTGCAAGACCATACTATATTTCAAAGGAGATTATCGAAATGAAAAAAACCAAAATTGTATGTACGATGGGTCCTCAGGAGGAGAACATTGATCTTCTTGTCAAGCTGATCAATGCGGGCATGGACGTTGCAAGATTTAACTTCTCCCATGGTACACATGAAGAGCAGCGTAAGCGTATGGATGCTGTTTGCGAGGCCCGACGGATTACAGGAAAGCCGATTGCCATGCTGCTCGACACCAAGGGACCGGAGATACGTGTCGGCAAGCTTGTGAACGGCGAAAAAGTCCTTCTCGAAGAGGGAAAGAAGATTACTCTGACACCGGAAGAAATTCTCGGAACCGCCGAGAAGGTATCTGTCACCTATAAGCTCCTCTGGCAGGATGTCAAGCCGGGCGACAGAATTCTCGTTGACGACGGTCTGATGGAGCTGGTGGTCGATGAAATTGTCGGCGAAGACGTCATTTGCATGATCAAAGTCGGTGGTTACCTCTCAGAGCGCAAGGGCTGCAACATCCCGGGTGTCTCCACACAGCTTCCGGCTATCACAGAGCAGGACAGAGACGACCTGATCTGGGGCGCTGAGAACGGATTTGACCTTGTCGCTGCTTCCTTCATCCGCGATGCAGCCGGTGTGCGCGAGATCAAAGCCCTGCTCGCTGAACACGACTGCAAGATTCCGGTATTCTCCAAAATCGAGTGCACTGAAGCTGTTCAGAATATCGACGAGATCATCGAGGCTTCCGACGGCATCATGGTAGCCCGCGGCGATCTCGGCGTCGAGGTCCCGGCCCATGAGGTCCCGCATATTCAGAAATCCATCATCGCAAAGTGCAACAAGGCTTATAAGCCGGTCATCACGGCTACACAGATGCTCGACTCTATGATCCGCAACCCGCGTCCGACGCGTGCTGAGGTCACTGACGTTGCAAATGCCATCTACGACGGCACCGATGCCATCATGCTCTCCGGCGAGACCGCAGTAGGTAAGTATCCGGTCGAGGCAGTCACACTGATGTCCCAGATTGCGAGCGACACTGAGAAGTATATGAACGAGGCACAGTTCACTCACAAGAGAACGATGGAAGATCAGGACGGCGTCTCCAGCTCCGTATGCTACGCGACAGTACGTACGGCCAAGAATGTCGACGCCAAGGCTATTATCATTCCGACAATTTCCGGTAAGACTGCAAGACTTATGTCCAACTTCCGCCCGGATATCCCGATCTACGCTGTCAGCCCTCTCAGCAGAATGTGCAGAAGAATGCAGGTCTATTGGGGCGTCACTCCGCTCAAGGGCAAGCAGGAGAGAAATCAGACACTCCTCATCGACCATGCGATCGAAACTGTAAAAGATGCTGGTTTCGTCAAGCCCGGCGATCGCGTAGTCGTCACAGCAGGCGACCCGATCTTCAACGTTCGAGGCGAGGCTGAGTCCTGCGGCGAGACGAACATGATGTATGTCGTGAGTGTAGAAGAATAACAGGGAAAGTTAAAAATTGCTCCCCGGATACTATCCGTAAGGAATAGTCTTCGGGGAGTTTTTCGTGTTCTTAAGAAGTTATAGCGTATAAACATCATATAAAGTGAAAATATGCCTGTTGTCATGAGCGGTCTGTTTATGTATAATACAGTTTGTCGATTTAAAACGATGCAGTGTGTGACAGGTCCCGACGGTGGGTCATGTTACATACTATTGTCATGTCTATATGACGGATTCGGCCGGCATACACAGAAAGAAGCCGGCAGTGTCCATGAAGAGGAGATAGTATTATGTTAAAGAGACCGTTCACGACAAAAGAGAAACTTGAAGAGATCGCGCGCGAGATTCCGACACCGTTCCATATTTACGATGAGAAGGGGATTCGTGATAATATTCGCGAGATCTACAAAGCGTTTTCATGGAACCCGGGCTTTCGTGAGTATTTTGCCGTAAAGGCGGAGCCGAACCCGGTCATCCTGAAACTTCTCAAGGAAGAGGGTTGCGGCTGTGACTGCTCATCTCTGACAGAGCTCATGATGTCCAAGGCAATCGGCTGCGGCGGTGAACTGACGATGTTCTCCTCCAATGACACGCCGGATGAGGAATACGTCTATGCCAACGACATGGGAGCGATCATCAATCTTGATGACTTTACGATGATAGAGTCATTTGCCAAAGCGGTGGGAAAATTCCCGAAAACGATGTGCTGCCGCTACAACCCGGGCGGAATCTTCAAGGTCAGCAACGGCATCATGGACAGCCCCGGAGACGCTAAATACGGCATGACAACATCCCAGCTCTACGACGCGTTCAAGATCCTCAAGGAGAACGGTGTTGAGAATTTCGGTATTCACAGCTTCCTTGTCAGCAACGCTGTCACCAATGACTATTATCCGATGCTGGCAAAGCTCCTTTTTGAGCTCGCGGTCGAAGTCCAGCGCGAGACCGGCTGCCATATCACATTCATCAACCTCTCCGGCGGCGTAGGTATCCCCTATAAGCCGGGTCAGGAGAAGAGTGATATCATAGCCATCGGCGAGGGTGTGCGCAAGGCCTACGAGGAGGTCCTCGTGCCTGCAGGCATGGGCGACATCGCGATCTACGCGGAGATGGGCCGCTTCGTCACAGGACCGTACGGTGCTCTGGTGACACGCGCGATCCATGAGAAGCACACACACAAGGAGTACATCGGCGTTGACGCATGTGCTGTCAACCTGATGAGACCGGCCATGTACGGCGCTTATCACCACATCACTGTCATGGGCAAGGAGGACGCTCCGTTCACGAACATGTATGACGTGACCGGATCTCTCTGCGAGAACAACGATAAGTTCGCCGTGGACCGCATGCTTCCCAAGATCAACATGGGTGATCTCATTTATATTCATGACACAGGTGCTCACGGGTTCGCGATGGGCTACAATTATAACGGCAAGCTCCGTTCGGCTGAGGTGCTCCTTCACGAGGACGGAAGCTATGAGCTGATTCGCCGGGCAGAGACGCCGCAGGATTATTTCGCGACGTTCAGCAACCTGCCGGTATATAAAGAGCTTATGGCTGAGGCTGATGCCCGGTAACGAAAAACAAAAACGGGGAATTCGCACATTTTGCGAATTCCCCGTTTTTTATGCCGGCGGTGGGGCTCGAACCCACACATCCGTACGGATAACAGATTTTGAGTCTGTCTCGTCTGCCAGTTCCGACACGCCGGCTAAGCAACAATTATAATAGCAGATTTAAATGTGATTGTCTACATTTTTCGATTTCAAGTGACTCGATTGGGCACTATGTTCAATCTTCAACACAGGATTCTCGTGACTTCAGTTATGAGAGGAATGTGCAAAACAAATTCGTCTTCAACATGGGTTTAAAGCCCTGTGTTGAAGATTGAGCCTCCGGCGGATCGCAGAGCTGCGCGAAGGAAGACGCACAGAGTGCGTCGCGCAGCTCGCGCGCGATCAGAGATC
>JAFWIM010000057.1 GCA_017514845.1 Lachnospiraceae bacterium
CTTTGGTCTTGGCGAGTTTCAGTGGGTTCGAGTCAGAGGCAACTGAAAACCTGCTTGCTGGGCGAGATAGTTGCCTTTGGTCCTGGCGAGTTTCATTGTGTTCATGGCAGAGGCAACTGAAAACCTGCTTACCGGGTGTGATAGTTGCCTTTGATCTAGGCGAGTTTCATTGTACCCATGGGAGAGGCAACTGAAATCTTGCTTGCGCGGTGTGGTAGTTGCCTTTGATCCTGGTGAGTTTCATCGGGTCCATGGCGGAGGCAACTAAAACCTGCTTATGAGGGTAAATAGTTGCTCGGGTCACAGACAGTTTACATAAGGAAGAGCGTGAGGGGTGATAAACTGACTTGTGAAGATAAAAAACTGAGTTTTGTATACAGCCTTTAAAAAAGATTTATGACCAGATATAATGTCGTTATCAGAATAAGATTATCTGGCAGGTAACTGTCAATGGAAGTATGGAGGAACACAATGATCTCATTTGAGAGCGACTATATATGCGGTGCCCACCCGGAAATTCTTAAAAGATTTGCGGAGACGAATATGGAGTGCCTGTCTGGCTACGGCAGCGATGTATACTGTGAGAGGGCGGCAGAGAAGATTAAAAAGGCCATCGGAAAAGACGTGCAGGTTGAATTCCTTGTTGGAGGAACTCAGACAAACGCAGTTGTTATATCTACAATGCTTGCGGACCATGAGGGCGTCGTTGCTGCAAAAAGCGGACATATCAGTGTGCATGAGGCAGGAGCAATTGAGTATAACGGTCATGAGGTCCTGACGATCGGTCAGCAAAACGGAAAGATAAACGCAGATGAGCTGGACAAATATATAGCTGATTTTTACGCTGATGAAAGCTATGAGCACATGACCTTCCCGGGGATGGTCTACATCTCACATCCGACAGAGTATGGAACTCTCTATACAAAGGCTGAACTGACGAAGATTTCAGAAGTCTGTCGCAAGTATGATATTCCTCTCTACATGGACGGCGCTCGCCTTGGCTACGGGCTCATGAGCCGGGATACCGACGTGTCGCTGCAGGATATAGCGGACCTGTGTGATGTTTTCTACATAGGCGGTACAAAGGTCGGTGCCCTGTGCGGCGAGGCGGTCGTCTTCACAAGGGGCAACAAACCGAAACACTTCCTTACTTCGGTCAAAAAGCGCGGCGCGTTGCTGGCCAAAGGAAGGGTGCTCGGAATCCAGTTCGACACTCTCTTTACAGATGACCTGTATTTTAGAATCAGCAGGCATGCGATTGATATGGCGGAGAAGCTGAAGTCTATTATCAGAGCTCACGACCTTGAGTTCTACATGGATTCACCAACCAATCAGCAGTTCATCGTACTTGAGAACCAGATGATGGAGAGACTTGCCAGGGAGGTAGCCTTCAATGTCTGGGAAAAAATAGATGACACGCATTCAGTGATCCGACTCGCAACGAGCTGGTCCACTACAGAAGGGGATCTTCGTGCGTTGGACGAGCTCCTGCAGTAAATCGGGGGAACGTCCCAAAGAACGCTGAGGCGAATTTGATAACACACATATTGAACGAGAGGAGGCGCAATATGCAAATAAAGAAAGGTGGAAATGTTTCACGGATGCTGGAAGGCATCCCGATTCCGGATATGTTCCATGCAGAGCAGGCATTTGACAAGAGCCACATCGAGTCGGCCGAGATCCCGTCGATTGTCCGGAAAGAACTCTCCCGGCCGGAAATTGCGGATACGATCCAGCCCGGCATGAGCATTGCGATCACTGCCGGTAGTAGAGGTGTTGCAAATGTCGCCACCATCACCCGCGCCATCGTCGACTTCTGCAAAGAGCGCGGGGCAGATCCCTTTATTGTGCCGGCCATGGGCAGTCACGGCGGGGCAACGGCAGAAGGTCAGGCTCAGCTGCTGGAGGGATATGGAATTACCTCAGAGTCCATGGGCTGCCCGGTCAGGTCGTCCATGGAGACGGTACTCCTTGGATATTCGGAGTTCGGCAAGCCTGTCTATCAGGATAAGAATGCTCATGAGGCCGATGGAATCATCGTTTCCTGCCGGATCAAACCGCACAATGCGTTCCGCGGGACTTACGAGAGTGGCATTTGCAAAATGATGGTCGTCGGTCTCGGCAAGCAGAAGGGCGCGGAGAGTGTTCACAGCGACGGCCTCGGGAACATGGCAAGGAACCTGCCTGCCAATGCCAGGGTCGTGCTGGAGAATTCGAATATTTTATTTGCAATACCGACAATTGAAAATGCTTACGACGAGACCGCTCTCATAGAAGCAGTTCCTAAAGACCGGATAATGAAAAGAGAGCCGGAGCTGCTGCAATTTGCATTTAAGAACATGCCGAGCATTCTGGTCGGCGAGGCGGATGTCCTGATTGTGGACAGCATGGGGAAGAATTACAGCGGGACTGGTGTGGATCCCAACATATCAGGGACGTGGTCCACAGAGTTCGGTAAAGGCGGGCTCAAGGTTAAGAGGACCTGCTTCCTTGATCTTACGGACTGTTCTCACGGTAATGCAAATGGAATGGGGCTCGCCGACTTCATCACAAAGCGGATGTTCGACAAGCTCGACCCGGAGATGATCTATCCGAATTGCTTTACCAGTACTGTCATCCGCTCCGGTATGATGCCCCCGGTGGTTGCTACCGATAAGGAGGCTATTCAGGCGTGCATCCTGACAGCCAATCAGATTGATAAAAAGAGACCGAGGATCGTGCGGATTAAGAACACACTGCATGTCGGGCGGATCATGCTCTCCGAAGTCTACTATGAGGATGTCAGGGCGGGCAAGTATCCTGGGCTTACCGCGTTGGATGAGCCTGCGCCGCTTGTGTTCGACGAGGATGAGAATCTGTTGTAGAAGGGACTTAGGGACGGTTCTTTTCACGTGGGATTTTTACGTGAAAAGAACCGTCCCCAATTAACGTAGTTCGCCCGGATCGACAGCTTTGTGTCGTTCCGGGCGGTTTTATATGGTATCTTTCAGCAGTATTTGCAAATCTATTTTTCGCGCAGAAAAGTTAGGAAGCGTGGGACATACAGGCTGTGCCGCATGTCATTTTCCCAACACATTCCATTTAATCAAGAATTTTTCCGTCGCGGGAAATCGTCACAACCTGCCACGGAATAAACTTGCCACTGCTTCGCAGCGCATTCTCTGCCGCGCGCTGAAGCCCGCCGCAGCACGGCACTTCCATTCGAACGATTGTCACGCTCTTAATATCATTGTCCCTGATGATCTCAGTCAGCTTGTCAGTGTAATCCACGGCGTCCAGCTTCGGGCAACCGATAATTGTGATCTTGCCTCTCATGAAATCCTCATGCATGTTGGCGTAGGCGTAGGCTGTGCAGTCAGCCGCAATCAATAACTTTGCCCCGTCGAAGAACGGCGCGCGGGGCGGCACCAGCTTGATCTGGCACGGCCACTGCCCAAGGCGGGAGACACTTCTTGCCGGGCTGACCTGAGTATTCTCCGTGTCATTCTGTCTAAACTGCATCATCTTTGATCCGGGACACGCTGCCCCGTGCTCATGCTTCATCTCACTCATTTTTTCTCTCCTCTTAATTTCAGCTTCTTTCTTTGCTTTGTTCACAGCTTCTTCGTCATACGCCGGGGCTTCTCTTTCTTCAAATGTAATCGCCCCCGTCGGACAATTCGGCAGACAGTCGCCAAACCCGTCGCAGAAGTCCTCGCGCATGAGTTTAGCCTTGCCGTCCACGATTTCAATCGCACCTTCATGGCAGGCTTCGGCGCAGAGACCGCAGCCGTTGCATTTTTCTTCATTTATGTGGATGATTTTTCGAATCATAGCCTGATCCTCCTTGGTTGTGATGGGTTCATTATAGATGCTTTTAATTATAAATACTGTATCTACAGATACATTTTCATGGATTTCTTGTATAATGTAAGCGGGGGGTATTGGGAAGTAAATAAATAAAATACTTGGAAAGGCAGATAATTATGGAATACTCTGTTCTTGAAAAAAGCGTCTTGTTTACAGGTGTCCCGGCAGATGAACTGCTTGAGACCTTTACAACTGTTCCGCATCGTATTCAATCATACGGGAAGGGCGAAACGATATTTTATTCGATGGAAGAGGCAACAAGAATCGGCTTGATTTTAGATGGGAGCGTGCAGGCACAAAAGCTGTTTCCGAACGGGAGCCAGATTAACGTTTCCGTGCGGAGGCGGGGAGAGATGATTGGGCCGGCGGCTGCATTTGCACGAAATCAAAAGTATCCCTGTGACATTGTGTCGCTGGAACCTTCCACAATTATGATGTTCAGCAGGGAAGATGTCCTTCGGCTCATGCAGAAAGATATTCGAATCATGAGAAATTTCATGGCCGAGCTTGCGACGGCAAGTTATATGCTGCAGCAGCGGCTGGAGCTGCTTTCTTACAGCGGGATTGCTCAGAAGGCGGCTTTTTATCTTTTGATTAAGTCAAGGCAGAGCGGCAAGACTGAAATCAAAATTCCCGGATCGGTCACGAGCTGGGCGATGAGCATGAATGTTTCGCGGCCTTCGCTTCACAGGGAGCTTAGGAAGCTCGAGGCAGAGGGAATCATTTCGTATGCGCCGCCACTCATCAAAATCAATGATTTTGAGGCGCTGGAGGAGGTGCTTGGAAGCAACGCAAATGTACAAAAGAAGGTGCATTGACGCAGAACCTTGACACCGGAAACTCGAGTGCTAAAATGCATGATGTTGCTATGCCATAATAAGTCTCAGGCGAATCGTAGCCGCGTTATGGTGAAGGCGCTTCACGCTTTGTGCGGCGCGGCAGGAACGCTGAGGCCTTCTTGATGTATATTCGGCAGTCAGCTCACGCCTGACGATGCTCGAGTATGAGAGGACCGGTCTATCATGCAGCTTACTCCAAAAATGTTTCTTATTGTATGCCCTATGCTATTCATCGCCGGACTGGTTGACGCGATCGGCGGCGGTGGAGGCCTTATCTCGCTCCCCGCGTATCTTTTCGCAGGGCTTCCCATTCATTACAGCATAGCCACGAACAAGCTGTCATCTACATGCGGCACCAGTTTGGCGACGTTTCGCTTTATAAAGCACAAGCTCGTCGATTTCAAGCTTGCGATTCCCGCTGTGATCTGCGCGATCCTCGGCTCCTCACTCGGAGCGCAGCTCTCCCTGCGTATGAGCGACCGCGTGATGAGAAATGTGCTGTTCGTAGTGCTTCCGGTAGCTGCATTTTTTGTTCTCAATAAGGACCTCTTTAAAGACAGAGGCGGAGCGGTCGAAGAGAACCGGAGAACGTTCATTGTGGCAGCAGCTGCCGCCTTCATCATAGGAGTCTATGACGGATTTTACGGTCCGGGCACAGGGACATTCCTAATCATCGCGTTTACTGTATTTGCCAAAATGGGAATCACATCAGCAAATGCGCAGACCAAAGTCATCAATCTGACGACCAATATCACATCCCTCACAATCTTCCTGCTGCACGGTCAGGTCATCATTCCTCTTGGAATTGCCGCTGCGCTCTGCAACATGGCAGGCAACTACATTGGAGCGGGTCTCGCGATGAACAAAGGATCGAAAATTGTCAGACCGGTCATCCTACTTGACCTGGGGCTTCTGCTTATTAAGATCATTGCTTCGTAAATTATTTATCAGGGACGGTTTTTTCACGTGGATTTTTCCAAGCGAAAGGACCGTCCCTTTTTCGCGAGAATGTCCAAGCGAAAGGACCGTCCCTTTTTCGCGAGAATGTCCAAGCGAAAGGACCATCCCTTTTTTCGCAAGAATGTCCAAGCGGAAGGACCGTCCCTTTTTTCGCAAGAATGTCCAAGTGTAAAGAGCCTTCCCGGATGCGCGAGGGATATCCGCTAAAGAACATTTTTCCATGAGACAAGAACGGCATACTATCGCACTTCCCTCAGGGCAATGCTATGATTCTTACAACAGCAGAAAGCTAATATGCAGCTTTGAAAGGGAGGTAA
>JAFWIM010000058.1 GCA_017514845.1 Lachnospiraceae bacterium
AAATCGCGATCTCTGATCGCGCGCGAGCTGCGCGACGCACTCTGTGCGTCTTCCTTCGCGCAGCTCTGCGATCCGCCGGAGGCTCAATCTTCAACACAGGGCTTTAAACCCATGTTGAAGACGAGTTTGTTTTGCACATTTCTCTCATGACTGAAGTCACGAGAATCCTGTGTTGAAGATTGAAGTTACGAGGATCCTGTGTTGAAGATGAAAAAAGACGATACAGTTATTCAGGCGGACTCTGTCGGATACATTTGCATAAAAATAATGGTTGTAATTCATTTTTTAATGTGATATTATGTCATTTAGTTTATGTGAAGAGGTGTGGTATGGACATTTTAAGAATTGTTCTCACAATTATTTATGTGATTGACTGTATTGGTCTTACGGTTGTTGTACTCATGCAGGAAGGTAAAGATGCCGGACTTGGCGCGATCGCCGGTGCGGCTGATACATACTGGGGACAGAATAAAGGCCGTTCTATGGAAGGCGGACTTGAGAAAGCTACTAAGGTTATGGTAGCTCTGTTCTTCATCCTCTCTATTGTCCTTGTCATGAAATTCATCAACTGACAGATGTATTGCATTTGCGAACTATGGCCCCTGCAGACATGCAGGGGTTTTTTCGTCTCAGCGGGCTGATCTGCATGTCGGATGAAATCATTTAGAACGGATATAAAGAATGAAAAGAAAACACAGGAAAGAATTTAAGAAATATCTCTCAGAGAGAGCGGCTTCCGCATCGAAGGCAGGGCACAAGAAAAGCGGCATAAAAGCAGCGAAAATGGGAGGCAGAAGAAACGGCGCCGAACAACTTGGTTCTGCACGGAATACGTACGCGGATAAGCAGCTGCCGAGAGTCATCGGAGTCTTCAGGCAGAATTCCAGGGGCTTCGGATTCGTGACTCCGAACGAGGAGACGGATACAGGCGGCGCAGAATCAAATGACATTTTTATCGCTTCGGACCGCACGCTCGATGCGGTGACCAGAGATACCGTGGAGGTCGTCGTACTGAACAGCGGTCTTGGCAGGAAGAACCGCGAAGGTAAGATTGTGCGCGTTGTGGAAAGAGGAACGACAGAGGTCGTCGGCACTTTCCGAAGGAAGCGTTTTGAGGGCTGGGTCATATCCGACGATATCGGATTTACGAGAATCGTCATTGTTGACCTGAAAAAGATAAAGGATGCCAGGAACGGCGATAAAGTCGTATGTAAGATCACTGACTACGGCTCCAGATGGGAGAACCCGAGGGGAGTCATAACCGAGATCCTCGGCCACGAGGACGAGGCGGGGGTCGATATTCTCTCCATAGCGAGGGCTATGGAACTGCCCATGGTCTTTCCGGAGCGTGTGCAGAACCAGGCAGATAAGGTCCCGGATCATGTCTTAGAGGGCGATTACGCAGGCAGAGAGGATCTACGCGAATGGCCTATGGTCACCATTGACGGGCCTGACGCGAAGGATCTGGATGATGCCGTCTCGCTCACGAAAGAAGGAGAGAATTACATTCTCGGTGTCCATATCGCGGATGTCTCCAATTATGTTCAGGAAAACTCCGCTCTTGACCGGGAAGCGCTGCGCAGGGGAACGTCCGTGTATCTGGCTGACCGGGTGATTCCTATGCTGCCCGAGCGCCTGTCAAACGGCATATGCTCGCTGAACGCAGGCTGTGACCGGCTTGCCATGTCCTGCATCATGACGCTGGACAAAAACGGCAAGGTAAAGGATCACCGTATCGTTGAGAGCGTGATTAGGGTCGATGAGCGCATGACCTATCCGGATGTCCGGGCGATCCTGGAGGATCACAACCAGGCGCTCACGGAAAAATACAGCGCGTTCGTCCCCATGTTCCGGGAAATGCATGAGCTCTCGCTGCTCATACGGGAGCGGCGCATGCGGCGCGGCGCTATCGACTTTGACTTCCCGGAGGCAAAGGTGATATTGGATGAGGAAGGAGTTCCGACCGAAATTGTCGCTGAGGAAGCTAATTGCGCAACCAGGATCATTGAGGACTTCATGCTCACTGCAAATGAGACCGTTGCCGAGCACTTCCACTCCGCCGAAATTCCATTTGTTTACCGCGTTCACGGGGATCCCGATCCGGAGAAGATCGAGAACGTGCTGGCATTTGTAAGAAAGCAGGGAGTCGGCATTGAGAAGACGAAGCAGAAAATCACACCGAAGGAGATACAGAATACACTGAATGCGATAAAAGGCCAGCCATCGGAGCCGATGATCAGCAGGATCATTCTCCGCTCCATGCAGCAGGCCAGATATTCGACATCCTGTGACGGTCACTTCGGACTTGCCGCCAAGTACTACTGTCACTTTACGTCGCCGATCCGAAGGTATCCGGATCTTCAGATCCACCGCATTATTCACGACTGCATCAGAGGCAGGATGACCGAAGAGCGAAAGCGTCATTACAAGGACATTCTCGATGAGGCTGCAGACCAGAGCTCAATGACAGAGAGGAGAGCCGTCGAGGTCGAGAGGGAGACGGTCAAGCTCAAGAAGGCCCAGTTCATGCTTATGCATGTCGGCGAGCCTTTTGAAGGTATTATTTCGTCCGTGACGAGCTGGGGCATGTATGTGGAGCTGCCGAACACTGTCGAGGGTCTTGTGAGAGTGTCTGACATGGAAGATGATTATTATATTTTCGATGATGTAAGGCAGGCAATGGTCGGCAGACTCTCCGGAAAAGTGTATCGTCTCGGAGACACAGTTCGTGTTATAATGGTGGGAGCGGACCTTAATCTGCGGACCATCGAATTTGGTATGGATCCCGGACCGGATAATTATCTATCTTATGAGGAATGATCATGGCAGAGAGAAACAGCATAAAAATGATTGCCAATAACAAGAAGGCATATCACGATTACTTCATACTTGAAAAATATGAGGCCGGCATTGAGCTGGCCGGCACCGAGGTAAAGTCGATACGTATGGGTCACTGCTCGATCAAGGAGGCCTATGTTGAAATCAAACAGGGCCAGATCTCAATCGTCGGAATGCATATCTCACCGTACGAGAAAGGGAATATTTTCAACAGAGATCCACTGCGCACACGCAAACTTCTCATGCATAAAAGTGAGATCAGGAAACTCGGCGAGAAGATCCGTGAGAAGGGCTTTACGCTGATGCCGCTCTCTGTCTACCTGAAAGGGAGCCTGGTGAAGGTCGAGATCGGCCTTGCCAAGGGTAAGAAGCTCTATGACAAGCGCGCGGATATACAGAAGAAGGACATGCTGCGAGAGGCGGAGAGAGACTTCAAGAGCAGATTCTGATGCATTTGCATGTGGACGCGGGCCCTAAGAGCGGAGTTTGGTGTAAATGCATGCAGAACGGCGAATAGCAGTATACATTTTTCGGAGGTGACTGATTATGAAAAAGCGGATTGGTGCTGTTTTGGCATCGTTACTTGTCCTTATGGTGGCTGCATGCGGGAATAATAATCAGGTGGGTGAGGCAAGCCCTCCGGCCCAGACACCGGAAGCTGTCGTTGCGTCCCAGAATTCTTCCAGGGATTCGGATTCCAAAGCGGAGACCGGCACTCTGGAGACAGATTCAGCGGACTCGAACGCGGCTTCGGAAGGCACTGAGGACGATTTCCAGAATCCAACTATGAATTTTGTCGGACCCTATGCCGCCGAAGGCGTGCAGATGGAAGTGTCCGCGTCGGGAAAGAGTGACGCGGAATTCAAAGTCACCTGGAGCATGGAGGATTCCGCAGCCAGTGTCTGGACCATGAGCGGTGAGATGAATACTGACACATTCACGGTCGAGTACGATAACTGTGTGAAGACGGATTACGTATATAATGAAGATGGAAGCGTTATGTCCGAGACTTCAGTCTACAGTGACGGAACGGGCAGGATCATTTTCAATCCTCAGGACGGCACTCTTGTCTGGGAGGATGAGAAGGAGCACGTGGCAGACGCGCTTATCTTTGAGTATAGCTGGTGATGCGAGTAACAAGGTCACGGGGATATCTGAGGGGCATACACGAAAAGAGGTCTTTATGAAGAAAAATAAACTCCTGCTGCTGTTTATATCCATGTTTTTCGTACTGCTCATAGGACAGAATGTCCGCGCGGACACGAGAAAACTCATTATCATCGGTGATTCCAGGACCGAGGACATGCACCTCACGGTCGGAAATTCAGGATGTGTCTGGTCCTATGAAGTCGGACAGGGCATTATATGGATGAAGAAGACCGGGATTCCCGCAATTGAGAGTAAGATCGGGAATAATACGGCAGTTGTCATCCTCATGGGGGTGAACGACTGTGCGGATCTCTGGGTGACGGATGAATACTGCGAATATCTGAACAGCAAGGCTGCCGCCTGGGCTAAAAAAGGTGCCGCCACGTATTATTTTTCCATTACTCCGATTGTTGAGTCCGCCTACAAACCGAAAGATATTTCGAACGCAGACATTAAGGCCTGGAATAAGGCTATGAAGGCTGGGCTGTCCTCCAAAGTAAAGTATGTTGATATTTATTCCCAGATGCTCACCGGGATAGAGACCTATGACGGTCTTCACTACAGGGAATCATCGACCATCCAGTATTTCAATCTGATCAAGAGATTCGTCAACGGATTTGATGATATGACAGATAAGACCCATCCTTATTACACGCCTATTTACTGGGCGGTGCAGAGAGGAATCACCAAAGGTTATGTGGGGACAAACATTTTCGGTGTCAATGACGGATGTACCAGAAGCCAGGCTGTCATGTTCCTGTGGCGGCTGGCGGGCAAACCTGCACCGAAAACGGTAAAAAGGTCCCCGTTCTATGACATCTCGATGGATCATCCACACTATAGGGCAGTACTCTGGGCTTATCAGAAGGGAATCACAAAAGGGTATAGCGACGGGTCCTTCGGTGTGGACAGGACCTGTACGCGCGGCCAGATATGCACGTTTATATGGCGTTATTTGGGGCAGCCGAAGCCGAGTCTGTCGGGGAATCCATTTGCGGATACAATCACGGACGCTTACCGCAATGCGGTTCTGTGGGCCGCAGGTGCCGGCGTCACTAAAGGTTTTTCGGATGGGACCTTCCGCGACACTGCCACCTGTACAAGAGGACAGTGCATGACATTCATCTACAGAATTCGAAATATGTGAGAGGCGAATCACTTAGAAAAAGGAGCGGTTTTGAGAAAATTCAGGTTACTACTAATTCTTGCGGCAATGATGCTGCTTTGCAGCCGACCGGTATATGCGGATGAGAGACAGATGGTCATCATCGGTGACTCCCGCACCGAGGACCTGCACGCCGCAGTCGGGGACGAGGGATGTATATGGGCCCACAAAGTCGGTGAGGGACTGTACTGGATGCGGGACGTAGCGGTGCCGGAGGTCGATGACTATATCGGCAGCAACTCCGCCGTTGTCATCCTGATGGGCGTCAACGATGCCGGTTACACGGGGACAGCGTATGATTACGTATCATACATAAACGCCAGAGCAGCGGAGTGGGCAGCGCGGGGAGCTGTGACCTATTATTTTTCCGTTTGTCCGATCAATGAGGATATCTACCGCGGAAATGATGTTACAAATGCTGATATCATTGCCTGGAACGATATCATGAGAAGCGGACTGTCCGCAGACGTAATTTATGTGGATGTTTATGATGACATTATGGAAGTCATGGATACTCCGGACGGAATGCATTATCAGAGGAGCACGTCCACAAGATGGTTCGAGCTTATCAAGGAGGCTGTGGCCGGCAATTCGGCGGATCCCGGAGTTCTGGTGATGCCGGAGCTCACCTATGACCGTGTCAATGTGTGGGTCGATACAAGGAACGGAAAGCTTCACTACGATGAAAACGGTGAGCTCGATATCGGTCTCACCGAAATCGATGGGGACTGGTATTATTTCAATAACTTCGGATATATGGTGACCGGGCTTGTCGACATGGAAGGGAAGATATCCATGTTCGGTGATGACGGTAAGCGCCTTAGCGGTCTCGTTGAAGAAGGCGGACGTCTTCGCTATTTCGATCAGGACGGAATAATGCAGACCGGCCTCGTTGAGGATCAGGGCATTTGGTACTATTTTGACAAGAACGGTATCGGCGCAAGCCAGACAGTCCAAAAAGACGGGAAGAGCTTTGCGTTCAAGGACGGAAAGATACAGACCGGACTTATCCTGGTGGACGGAAAGCTCTATTACTGCATGGATGACGGAGAAATCGTCACCGGCTGGAAGGAGATTGACGGAGATACATACTACTTTGAGAAGGACGGCGCGGTGCGGAGCGGATGGAAATCGCTTAAGTCCGGAGACGATAAAGGTCTATATTATTTTGACGAGAACGGAAAAATGGCGACCGGCTGGAAGACGATTGACGAAGAGACGTATCATTTCGATGAGGACGGCAGACAGAGCACCGGCTGGGTATCAGACGGTGACAAAAAATTCTATTACTCGGGAGATCCGATCGCCGTTAAGGTCAGAGGTCTTGCAAGTATCGACGGGGTGAACTACTATTTCGCCGATGACGGCGATCATGAGCTTCTGACCGGCTGGATCGATGGCAACGGAGGCCGGTATTACGCGTCAGAAGACGGAAGCCTTATGTCAGGTCTCCGCCTTGACATAGACAGTGACATTTACCTGTTCAGCCCGGACGGCATTCTCCTCTGGTCATGTACGAGAGAAATCGCTAATTTCATCGGGCTTATGATCGGCGGAGCACTTCTTGTCGCAGCTGTTATCATCGGCCTTGTCATAAAGGGAAAACATAAGAAATAAGTCCCGCGTGTGAGAACTGGGCGGGATTTTGGTCAGCGCAGACTGACAAAACCATAAAGGCTGCCGCATGAAAAGCGGTGCTGCCATAGTGTTTAAGCAGATGACATTTGCAAAGTCTCTGAATACTATGACAGCACCGCTGTGCGACAGTCTTTTAGTTTGCTATCTCATTGGGGGAAGCTCCCCTCCTCTGCGCGAGCGAGAAATAAATTTCCGATTTTACTCGATGATTTCGCCGTTGGACTCGCAGACCTTCTTATACCAATAGAAGGAATCCTTGCGGCTGCGCGCAAAGTCTCCGCTGCCGTCATCATGCTTGTCGACATAGATGAAGCCGTATCTCTTTGCGTACTGACCTGTGCCTGCGGATACAAGGTCGATCGGACCCCATGTCGTGTAGCCGATCAGGTTGACCCCGTCCTTGACAGCTTCCTTCATAGCCTTGATATGCTCTCTGAAGTAGGAGATTCTGTACTCATCGTGGATGGAGCCGTCTTCCTCGACCTTATCGAACGCGCCGAAGCCGTTCTCGACGACCATGAGCGGTGTGTTCGGATAACGGTTCTGAAGGAGATTCAGCGTGTAGCGGAGGCCGTCCGGATCGATCTGCCATCCCCAGTCGGAAGCTTTGAGGAACGGATTCTTCGCGCCGCCCATCATGTTGCCCTTGACCTGATCAACACCTTCCTGCACTGTCACGCAGTTGGACATATAGTAGGAGAATGTGTAGAAGTCGACGGTGCCTTCCTTAATGATCGCGAGATCTTCCGCATTGTCCATGAAGGATGTGTCAACGCCGAATTCCTCGAAATACTTTCTGGCGAAGTACGGATACTCACCGCGGACCTGCACGTCGCCGCAGAGATCGTTGCAGATTTCATCGCGTCTTTGGAACTCGAGCATATCCTTCGGGTTCGGTGTGAGCGGATACCAGGTGATGTGGCAGATCATGTTGCCGATCATGAAATCGGGATTGATCTTGTGGCCTTCAATAACTGTCCTGGCTGAAGCGACGAACTCATTGTGCAGAGCGTAGAATCTTCTCTGATTGTCCACTTTGAGCTCCGGCAGCATGCAGCGCTCGGTTCTGGCAAGGTCGGACTCGTCGCATATGCCGAGACCGTAGAGTCCGCCCATGGTGGGATCCATAAGAGCGATGTTGATTTCGTTGAACGTCAGCCAGTATTTTACTTTGTCCTTATATCTCTTGAAGCATGTAGTTGCGTACTTGACGAACAGGTCAATGACCTTTCTGTTCGAGAAGCCGCCGTACTTGGTGACGATCGCCCACGGAATCTCATAGTGGCAGAGTGTTACGAGCGGCTCGATGCCGTGCTTCTTGCACTCATCGAATACGGAGTCATAGAACGCAAGTCCTTCCTCGTTCGGCTCCTCATCATCGCCGTTCGGGAAAATGCGGCCCCAGTTGATTGACATGCGGTAGCACTTAAATCCCATCTCGCCGAAGAGCGCAATATCTTCTTTATAGTGATGATACAGGTCTACGGCCACATGTGACGGATAGAAAACGCCTTCCTCGATCTTCGGGCAGAATGTTCTCGGCGTATTTACGTCGCCGCCGAGCAGCATATCCGGGACAGACAGGCCTTTTCCACCTTCAAGATAGGCTCCTTCGCACTGATTTGCAGCGGTCGCACCGCCCCACAAGAATCCTTCTCTGAATACTGACATCATAGTCTCCTTTCTGTACAACAAACAGCGGGAAATTTCAGCTGTTATCTATTATAACACATAAATAAACATATGATAACTGCCGATGTAAGCTTCTTATACAGAACATTCCAGTTCGTTCAGGGCAGCAAAGTATCCATCTTTGAGAGAAACATTGTCGGTCCCGCCCTGTGAATTTAATATAAACTTTGCATGAATCCGTATTGTATGGTAGGATAAATGATGTATGTTCAAAATTATTATTCCGGTCATTGGCTGAATGAGAGAGTGCTGTTAAGAATTAACTCGCGCAGATGACAGGAATCATCGGGAAACCGGAGGGCAGACATGGAAAAATTGAAAGTAATGGTCGTGGACGACGAAGCAAGGATGAGAAAACTTGTCCGTGATTTCCTTGAAAAGCAGGACTATCAGGTCATTGAGGCAGAAAACGGCGAGAAAGCTGTTGACATCTTCTTTGACGAGAAAGATATAGCACTTATTATTCTCGACGTAATGATGCCGAAGATGGACGGCTGGCAGGTAACGCGCGAGATACGGCAGTTTTCCAAGGTGCCGATCATCATGCTCACCGCGAGAGCGGACGAGAGAGATGAGCTTCTCGGATTTGAGCTCGGCGTCGATGAGTATATTTCCAAGCCGTTCAGCCCGAAAATCCTTGTCGCCCGCGTCAATGCGGTCCTTCGCCGCAGCGGAAAAGCTGCCGCGGAGGATGTCCTCGACGTGGCGGGTATCCGCGTCGACAAGGCCGCTCATCAGGTCACGATCGACGGCGAGCCGATCGAGCTCTCCTTCAAGGAATTCGAGCTCCTTCAGTATTTTATCGAAAACAACGGCATAGCGCTGTCCCGCGAAAAGATACTGAACGCTGTATGGAATTATGACTACTTTGGAGACGCGCGGACGATCGACACTCACGTCAAGAAGCTTCGCAGCAAGATGGGGGCAAAGGGCGAGTACATCCGCACGATCTGGGGTATGGGCTATAAGTTCGATCCGAACGCGGAGAAGAAGTAAAACAGTAAGGCAGACGCACGCGCCATGGACCTGAGGGAGGACGTGCTATGAAGAACAGTATACGGGCACAGCTTCTGACCCTGTTCGTCGGGGTCATGTGCTTTACCCTGATCGTCGTAGGTCTGACCAATTATCTTTTTCTGGGAGATTTTTACAGATCCAGAAAGACAGCGGAAATTCTTAAGACCTATGAAATTCTTAATGATAAGGTAGAAAACGGCAGATACGATGATGACTCCGAAAAGAGCCTTGAGCAGGTCTCGGTGCAGCAGAACATGCAGATCATGGTCGCGACATCCGACCTGTCGGAGATTATTCTGGTCACGAGCCGGGATGAATTCGAGCTGGCAGCGAGGCTGTTCGGTTATTATTCCGGATTTTACCAGGATGACATGGAGATACTCAAGCAGACTGAGCATTACACGATCCAGGTCACGCAGGACAAGCGAATCGCCACCAATTACCTTGAAATATGGGGAAATCTGGAGGACGGTGAGTGGTTCCTTATCCGCTCGCCCCTTGAGAGTATTGAGAACGCGGCTCTGATCGCGAATATTTTCTATATCATTGTCGGTTTCATCACGACCATCATCGCTGTCATCGCGATCGTGCTGGTCTCAAAGCGGATCACCCGGCCGATCGTCCAGCTGTCCGAGCTTTCCCGCGAGATGACGAAACTCAATTTTGATGTCAAGTATACGGGTCACGCCAACAATGAGATTGACCAGCTGGGCGAGAACTTCAATGTCATGTCCGACCAGCTCGAGCAGACGATCAGCGAGCTGAAGTCTGCAAATGTCGAACTGCAGAAAGACAATGAGCGCAAGACCCAGATCGATGAGATGCGCAAGGAGTTTCTTAACAATGTGTCTCACGAGCTGAAGACACCGATCGCCCTGATCTCCGGTTATGCCGAAGGTCTGAAGGACAACATTGCTGAGGATAAGGAGAGCAGGGATTTCTACTGTGATGTCATTATCGATGAATCTTCGAAAATGAACAATATGGTCAGGAAGCTTCTTACCCTCAACCAGCTCGAGTTCGGAAATGACCAGGTGACCATGGAGCGCTTTGATATCACACAGCTGGTACAAGGCGTGATCTCCGGTATGCGGCTGCTCATTGAGGACAAGGGGGCTTCGATCACCATCAATACCGATGAGCCGGTCTATGTCTGGGGAGACGAGTTCAAGATCGAGGAAGTCGTCACCAATTATATGAGCAATGCTCTGAACCATATTGACTACGACAAAAAAATCGATGTCAGGATCTTAAGAGAAAACGGGCTTGTGCGGGTCTCCGTGTTCAACACGGGCAATCCCATTCCGGAGGACGATATAGACAGGATATGGGACAAATTCTATAAGGTGGACAAAGCGCGCACGCGGGAATACGGCGGCAGCGGAATCGGTCTGTCTATAGTAAAGGCTATAATGGAGAGCCACAATCAGCAGTGCGGCGTAAAGAATTATGAGGACGGCGTGCAGTTCTGGTTCACTCTCGAGGGCAAGTGATCAGGAAGCATCGGAAGCGGCAGGTGATAACAAAAAACAAAAGTCTTGCATGAGACTATAAAAAGGGTGAATATATGGTAGCAGTAATCGATTATGATGCGGGCAACGTAAAAAGTGTACTGAAAGCGTTCAAAGCTCTCGGTCAGGAGACAATTCTCACGAGGGATCCGGAGGTGATCCTCAGTGCGGATCATGTCGTCCTGCCGGGTGTCGGAAATTTCGGCGACGCCGCTTATAAGCTTCGCGCCTTTGGTCTTGAGGATGTAGTCCGCAAAGTTGCGGAGAGCGGCACGCCCTTCCTCGGGATCTGCGTCGGCCTGCAGCTTTTCTACGAGGGCAGTGCCGAGAGCCCGGAGGCAGAGGGGCTCGGTCTCTTTGAGGGCAGATGCCTGAGATTTGAAGAGAAGCCGGGATTCAAAGTTCCGCAGATCGGTTGGAACAGTCTTCATCTTGCGCACAGCGGAAGATTGTTTGAGGGAATTGAAGACGGAGCGTTCGTCTATTTTGTCCACTCGTATTATGTGCCGGCTACGGACGAGGAACATGTGAAGGCGACAGCTTCCTACTCGAACGAGGCGGTGGCTTCGGTGGAGCGGGGAAATGTGTTCGCCTGCCAGTTCCATCCGGAGAAATCCGGTCAGGTCGGACTCAGGATCCTTCAAAATTTCCTGAACCTTGGGAAGGAGGCATGACATGTTAACAAAGAGAATCATTCCGTGCCTCGATGTGAATGCGGGCAGAGTTGTAAAGGGCGTTAACTTTGTGAACCTCATGGATGCCGGGGACCCGGTGGAGGTCGCGAAAATCTATGACGCGGAGGGGGCTGACGAGCTCGTCTTCCTCGACATCACCGCATCCTCAGATAAACGTGACACAGTCGTCGACATGGTGGAGCGGGTAGGTGATCAGGTCTTTATCCCGTTCACGGTCGGCGGCGGTATACGCACGGTAGCCGATATGCAGAAGATACTGAGAGCAGGGGCGGATAAAGTCTCGGTGAACTCCGCAGCCATAGACAATCCGGATCTCATCCGCGAGGGAGCGGAGAAGTTCGGTTCCCAGTGTATCGTCCTTGCGATCGACGCGAAGAAACGCTCTGATGGGGACGGCTGGACCGTCTACAAGCACGGCGGCCGCATCGATACAGGGCTTGACGCGGTGGAATGGGCGAAACGCGGTGTCAGTCTCGGAGCCGGTGAGATCCTTCTCACGTCGATGGACGGAGACGGAACGAAGGCCGGCTATGACCTTGCCCTGACACGCGCGATTTCAGACGCGGTAGGTGTTCCGGTCATCGCGTCGGGCGGAGCCGGAACGCTTGAGCATTTCCGTGAAGCGCTCGATGAGGGCGGGGCGGACGCTGCTCTTGCGGCTTCGCTGTTTCATTACAAGATCATGACGATCCGCGAGGTCAAAGAGTATCTGAAGGCTCACGGGGTTCCTGTGAGACTGTAAAATAGGAGATGATACAGTGGCGATAACAGGTGAGTGGGAGAAAGCTCTCCACGGGGAATTTGCAAAACCCTACTACAGAGAACTGTATAAAACGGTTCTCAAAGAATATCGGACCCGCGAGATTTATCCGCCGAGCACGGATATCTTCAACGCATTCAAGTTCACACCGCTCGAAAATGTGAAGGTCGTGATCATCGGTCAGGATCCCTACCATGGGACCGGCCAGGCCAACGGCCTCTGTTTCAGTGTGCATCCCGGCATAGAGATACCGCCATCGCTGGTCAACATCTACAAGGAGCTTTCATCAGATCTGGGATGCTATATACCCAACAACGGAGATCTGACCTATTGGGCAAAGCAGGGCGTCATGCTGCTTAACACGGTGCTGACGGTCAGGGCCCATCAGGCCAATTCGCATCGGGGTATCGGCTGGGAAGAGTTCACGGATGCAACCATTCGGGTGCTCGCGGATCAGGATAGGCCTCTGGTGTTCATTCTGTGGGGCGGCCCTGCGCGAAGAAAGAAAGCCCTCATCCACAACCCGAAACACCTTGTTGTGGAGTCGGTCCATCCCAGCCCGCTTTCGGCCTACAACGGATTTTTCGGAAGCAGACCGTTCTCGAAGACCAATAATTATCTGACATCATGCGGCATAGAGCCGATCGACTGGCAGATCAAGAATATTTGAATGTTAATCAAAGCAGCAGACGGAGGCACGCAGATTCAGTTTGGATGCATGTGGGATAATCCTTACCTGAGTCATGTGTTTACGTATCAGACGAGACTTAAGAAATAGATAACAGATTGGAGAATACATGGCGGAAAAGAAGGGAGCAGTAGTAAGGCAGGCGGCATTTCTCATGGCTGCCCAGCTGATCTGCAGCGTTGTCGGACTTCTCTACAGGAGCCCGCTTCATCTTATCATGGGAGATGTAGGTGACGGGTACTATACCTACGCGTATGAGTGGTACACGATCATCCTACTGATATCTTCTTACAGCATACCGACGGCAATTTCAAAGGTAATGGCTGAGAGACTGGCGGTCGGGCAGTACAGGAACGCACAGCGCGTTTTCCACGCATCACTCTATTATGTGCTGGCGGTAGGCGGTGTCGGCGCGGCGGTCGCATTTTTCGGCGCACCCTTTTTTCTCAGTAAGCAGCCGGACGCAGTTCTGGCTTTGAGAGTCCTCGCACCGACGATCCTCATGTCGGGCTTCCTCGGATGCTTAAGGGGCTATTTCCAGGCTCAGAACAATATGATGCCGACCGGTATCTCCCGTGTCGTGGAGCAGATCGTGAATGCGGTCATGTCGGTATTTGCCGCATGGCTGCTCACAAGACCATATCTTGGCAGTGAAAATCTCACGGGCAAGTTCGGCGCCGCGGGCGGCACGATCGGTACAGGCAGCGGTGTCTTGCCGGCATCGCGTTCATGGGCTTCATGTATATTCTGAGAAGAAAGATGTATCTGAAGCAGGTCGCGTCGGATAGATCCGCTAAGGATGAGACCTACGCGGAAGTGTTCAGGACGATATTTCTTATGGTGACGCCGATTATATTTGCAACATGCATCTATAACGCGACCGCGATCGTCGACCAGAACATTTTTACCTACGCGATGTCATGGAGAGGCGTGGAGGCCATGGAGATCAGCCGCCAGTACGCCCTGTTCGGGTACCGGTTCAAGCCGATCGTCAACATCCCGGTCGCGCTGAGCTCCGCCACGTCGACCGCGCTCATCCCGGCGGTGGCGACGGCCATGGCAAGTAACGACCGGCAGGACGCGACGGACAAGATCAATGAGTGCATGCGTCTTTCGACCTTCATCGCGATTCCGGCCTTCATCGGCCTGGCGGTCCTGTCGTATCCGGTCATCCGGATCCTGTATCCTACAGGCGACGTAGCAGGAGCAGCGCTGATTTTAACATTTGGAGCAATTTCTGTTATATTCTATAGTCTGTCGACTGTCACCAACGGCGTGCTTCAGGGACTCGGTCATCCGTCGATCCCGGTGCGCAACGCGGCAATCTCGCTGGCAATCAACGCAGTGGTCGCTTTTGTGACAGTCGCGTTCACCGGCATGGGGGTCATGGGCGTTCTTCTGTCAACGGTCGTATACTCGCTCTCTGTCATGATTCTGAACGCAGCAGCACTTCGGAAGATCCTCGGCTATACGCACGATATGAAAAAGCTTTTTATCCAGCCTCTGCGTGCGGCTCTTGTGATGGGTCTTGTCGTCGGCGTTCTTTTCTGGGGTCCCTACAAGCTGTTCCCGCAGATTTTTGACAGATATATTATGAGTGCTGCACTGACAGCAGTCTGTGTCCTGATCGGCGTGCTCGTCTACGCAGTCATTTACACGAAGAGCACAGGCATGACGGACGAGGAGATGCGAAGGCTGCCGATGGGGACGAGGCTTCTTGTTATTCTTCGGAAGCTTCATTTGCGCTGATGCTTTTCTATTTGAGAGAAAGCTGTCCGGCTTGGTGGAGTGTGAGCCCTGCATAGCGGGGCGTACAGTATTTCATTATTACGTTGTAAAGTCCCGAATTATGGGCATTACAGAATAAAACGGCAACGGAAGAGTCTTTACCGGAATCATCCGCAGCCAAAAAGGCACGGCCGCCGCTTTTGGCCGCATGAAAATGAAACAGAGAAGAGGTAGTTATTATGGGTGAAAAAAAGCTTATGCTTGGTAATGAGGCAATCGCCCGCGGTCTCTACGAGGCAGGCGTGAAAGTCTCAAGCGCATATCCGGGAACCCCGAGTACAGAGATCAGCGAATATCTGGTCCAGTATAAGGATGATGTTTACTGCGAGTGGGCTCCGAATGAGAAGGTGGCTGCGGAGGTGGCCTTCGGGGCATCGGTCGCAGGGGTGCGCTCATTTGCAGCAATGAAGATGGTAGGCTTCAACGTGGCGGCCGACCCGATGTATTCCGCAGCCTACGCGGGCGTCGGACGCGGCATGGTCCTCACGGTCGCCGACGATCCTGGCCTTTACAGCTCCCAGAATGAGCAGGATACGCGCGCTGTGTGCCGCGCTGCCCAGATCCCGGTCCTCGAGCCGTCGGATTCCCAGGAAGCCAAGGACATGACAAAGCTCGCTTTCGAGATCAGCGAGAAATATGACAAGCCGGTCGTCATCCGCACAACGACCCGCCTCGCGCACTCCCAGGGGCTCGTCGAGTTGCTGCCGAGAGAAGAGGTAGAAGATAAGCCCTACGAGAAGAACATTGCGAAGAACGTTATGCTTCCGGCAAATGCGATCCGCCGCCACGTCATCGTCGAAGACATGATGGATAAGCTGGCCAAAGACGCCTGCGATATGCCGGAGCTCAACAAGATGGAAATCAGAGATACGAAGATCGGTTTCATCACATCCGGTATCCCGTATCTGTATGTCCGCGAGGCTATGCCGGAGGCATCCACGCTGAAGCTCGGTATGGTGCATCCGCTTCCCATGGACCTCATCCGTGAATTTGCATCCAAGGTCGACCGTGTTATCGTATTTGAAGAACTTATGCCGGTCATCGAGGAGCAGGTAAAGGCAGCGGGTATCGCGTGCGACGGAAAGAACATTTTCACGAAGCTCGGCGAGTATTCAGCCAACATGATCCGCACAAATCTTCTGGGACAGGAGCTTAAGGCAGATCCGGCAGCAGGTATTCCGAACCGTCCGCCGATCCTCTGTCCGGGCTGCCCGCACAGAAGCACGTTCTGGGTGCTTAAGAAACTGAAGCTGCATGTCGCCGGCGACATCGGCTGCTACACGCTCGGCGCCGTAGCTCCGCTGTCCACGATTGAGACCTGCCTCTGCATGGGATCTTCCATTTCATCCCTGCACGGCATGGGCAAGGCCAAGGGCAAAGACTACCTTAAGAACTGGGTATGTGTGATTGGCGATTCTACCTTCATGCACACGGGTGTCAACTCCCTCATGAACATGGTCTACAACCAGAGCACGGGAACAGTCATCATTCTGGACAACCGCATCACAGGTATGACCGGCCATCAGGACAACCCGGCGACGGGCAAGACGCTGATGGGAGATACAGTTCCGGCTATCGATTTCGAAAAGTTCTGCCACGGCATCGGCATCGAGAATGTATTTACAGTCAACGCCTATGACCAGGCGGCCATGACGGAGACCATCAAGCGCGAAGTGAAGGAAGAGCATCTTTCGGTCATCGTTGCCAAGGCTCCCTGCGCCCTGATCCCGGAAGCCCGCACAAAGAAGAAGTGCGTCACTCTGCCGGATAAGTGCATCCACTGCGGCGCATGCACAAAGCCCGGATGCCCGGCCCTGTCAAGAAAAGCCGACGGATCGATCTCCATCGATCCGACCCAGTGCAACGGCTGCGGTCTCTGCCGCCAGCTCTGCAAGTTCGGCGCGATCGAGGAGGTGGAATGATATGAAGACACGTAATATTATGATCGTCGGCGTCGGCGGCCAGGGAACACTGATCGCGAGCCGCATTCTCGGCGGAATCGCTACAACAGCAGGTTATGACGTCAAGGTATCTGAGGTCCACGGAATGGCGCAGAGAGGCGGCTCCGTCGTCACATTTGTGAGATACGGCGATGAGGTCGCGGAGCCGATCGTTGAGCCGGGGTGCGCGGATGTTCTCATTGCCTTCGAGAGACTCGAAGCCAAGAGATACGCCCATTACCTGAAGCCGGACGGCGTCCTCATCCTGAACGATGTCCGGATCGACCCGATGCCGGTCGTTATCGGCGCGGCGGAATATCCGGAGGGAATCGTCGAGGAGATCGAGAAGAATCACACCGTCTACAAGGCGGACGCGACAGCCATCGCGATGGAGCTCGGCAATCCGCGGTGCTTCAACGTGGTCATTCTCGGTATGGCTGCCCGCCATATGGACTATGCGGTCGAGGACTGGTACAGAGTCATTGAGCGGACCGTGAAGCCGAAGACGATCGAGATTAATAAGAAGGCATTTGACGCTGGGTACGCGCTGGCGTGATCAATTGGACGATTCTTTTCGCATGGGTTATTCCAAGCAAAAGAACCGTCCTTTTTTGTAATATTCAATCTATATACAGGAATTCAAAATAAATCCGCATAATGGGATGTTCCTTCTTTTAGCAGGAATTTTTATACTTATGATATAAAATGATGTTAAAAGGAGGACAGGTGCCGATGAAGTATAAGTATGAAATTGATTTGAAATCGGTGGGTTCTCATATAAAGACTGCGAGGAGCGCAGCAGGATACAATCAGAAAGAATTTGCGGAGTTTATGGGAATCGAGCAGAAGTATCTCAGCGATGTAGAGCGGGGGGTGGCATGTCCGTCCCTTCCGCTAATGGTCGCGATCAGCGATAAGTTGAATGTCAGCATGAACTTTCTAACGAAAGGAAATGATGATACGTCTCAGGATACAAAGATACCGTGGGAAACGATGTATTATGTG
>JAFWIM010000059.1 GCA_017514845.1 Lachnospiraceae bacterium
GATTGCTGCCTTTGAGCCTGGTCGGTTTCATCGGGTCTTCGGCGGAGGCAGCAAAATCCTGCTTCTGAGGCGCGATTGCTGCCTTTGAGCCTGGTCGGTTTCATCGGGTCTTCAGCGGAGGCAGCAAATTCTTGCTCCCGAGGCAAGTTTGCTGCCTTTGAGCCTGGTCGGTTTCATCGGGTCTTCGGCAAAGGCAGCAAAATCCTGCTTCTGAGGCGCGATTGCTGCCTTTGAGCCTGGTCGGTTTCATCGGGTCTTCGGCGGAGGCAGCAAAATCTTGCTTCTGAGGCGTGTCTGCTGCCTTTGGGCTTGGTCGGTTTCTTAACCCAAAAACAAAAGGCAGCAGACCAACCCACCTTGAGCCATATCTGCTGCCTTTGCCAAAATCAATTCTTGAACCCAAAAACAAAAATCACATATTTCTCATTCCCCGTGCAGCTCCACCACCATCATATCGTGGCGCAGCGCCTTGATCATCCTGCCAAACACATCCACTGTGCGAAGCCTGAGCGATGAAGTGTTGATGCAGGGATGACACCCAACATACTCACCCTTGAGGACATCCTGATCGACGACAAGCTGCACCTCATTATCCTTATCAAACATCAGACCGAGAATGCTGGACGAGCCCGGCGTGCAGCCGATCAGCCGCTCCATCTCCTCGCCCGAGCCGAAACTGAGGCGCGCGGATCCGATCTGCTTCGTGATTTCCTTCGTCTTGAAGACCTTGTCATCGGGCATGAGCAGCAGATAATAGGCCGTGTGCTGTCTGTTGGTCAGGAACAGGTTCTTGCAAATGGTAGCCCCCAACACCTCATCAATCTCCCGGCATGCCTCCATCGTATTGGCCTCCTCATGATCAATCCGCTCGTATTCCATCCCAAGTGAGTCAAGAAAATCATAGCACGCGATTTCTTTATCGAGACGACCCTCGTCCGTTTCCGGTCGGCCTTTACATAATTCATATTTCATAGCAATTCTACTCTCCTGTACATTTTTACGAAGGCTCTACTCATCTTTGGCACTACATCCCCGCCTTCATCCCTCGCCCAAAGCATGAATGATGCAGTCCGCGGGCAATATGCCAAACAATTCAAGTCCCGCTCGCGAGACCCGGCGCAGAATCTTGGTCAACGTCAGCCGGCATCTTCCAAATCGAATCTCACACTGAGATATACTGTAAAAAAGCAAATGCTGCTTGTCAAGAAAAAGGCGGGCTCACTTTTGTTTCCATCCAACATTTGATATACTATTCATTGACACCGCTCAGGTTTATGTCCGCGGAATAATCCCGCCAAAATAAATTGCGAGGACGATTCATGAAGCTGAACAAAAATATATTATATTCACTCGCG
The DNA here is from genome assembly GCA_017514845.1 of Lachnospiraceae bacterium. GTDB lineage: Bacteria > Bacillota > Clostridia > Lachnospirales > Lachnospiraceae > Chordicoccus. The sequence goes on from JAFWIM010000059.1 coordinate 1,356, forward strand.
GCATCCGCGCTGATTACCGTTATCATCGCCGCAGGCATTCTCGAGCGCCCGGACAGATGGCTCCAGGACATGCTGTTCCAGCACCCGGGTGTTCCGTCCCGCGATATTGTGATCATTGGTATCGACGAGGCATCATTTGAAGAACTCGGTCCCTACCAAACCTGGGACAGAAATGTCATCGCTAAGGCGCTGGAGGCACTGGCAAGCGATCCCGACAATAAACCTGCCGTAACCGCCATCGACGTTCTCTATGCCGGCCACACCTCGGAGCAGGCGGACACGCGTCTTGCAAATGCAGCAAAGTCCCTCGGAAACGTCGTCACCGCCTCCATCGCGGAGTTCGGTGAAGAAATCACGTGGGAAAACGGGCACGCGACTTCAATTAATAATTCCGCTGTCATATATTACGATGAGCCATATACGGAGCTTGCTGAGTGCACGACCATCGGTCACATCAATGCGATCAGTGACATTGACAGCGTGATGCGTCATGCTCTTCTCTATGTGGACACGGAAGATGGCCGCGTATACTCTCTGAGCTCCGAAGTGGCACGTCTCTACAGGGAAAGCCGCGGAGAAGAATTTAAACTGCCTCCTGTGAATGACAGCGGATATTTCTATATTCCGTTCACCGCAAAGCAGGGCGACTATTACGACGGCGTGTCCATCGCAAGCCTTATAAATGGCGAGATCCCGTCCGATTACTGGGCAGGAAAAATCGTTCTGATCGGTCCCTACGCAATTGCATTCCAGGACCAGTATTTTACCCCGATCGACAAGGGGGTTCAGATGTACGGCGTCGAGATCCATGCCAATCTGATCCAGTGCATGTTGGAAAGCAATTATAAAACGGAGGTTGCGGCACTTCCGCAGCTCCTTCTGCTATTTGCAATATGCGCTGCTGCCACATGGTTCTTCCTTGAGAAAAAAGTTCGCATAGGAGCATGCGTATGTGCGGCTTGTGTCATCGTGAGTGCGGCAGCCACCTTCCTTTTGTACATAGCAGGCCTCATCACGCACCCGCTCTGGCTGCCCATCGCTGTCCCTGTGTGTTTCGTTCTTGCCCTCGGCATCCACTATATCCGGGCAGCAAAGGAGCGGCAGGCACTGATGCTGGAAAAAGAGCGAATCGCAACAGAGCTTGAACTGGCAACACGCATTCAGATCAGCGCCCTGCCCAAAGAGATCCCCAATCAGCCGGAATTCAACCTTTTCGCCTCCATGGTACCCGCGAAAGAGGTCGGCGGAGATTTCTATGACTACTATCCGATCGACGATGACCACTGGGCATTTGTCATCGCGGACGTATCCGGCAAGGGTATTCCGGGCGCTCTGTTCATGATGGTCACATCCGCCCTGATTCACCACGTGGCTGTATCGTCGGCCGAGACCGATCCCGCCAAGGTGCTTCGGAAAGTAAATGCGGAGATCTGCCTTCGCAATCCTGAGGAAATGTTCATCACGGTGTGGCTCGGCATACTGGAGCTCTCTACCGGAAAGCTGTCTGCCGCAAATGCAGGGCACGAGTACCCGATACTCAAAAAAGCCGGAGAGAACTTCGAGCTGCTGAAAGACCGGCACGGGCTGGTCATCGGCGCGATGGAGGGCGTCAAATATCGGTCCTACGAGGTGCAGATGGAGCCCGGGGCAAAGTTGTTCGTCTACACCGACGGCATTGCGGAGGCGACCAACATCCACAATGAATTGTTCGGCACGGAGCGGCTCGTCGAGGTGCTGCAGGCCCATTCGGATGCGGCTCCGTCCGAGATTCTTCATGAGGTGGACGCGGCGGTGAACCGCTTCGTCGGCGAGGCGCCGCAGTTTGACGACATGACGATGCTCTGCATTGAGTATCGGGGCTGATTCACACGTCGGGGGAGGTTCTTTTCGCGTGAAGTGACAGTTCAGAAAGGCTGTAACTAAAGTCTGAACCCGGCGCAAACATCATCTTCATCGAAAAACGCATGTCCTATCTGTGAGCTTAAAAAGCTAACGCTTTTTGATCTCACAGTGAAGGACCTGCAATGCTTTTCTCACGAAGATGGATGCTTTGCGCCGTAAACGTACTGCGATGACAGCCTTTCTGAACTGTCACACGAAAAGAACCTCCCCCGAATTGTCATCAAAAAAGCCACCGACTACGGCGACGCAATAAATGTCGACCGCATTCAGTGGCTTTATCTTTGTTGTGATGCGCAGGATTCGTTCGTTATTATGTCAGATGACACATTTTAAGATCCCGCGCGCCTGCCTCCCGGGCAGAATGCAGATTTCAATCTGTATTATTTTACAGTCACAGATGTGATATGCGGATTTGCACCCTCATACCAATACAGGAAGCCCTCAAGGTCCACTGTCTGACCAACTTCAAGAGCCTTGACTGCCTCGTAGACGTCTGTGCCTGCGCCTGTCAGATAAGACTCAACAGTAAATGTATATGTTGCGCCGTCCTTGGAGACGTTGAAGTACAGATCCTTGCCATCTGACCCGGAGCCATCCCAGTCATAAAGGAACGTTGCTTCATTACCTTCGGCATCCTTGATTGGTTCGACTGTCATGTCCTTGAAAGATACATAGCAGTTCTGGTAATCAACCAGCGTGTCTGTGCCGAGGAATTCTGTAGCATCGATTGCTGCAAATACCTGCGGCTCCTCATCGAGAACTGTATACTCTGCATCCACGATCTCGACCTCGCCGGACCACTCTGACTTGAAGCCGTTGACTCTGATCTTTGTTCCGGGAACAAGTGCTTCATAATCTTCCTCAGATATCGGCATTTCATAGATGAATACGCCGCCACCTTCTTCGCTGCACTGCGCATAGATGGTAGCCTTATTATCCCACCAGCTCTGCTTAGCCTGTACATAGACATCAAGGCAGACCGGATCGTCGACCTCTGCGGCAATATACTCATCATACTCCATGATGTAGAGATCCTCGGACGGATCCGCCGCTTCCACCACGGACTCATCGACGACCGGAGCGGCCTCTTCTACTGTGGACTCTGCTGTCGGTTCCGGAGCTGCGGTCTCTGCCGGCGCGGAGCTTCCGCCGCAAGCCGTCATTGCGATTGCGCATGTAAGCGCCAGTGCCATAGCCAGTTTTTTCTTCATTTCTTTTCTCCTTTAAACTCTGTTCTTATATGTATAAGACATCAGTTACCGATATGAGCATTATAACAATTTTTTTACCCCTGTCAGCCTTTTTGCTTCTTCTTTTTCATATAATCACTGCCGACATATAGCCCGATCAGGATCCAAACCGCAACCAGCGTACCAATCAGTGCCTTGGCCGTCGACGGCAGCGGACCGAGATCCGCCTTGCCCTCGGAGGAGCCGGCGATCGAATCCAGTCTGTAGAGCTGCTTCGTATCCTTGTAAAGCTTCTCGATGTACTTGTCATCGATCGTCTCCTTACGCCTTGTCGACTTGACCGTTGCCTCGATGAGCTCGCCGGCCGCGTCGCGGAGCGATGCGGAGCCGTTGAAGACTGGGGTCGTGAACGTATTTGCAGTATTCGCGATCAGCATCTCCGTCGCGTCGATCTTGGTCTTATAGTGCGCATTGTTATCCTCGCCGCTCCTTGCCAGATAATCCTTATATTCCTCGGTGTCGCGGGCTTTCTGCGTGACCGGCACGTAGCCTTCTGTCTCGGAGTAAGCGATCTGGACGTCGTTGGTCAGCAGGAACTGGGTGAACAGCCAGGACGCGAGAACCTCCTGCGGGTCCTCCTTGTTGAAAATGCAGACCGACAGGCCCTGGGAAATCATCTGCGGATTTGCCGTGTCGTACTGCGGTACCGGCAGAACTGCCGTCTCAAAATCGACGAACTTGTCGGCTGAGATGTCAGAAAGAGGAGCATTTGATCCCATCCATGTGGCACCTGCTGTGGAGTCGATTGCAAATATACACTGGCCCGCATCCAGGAAATTCGCCGGATAGCTTGAAATCTTGAAGGTCGAGAACGCTTTTGTCTTCGCGTGCGCTGAGATATCAAACAGGATCTGCTTGGTGTCGTCGTTGAAGAGAAGAATTTCTCCTCCGGCAGTCGAATATTCCGCGCCCTTCTGCTTCAGCATCTGGATCATCATGTTATCGGTCGACTTGTAAATAATCGGGACCATGACGTTCTGGCCGTTGACGGCGTATTTGCCGTCCGGACCTTTCTCCATAGCCTTCTCGGCAACCTCGAACATGAAATCCCATGTTATCACGTCCGGAAGCTCATAACCCATCTTTTCTACAAATGTCTTATTGACATAGCAGGCTTCCGTCGACCGCATGTAGGGAAGCGCATAATAGTAATTACCGATTTTGCACTCGTTAAGATATTCCGGGACAATCTCATCGACCTTCGGGGAGTCGAACAGGACTTCACTTCCGCCGAGACCGAATTTTTCGTCAACGAGCAGGTCATCCATGGCTACGACCGCGTTGTTGCCTGTCATGTAGGTCGCGATGTGGTCCGGATACGTGATGCAGACGTTGGGCGTCGTGTTCGTCGCGATGTTGGTGATAACATCGTTGTAGATCTTTCCGTAGTCCGTGTAGAGTCTCATATTGACCTTGATATTCGGGTACAGAGCCTCAAAATCGGATATAGCTTTCTCGTAGATTCTCGTCTGCGTCTTGTTCGTGTCGTTCTTTGCCCAGAAGGTGATCTCGTGCTTAGCTGCCGTGTCAAATGTCTCCGGCACGATGAACTCAAGCCTCTCCTCTGATCCGTGGCAGCCGGTCATGAGTGTGCCGATCGCCAAAACGGAGGCGAGAGCGAGAGCGACGCTTTTTCTCATTTTCATCATCCCTTTGTACCTCCTCTCGATACGCCCTCCATGATCTTCTTGTGGAAGATCAGGAACAGTATGATGAGCGGCAGGGAGACGACAACGACCGCAGCCATCATGGCCGGGATATTCTCGCGGCCGAGACCGTTCTCGCGGATCTCCTGGATACCGTTCGATACAAGGAAATAGTTCGAATCATCAGTGATGAGTCGCGGCCATACGTAGGAGTTCCAGCACTCGATGACCTTGAGGATCGTGATCGTGATGATGGTCGGTTTGCAGATCGGCACCATGACCTTGACCAGGTACTTGATGTCGCTCGTCCCGTCGACCTTGGCTGCATAGTAGAGCTCCGACGGCACCTGCGCGAAATTCTCACGCAGCAGGTAAATGTAGAATACCGAGGTGATCGACGGCAGGATGAGACCCGCGAACGTATTTCTCATGTCCAAATTCGTAATGGTAACAAAGTTCGTGATGATAACGAGCTCGTTCGGGATCATCATGAGTGCGAGGAAGATCAGGAATACCAGCTCTCTGCCGGCGAATTCGATTCTTGCAAATGCATAAGCAGCCAAAATCGTAACCACCAGCATCACA
>JAFWIM010000060.1 GCA_017514845.1 Lachnospiraceae bacterium
CGGGGCGCCCTCAGCGTCATAGAGAGCGTTAGCTGAAGAATTCGGCAGGAACCGTCTGGCCTCCACGGTCACTTTATCGCCCACAGCCCCTTCTGCGACTTCTCTGCCGATTTCCCAGTCAGAAATACCCATATACTTCATGTCGCAGGACATGCGGGCGGTGAAATATTCGTAGATCTCAAGGGCTGCATCCGTAGACAGAACTATGTCACAGGTGCCAAGAGAAGGCGTCTTCTTCGCACGCAGTTTGTCTTTCCCGTACTGCATCGCCTTGCTGATTTCTTCCTTAAGCCCTTTGCTGTCGCAGGTTCCGGACTTGAACATGCGGTAAAGCTCTATCTCGTGCTCATCTTTCCTTGCGTTTACTATTACCTCGATCTGAGAGACCGGATACGTATAGCTGATGTCTATGCCTGTCGAGGAGACGTAGCGACAGTTGATTTTGTCGACAAAGATCTCGTAGGAATTGATATCCTCGCCGTCAGTCTCCGGCAGGTCTTTCATGGTGCAAATGAAGTCCTCGGCGATCCCGGAAACATCAACCTCAGCTTCATCAGCCTTCATGACGGCCAAAGAAGGCGTCGTCAGCTCATAGACAGGGTTCTTCACAAGGGCAGCCTCACGGGCGAGCGAATCGATGAGAGTTTTAGTCTCCGCCCTGTCGGCTGTCGGCGCAAGTTTCGCGGAAGCGCGTCCAAGGTACCTGCCGTCTTCAGATTTTTTATAGACAGTGAGCGTTATATGCTCCGTATGCCTGATCCGGTTCTGATCCAGGTTGTGGCGGATGAAATAAAACTCCCAACCTTCAATCACCTCATCCCTCACTGTCCAGCCGTCCGCCGAGGAATCCGCCAGCAGTTCTAATATAAAGTCTTTCATCATCCCAACCTCGCTTTCGCCTTCATATAAGGTCCGCCGTCAGAGACCTTGACCATCTCTTTATATCCCTTGCCGCAGCCTCCGCCGCCGAAAAGCTCTCTGCCCTTGCTTACCATGGAGACAGACCCGAGAAGATCCGGCACATAGCCGGTCATGATGATTGGAGAGACTACTTTGCCGGTCAGCTTGCCGTCCTTTATCTCATATCCCCGCTCCACGATGCACTGAATACCCCAGTGCTTCGGATCTTCCATGCCGGACTGGATGCCCTTAAGCAGGTATCCGTGTTCGACGGACGCAATCATGTCCTCAAGTGAATCGTTACCGGACGCAAAAAATGTATTGGTCATACGAGTGTACACTTTGTGCTCAAAGTTTTCGCGCTTGCCGTTGCCTGTAGGCTTTGTGCCAAGGCGAAGCGCTGAGAGTGCGTCACAGACGCCGGTCCGGAGAATTCCGTTCTCGATTTCTACAGTATCTCCTGCAAGTGTTCCCTCGTCGTCAAATGCACAGCTTGCCACCTGAATGTCAGCCGCAGCTCCTTCATGCATCGTAACCAGGTCGCTGCCCACCCTCTGATCGATATAGTGTGCTCCGAGAGCCCGGTTCTTAACGAACATATCCATTTCCACACCATGCCCGAATGCTTCATGGGCAATAAGTCCGGTCACCTCGGGGGATGTTATGATTTCGTATTCCCCTGAAACAATGCGGTCAGCGCTGAGCAGCTCCTCGGAAGTCTGCACAGCCTCTACTACCAGTTCATCCATGTTCCTGAAGATTTCAGGGCCACGGCGGTCGGAGACACCTTGGTGGGAGATTTTATTTGCACCGTTCATGACGGCAATCGGAAGAACGATACCTTCGGAATACACATAGCTCTGCCTCATATCCTTATTAGCGGTCAGGAACATCTTGCACACGTGCGTTGACTCGGCGCGAATTCTGCAGTCGATAATGTGCTCTCCCGCAGCAATTCCCTTGTCGGACAGGCGGCTGAGCTCTTCGATAAGCGCGCTGATATCGGTCTCCTCGGGCAGGATCTCCGTTTCCATCTCCTCAAAAACGCTGACCGGCTCATCATCGAGCGGTGGTGTCTCATAGACAGAAGTTCCGGTCAGCTTTATAAGTGCAAATTGCCTCTCGAGCGCAGCTATTGCTTCTTCAGCCGTCTTCTCCGGTGCCTCCGGATCAAAACGGTCAAAAGCAAACTCGCTGTAAAGTCCGTCTTTATAGACGCGAACGACGTTTCCCCTCTCCGTCATCATCGTAGAGTGGCCGACAGACTTGGCTCTCTTGGAAATCGACACGGCAAACCCTTTGGAATCTGTGGAGAGAACACTGACATACGCATACTTCTCTCCCAGGATTTCAATCAGTTTCTTCATACCCGGAGCAAGGCGCTCAAGGTAAGGAGAAAATGGTGCTTTCATGAATTACTCCTTTCTATTTTATGCCGTCTTATTCGGCAGCTTTCATCACTTATGTGAACTGTCCCCATCTAGAAGACATTGCACTCTTCATTGTACCACAAATAAAGAAAGCCCACCACCCGCAGGTGATGAGCTCAAATCTTTCATTTCGACAATACTATTTCTTCTTTTTCTTTTCCGGCAGTTCTTTCCACATACTGCCGACCAGTTTGCACAGGAACTGACGATTATCTACATCGTCTACCAGAATCATTTCCTTTGCACCGTCATACGGGAGCTCCATCTCGGCGTCCGGCATCATTTGCAAAGCTGACGAAACAGGTTTTACCAGCAGGCGGTCGTCGTAGATACCGCCGAATACCTTTCCGCGATAGTATAAAATGTATTCTCCCATCATCGCCCTGGCGCTCACGTCGTTAAGGTCAGACAGTTGTTCCAGGATAAAATCCAGATACTCTTTTGATGATGCCACAGCGTACCTCCTATCTGCCTGCCAGTTTCAGGAACTTTTTATCGTTCATCTGCTCATTCGTTACATAATCTCCGTCACAGAAAAGTGCATAAGTTGTGATCGGTGTCGGAGCGTTCTGCGCTTCCTCTCTGCTGTCTATGTGGATCGCGCGAAATGGTATATTATTGTCCCCGGCTGTCTGCTCGAGGACCGGAACGTACTTCGCGTTGAACGGACACTGGCTGGTGTAGTAAAGAACATATCCTTTTTCGTCTATATGCGGATGCTTCGCACATTCCCTAAACTCCGGTTTGTCTGCATCCTTCCCAAAGGGCAGATACCACAGCTGGATTCCGTTATCCGCCTCGTCACAGACAGAAAAACCCTTGTATTTTAGAAATTTCGGGTCTGCAAGAAACGGCTTCTTCTTAGCTGCAGCCAGGATACAGAGACCCAACTTTCCTTTTTCCTTGCTGTCTTTAATGCAGGCATTCAGGAGGTCCGTTGAATATCCGTGTCCCTTAAATGATCCGGATACCCACAGGCAGTCAATGTACATGTAACCATCCGCTTCAATCGGGACCCAGGCATATTCTGCAGGAATATACTCAATAAAACACTTTCCCCGCTCAGTGCTCTTTAGGAAAACAAGTCCCTCATCGAATCTTTCGGCAAGCCAGGCTTTCTTGGATGAGACCTGTATGTCCTTATTGTTAGATATTGCGCAGCAAATGTGCTCCTTCTCCAGATTGTCCTTTGTCACCCTGATGTAATCCATATGTTCCTCCTTGTCAGTTACGTGTTATTGCGTATCCGGATCGGGTGCCGGATGACTGTCCTAAGCCTTTCCGGCGCTGTTTTTCTGGCGTCACTCAGATAAATCTCATGATGCCGGCGTTCATCCGAAATGTCCAGCTCATAGTCTTCCCGCTCCATATACTCATGCATGAGCTGCACGGTGGCCGGCTCATCATCGTAGGGACCGATGTGCATGCACTGAACACAGAGTCCTTCTTCGACTGTCAGGAATTCTACTTTAGAGAAATCCTGTTTTTTCTTTACGGTCGCTTCCCGTACTGCCCAGCAAAAATCAGCTTCCGTCACAAAATCCGGCAAACGGATCACAGAGATCCAGTGAAAATCTGCCTTGCGGCTGTAATCAATACCTTGCATTTTTTCCCGCATTCCGGGTTGTTCGGCTTGCATCACTGTGTCCTCATTGTACCGATCATCCTGCCACCAGAATCCTTCAAGCGGCGGTACAACATAATCGAAATAGCCGTCGATCTTGTGGTCACCCTTTTTGCTCATTTTAATTGTGAAGGCAATCGCATACAGAAGTCCGATTGCCTTCTTATAATCGCCATCTTCCTCATTGGGGTCACCGCTGCCGCGAACTGCAATATAATTCATCTTAGGAACGGTCACGATTGAAGGTGTTCCTTTAGGCATATAGAACTCTTTGTATTCCTTTTTATAATCAAATGCCATCCTGCTTTCCTCCAGACTATTGATTACCCAAACAGCATCTTCGCGGCTTTCTCTAATTCCCTGCGCTCACAGTAATTATCATATCCGCTTTCCTTATCGTCAATACCCTTTACCACATTTGTAAAAAACAGCCCGTCCCGGTTGCAGTAAAAGAAGATCTTTTTAACGCCCCGGATCTTGAATCTGACTTCAGCATTTCCCTCAGGATAAAACTTGTACATCTGCATGTCATCCTGTTCTTTTCCCGCAGTTCCCTGATTGTTGTTCCTGTAACATATTGGTCCATACTTTTTCACCTCCATGTACAGATTGTATATCAGCATGAGAACCAGGGCTACCTACGGAGAGTAGATTTCTCACAACAAGATAAAAGGTTAAGAAATTGGGGACATTCCCTATCTGAAAGATTCTGATATTTACACACATTAACAAAAAGTAGTACTATTGACTTTAGAAGTCTTTCTTCTTATTACAACAATCATTTTTCATAAAGGAGGGGATACTATGAGAAGAAAAATGATAACCATTCTTATGAGCGTTGCTCTGTGTTTTACCGTTCCTCAGGCAGCATTTGCAACAGAGGAAGTGCCGGCAGAAATCCCGGTTGAAGCGGAAGATCCGGCAGAAGAATCATTCGAGGCAGCTGAGGACCCGTTTGCTGATAACGGACAGGGGATTACCGAAGTGCCGGAGACGGGAATTACCGGGCCGGATGCTCCGCAAATATCGGAAAGCTATCCTGATGAAGAATTAGTTGGTGCAGCACAATCGTACACTTTTACGATCACTTACGGGCAGACAGAAGCCCGGAGCATGCTGGATATGGTAAACAGTTTCAGGACAGGATCGGATGCCTGGTACTGGAATGAAGACAATGCCACAAAGACATATTGCAAAGGACTTCCAAAACTGACCTATGATTTTCAGCTTGAAAAAGTGGCAATGATTCGTGCCGCGGAAGTAGCTGTGGCCTACGGTCACACAAGACCAAACTTGACGGACTGTTTTACGGCTTATACCGAGCAGGGCTATTCACATTTTGGGGCCGGTGAAAATATCGCCGCAGGCCAACGAACAGCAGAAATAGTATATACTGACTGGCGCGAGGACAACGAGGATTATGATGGTCAGGGCCATCGAAGAAACATGCTTAATGCTGATTTCAACCGCATCGGTATCGCTCATGTCATGTTAGGCGGCGTGCATTACTGGGTGCAGGAATTTGCCGTAAGCAATTCCTCCATTACCACAACTGCTGCCAATGACTCATCAACCTCCGTTGAGGTTCAGATAGACGAGAGCAAAATTACGAGTTCAACGATTCAGACATCAGTAAGCTCCATAAAGCTGGCTGAGAAAGAATCCTGTGCACTGCCGACTGCCAGCATAAGTCTATCAGTATCAGGCCATTGGGGCAGCGCTCTCGAAGCAGATGCGAACTGCAGGTGGTCTGTCAGCAACACGTCTATCGCTAAAATATCCGGCAGCAGTCTTGTCGGTGTATCGCAGGGCAGCACATCTCTAAAAGCAACTGTTAACGGTCAGACCGTGACGATTCCTGTTACTGTCAACCATGTCCCGGTAACAGATCCGGCAGTACCGGCGACCTGCACCAAGACCGGGCTTACGACGGGAAGCCATTGCTCTGTCTGCGGTGCAGTTATAACTGCACAGAAAACTGTTCCTAAGAAGGAGCATACACCAGCAACTGATCCGGCGGTTCCGGCCACCTGTACAAAAACCGGACTTACGGCGGGAAGCCACTGCTCTGTCTGCAATACAATTATTACAGCACAGAAAACTGTTCCTAAGAAGGAGCATACACCGGCAACTGATCCGGCAGTACCGGCGACCTGCACCAAGACCGGACTTACGGAAGGCAGCCATTGCTCAGTCTGCGGTACAGTAATAACTGCCCAGGAAACCGTTCCCAAGATTGCACACAAGTCCGTAACAGATCCGGCAGTACCGGCGACCTGTACAAAGACCGGTCTTACGGCCGGAAGCCACTGCTCAGTCTGCGGCAAAATCATTAAAGCACAGAAAACTGTTCCCATGATCGCACACACGCCTGTAACAGATCCGGCGGTACCGGCGACCTGCTCTAAGACCGGACTTACGGAAGGCAGCCATTGTTCTGTCTGTGATACAGTTATAACAGCGCAGGAAACCGTTCCCAAGATTGCACACAAATCTGTAACAGATCCGGCGGTACCGGCGACCTGCTCTAAGACCGGACTCACAAAAGGCAGTCACTGCTCAGTCTGTGGAACTGTAATCACAGCACAGAAAACCGTTCCCAAGATTGCACACACACCTGAAACAGATCCGGCGGTTAAACCGACATGCACAAGCTCCGGCCTCACAGAGGGCAGTCACTGCTCAGTCTGCGGAACTATTATCACAGCACAGAAGAAAGTGAATGCGCTTGGCCACGAATGGGGTGAATGGACAGTTACAAAAGAGGCAACATATGATAGAGCCGGTGAAAAACAGAGAGTGTGCAGCCGAGACTCTTCACATATAGAGACAGATGAAATTCCGAAACTTGTGAAAAGCGGTTTCTCTGATGTGCAGGATCAGAAGCACCCCTATTACAAAGCCATCTACTGGGCAGCTGGAGTAGGGATCACCAAGGGCTATCCTGACGGAACATTCGGCATAAACAAATCCTGCACCCGCGGTGAGATGATCATGTTCCTCTGGAGATATGTGGGTAAACCGGCACCGAAGGCTGCTTCGAAGTCACCGTTCAAGGATGTCCCTACGAATCATACATTCTACAAGGCAATCCTCTGGGGATCTCAGAAAGGAATCACCAAAGGCTATTCAGACGGCTCATTCGGAATCAATCGCAATGTAACTCGCGGTGAGGCGATGATGTTCCTCTGGAGGCTGAAGGGTAAACCGGCTCCGAAGGCTGCTGCTACGTCACCGTTCAAGGATGTCCCGAAGACTCACGTCTTCTACAAAGCTATTCTATGGGGAGCGCAGAAGAAGGTCACGACCGGCTACACCTCCGGTGCGAAGAAAGGTACCTTCGGCATTGATGAGAATTGCACACGCGGTCAGATTGTGACATTCCTTTACAGAGCAAAATAAACCGTGCTTTATCGGATTATTTGAATAACAGGACAAAAGGGCTGTCGCATTAGACGGTGCCACCGCTGTATATGGCAGGCATTTGCAACTAATGTCTGCCATATACAGCGGTGGCTCGCCTTTATGTGACAGCCCTTTAGATTACGCAATATCAAACTGCCATTACTCTTCTCCCACAATCTCCTGCAGGACCTCCGCAAAGGCAGCATCATATTCATTTACAATGTCATCCTTACCTGCCCAACGATATGCGAAATCCATATCCGGCGTCAGATAAAAGCCCTGTCCGAAATCGGCGTTCTTCCGCCCTCGATAGATGTCCGGATTACGGATTTCTGTGTTGCTTGTGTGATACAGCTTCATTGGTTCGCCTCTTTACCTTCATTGATATTTTGCGGTGAATCACAGCAAAAAATCAACTATCATTTTCTTGGCATCTGCCTGTCAAAAGATATTGCCGTCATCAACTCCCGGAATCAGCGAAAAAATCATCCTGCCGATCTCGTTAACTACGGCTTCCCCATATCCGGAGTCCCTGCACCGCACTGCCTGCCGCAGCAGATAGACGGCGTCCTGTTTTCTGTCTCCTGTAAGTCCGGAACGGATATCGCGCAAAATGACTTCGTTTCCCATATGTTTACCTCCTCATACCTTGGCAAAAGAAATGCTCTTCTGCCGCAAATGCTTTACTACTAGGAATATAAACAAACAGATGTCCGTAGGGACGGACAGTTTACAAAATAGTTTTACGTGATAATCAGGATGTACTGAAAATGTCTATTACCGTTCCGATCTAAGCAGCGCATACCAACTCGCGTCACAGATCCCCTGGTTGTTCCTGTCGGAGCTTCGCATAGTGCCCTCATATTTCATTCCGCATTTTTTCATGACCATCCCTGAATGCGGATTCCGAGGATCATGACGGCTCTCAATGCGATTCGCGCCTACTTTATCAAAGAAGAAATCCATCACTGCCTGAAGAGCTTCTGACATGATTCCCTGATGCCACCAGGCTCTTCCCATGCAATAACCGATATGGACCATATCGATATCATCGTTCACTTTCACTGCGGAAATGCTTCCGATCGGGTCATTTCCATGCTCTTTAAGGACAATAGCCCACTGATAATAGTCTTTATGCAAATACAATGAGACCCAGTCTTTAAGCACCTCTTTACTGACATCGACATTGGCATGGGCAGGCCATGTCAGATATTTCACCACTTCAGGATCTGATGCCCAGTTCCGATACATAGCCTCCGCGTCATCGACGCAGAATTCTCTCAATATCAGTCGATTCGTTTCAATCCTCTGTGTTCCGCAGTGCTTCATGGCTTTCACCTCAAATCTTAATCCTTTACACGTTGCTTAACGTTGCAAGTTTGCTTTCTGTGCCTTTACGATCTGTGCCGCGGAATCCCGCACGCGCTGCCGGTAATACTTGCGGCTTTCTTAGCTTCCGCCGCCGGATCAATGAGAAGGTCCTGAAGCTCCGGGTGCTTTGCAAACCACTTAATTGCGTACGAGCAGGTAAGCTCCGCTTTTCTCCCATCCTTCGAGAGCTGATCTGCCAATGCTTCCATCAGTTTTCCAGCTACGCCCTGACCGCGCAGGCTCGGGTCCACCACTGTATGGGTCACTTCCACTTTGCCGGGCTCAAACTCAGGAAAATCTACGAAAGCTATTGCATCTCCGTCTTCATTTGCAAGCCAGATCCGGTTCTTGTCATAATTGAATTCCATTACGTATCCTCCTTTTAGATAATTGCAATGATTATTCAGCTATACAGTCTGCTCTGTCATGTCCGTAGTTCAATGTATTCCGTCTGTTTTCCTTTTATTATAATCAATTTCCCAAAAAAATGATAGTATGATTGCGTTTTTCCATTTGGTTTATCCTTTCTATCTTTTTGGATATTTTTAGGCATAATTATGGATATTTTTTCTTGCAATTGGCAATATAATCTGATATTATTATACCATAACACAGAAAGGAGACGGCAAATATGACCATCGATGAGATGAAAGAGAAAAAGCGTGAACTTGGGCTGACGAATGAAATGATCAGCAGTGCTTCAGGTGTGCCTCTCAGCACTGTCCAGAAAGTATTCGGCGGTGTGACGTCCTCCCCGCGCAGACTTACACTTTCCGCAATTGAGAAGGCGCTTCAATCAGCCGGGGAAAACAAGAGCTTCTATGACAGGCATTCCACATCTTCCGAAAGGCAGATGCTGCACGAACCGTCCGGAAACTACAATGCCATTCGGAAAGACAAAAAGTATACTC
>JAFWIM010000061.1 GCA_017514845.1 Lachnospiraceae bacterium
CAGGCCGCCCAGCGGATCGCGAGCCTCGAGCGTGAGCTGAAGGTCGCTCAGGACAATCTGCGGCGGACGGTCGGCGAGCTCGAGTCGGTCAACGCGGAGCTGCAGGCTGCCAATGAAGAGCTGCTCACCGCCAATGAAGAACTCCAGTCCTCCAACGAGGAACTTCAGTCTGTCAACGAGGAGCTCTACACTGTCAACTCCGAGTACCAGTCAAAGGTGAGCGAGCTGGCAGGCGTCAACGACGATATGGCCAATTTCCTGTCGTCCACGATGGTCGGCGTCCTTATGGTCGACCAGGATCTGAATATTCGCAAGTTTACGGAGTATATCTCCACGGAGTTCAATGTTGCCGACCAGGATGTCGGGCGCTCGCTGCGTTATATTTCCTTTAATTTTGCCACGATCGACCTGCTTGCCCTCTGCCGCGAAGTCCTTGCGACCAAGAAGCCGTCGGAGCATCTTGCCGCGTCGATCAGCGGGCAGACTTACCTGATCCGCATAGCTCCGTTCCAGACAGATGAAATGTCCTACGAGCACGATGAATATGACGCCACAATGCGTCAGCACAGAAAGCTGCGCGGTCTCGTGCTCACATTCATCGACACGGCTATCCAGATCGATGACAAGCAGCAGATTGAGGAGATGGCGAAGGCCCTTCGGGCTGCGGTGAAGCGCGGCCACGAGAAGGAGACTTTCCTCTCCCACATGAGCCACGATATGAGGACTCCGATGACGGCCATTCTGGGTCTTACCAATCTCACCCTCGAGGAGCCGGATCTTCCGCCGATCGTCAGGGAGAATCTTGAGAAGATTGCCTCTGCCGGGCGCTATCTCACGAACCTCATCGGGGAGATTCTGGAGACCAGCCGTCTGAATGCCGGTAAGGTCGTATCGGTGTGCCATACTGTCAGAGAGGATGATCTGCTGGACGAGATCCATACGATCATTGAATCCCGGACCACGAATTCCGGGCAGAAGTTCGAGTATTATATTCACGGCAACAAGAGCCGCTATGTCCTGATGGATACTGAGCATGTGGAGCGCATTCTGATGAATCTGCTCTCCAACGCGGTCAAGTTCACGCCCAAGGGCGGAACGATACGTTTTGCTTGCGACGTCACTTACGGGGACAACTCGGTCACCCACTCCTACACGATCTCAGATACGGGTATCGGCATGTCGGAGGATTTCCAGAATCGGATGTTCCTGCCATTTGAACAGGAGGTGACTGATGCCGGACTGAGAGAGGGGACCGGCCTTGGACTGTATATATGCAAAAGCCTCGTCGACCTGCTCGGCGGCACGATTTCCTGCAAATCGAAGCTCGGCGAGGGAACAGAGTTCAGAATCATTCTCACGTACGCGATGGCCACGGGCGAGCAGATCGCCCTGCTGAATTCGACGACCACCACATATGAAGACCGGCTGTTCTACGGGAAGAACATTCTTCTCGCCGAGGATACGAAGATCAACGCGGAGGTCATCATCAGGCTTCTCGAAAAGAAGGGTCTGCACGTCACGCTGGCCCACGACGGCCAGGAGGCGGTAGATTTCTTCATCGAGCAGGGCGCTTTCCACTATCATGCTATCCTGATGGATCTTATGATGCCGGTCAAGGACGGGCTTGCCGCCGCGGCGGAGATCCGCTCGAGCGGCACGGCGGACGCGAAGACGATTCCGATCATTGCGCTGACGGCGGATGTGCAGGCCGAGACGGAGGATAAGTGCTTTGATGCAGGCATGAATACGTGCCTGAGCAAGCCGATCGATTCGGAGAGGCTGTTCCAGACGTTGGCCCAGCAGATTGAAGGGGCCGGAAGATAATATGTCTCAGGGATTAGTTCCCTGTTCTCCACGCAAAGGGGGCTGTCGCAATGCGGCAGCCCCCTTTAATAGGTATCTGATAATAATTATAGCCACAGGCTGGCAATGAAAGTAGCCGTCAGACCACCCAGTGCCATAAATACATTACTGAGAGACAGTGTCTTTAATCCGGTTTTCATGTCGAATCCCATGCAGTTGGTGTAGACCCAGAAGAAGCTGTCGTTCACATGGCAGCAGGAACGGGCGCCGGCACCGGAAGCAAGGAAGATCAGCAGCGGATTCAGTCCCAGGCTGGCTGCGATAGGAGCACACAGTGTAGCCGCTGTTGTTACCGCGACTGTACCGGATCCCTGCACGATTTTCAGCAGCCCAGAAATGACAAATGGGATCAGAATGAAGGGAAGTCCTGTATTGACGACCAGGTCAGCAAGGCTGGCGCCTGCGCCGGACACTTTCAGTACCTGACCAAGGGCACCGCCCGCAGCGGTAATAAATACGATTGGGCCGGCATCCTTCAGTGTTGTATCCATTATTTCAAGGACTTTCTTTCCGCCCATGCGTTTTCCCAGCGTAACGATCGCCAGAACAGCACCTATGGCAAGAGCGACATTCGCATCACCGATAAATCCAAAGACAGCAGTCACAATGGACCCCTCCGGAAGAAGCATTGAGAATGTAGTATTGCCAACGATCAGGAGAAGCGGTACAGCCAGAGGAATCAGACTGGCCAGCGTTCCGGGCATATCCGTATCATCTCCGAAGCTTTCCTCTTCTACCGCTTCCGCTTCGGCTTTCAGTGCATCTTCACGGAATGTGTAGTAGCTTTCAGGCTGTCTCCGCAGATACAGCTCTGCGAAAAGCCAACCGAATGCAGTCATAAAGACTGCTGCAAATGCGCCATACAGAATCGCCTGTCCGATGTCT
This sequence comes from Lachnospiraceae bacterium, assembly GCA_017514845.1. Classification (GTDB taxonomy): domain Bacteria; phylum Bacillota; class Clostridia; order Lachnospirales; family Lachnospiraceae; genus Chordicoccus. The sequence continues at coordinate 2,749 of JAFWIM010000061.1, forward strand.
ATTCCCAGCAATCCGGCAGCTGCGAGCGGACCGGGTGTCGGCGGAACATATACATGTGTTGCCAGCAAACCAGCAGAAAGACTGACTGCCAGAACGGCAAGCGGAATCTTAGTTTTACGGTGAATGGCTTTTACAAGCGGGGTCAGGATAACACAAGCGGCATCAGAAAACACAGGGATTGATACCAGATAACCGGTAATGGCCATTGCCAGACCGGCTCTCTTCTGTCCTACAAGCCGCACGGCATCGAATGCCATTCGATTGGTTCCTTTTGCTGCATCCAGGTAATTTCCCAGCAGGATACCAAAGATAATTACGATTCCTATACTTTTGACGGTACCCGAGAAGCCTGACGTAATTGCATCAATCACATCAGCACCGCTCATGCCTGAAAACAGTCCCATCACAAGAGCTGTAGCCAGCAGAGAAATGAATGCATTGGCCTTTACCTTCAGGCAAAGGAATAAGAGAATAGCAATTCCTATTACAAATACAAGTTCGATCGGCATATCTCCATCTCCTCCATTATTCTACGGAATCTTTCCCGAAGCGCTTGCGCATCATAGGTTTGATTCCACCAGCTTCCAGAATCTTCATTGCCTGATCCCCAAGCTGTTCACACGGAAGCACCTCGCCAGTTTCTTTCACAGTAACGCTTCCTTCTTCCAGATTCAGGGTTACAGTCTGTCCATCTTTTACCTTCTCACGAATACCTTTGCAGATAACAGGAAGAAGGCCTAAATTGACTGCATTGCGGAAGAATATACGGGCAAATGAATCCGCAAGCACTGCAGATGCCCCCATGTTCAACAACGCAATCGGAGCATGCTCACGGCTGGAGCCGCAGCCGAAATTTCTCCCGGCTACCACGATTCCACCACTCGGGAAGTTCGGCGCAATAGCTTCATCTACACCACAGAGGCAATGACTGCCGATTTCTTTTGGATCTGTGATTGCCAAAAATCTTCCGGGATAGATCTGATCTGTATCGATATTATCTCCAACGACGATTACTTTACCTGTGATCTCCTTATTCATATTGGCCTCCTTCATTATAAGTATTTTCTGGGATCCGTAATTTTCCCATGGATCATGCTGGCTGCAACGGTTGCCGGACTTGCCAGATACATTCTGGCTTCAGTTGACCCCATTCTTCCGGGGAAATTACGATTCGTGCTCGTGATACATACTTCTCCGGGTGCCAGAATACCTTCATGCGCACCCAGGCAGGCTCCGCAGCCCGGGGTTGTGATAGTTGCGCCCGCATCCATCAGATCCTGAATGTAACCCTTTTTCATACATGAGAGCATCACTTCTCTGGAAGCCGGGACGATAATAAGTCGGGTATACTCCGGAATATGATGGCCTTTCAAAATCTTCGCGGCAATCTCGATATCCTCTTCTCTTCCTCCGGTGCAGCTTCCAATATAGCCCTGATTCAGTACTACATCTCCTTCTGCAACCACACTGGCAAGAGTATGTACGTTTTCTACACTGTTCGGACAAGCCAGCTCCGGTTCCAGTTCGGAGACATCGAAGCAATAGCTCTCAGCATACTCATAATCAGAATCTGTGAACTGGATTTCAAAGGGGCGGACCGCACGCTTCATTACATAATCAATAACATCCTGATTGGGCTGCATGTAAGCTGTCTTTGCGCCCATTTCCACTGCCATATTGCAGATCGTCATTCGACCGGCGACATTCAGCTTCTCGACATAACTGCCGGTAAAGTCAATGGCCTTGTACACTGCGCCGTCTGCACGGATTTTCCCGAGCACTGCGAGGATCACGTCTTTCGGATATACTCCCTTTGGAGCTTCTCCGTCCAGCCTCACCTCAATTATTTCCGGCACCCGGAACCATAATTCTCCGGTCATCAGAATGGTAGCCATGTCTGTAGCGCCACATCCGGTTCCCATCGCGCCAAAAGCACCATGAGTCGTTGTGTGGCTGTCCGTCGCCACAACAATCATGCCCGGATAAATAACACCCGCTTCAGGCATTACCTGGTGGCAGACACCGCAGTTGGTATCGAAATGGAATTTCAGACCATTCTTTTTGGCAAACTCTCGCATCTCCTTGTGATTGGCTGCACTCTTGATATCAGGTGTGGGTGCATAATGATCAAACACAAATGCACAGCGCTCATTATCCCATACTTTCTCTCCTCCCATTTCATAGAAAGAGTAAACGGTTTGTAGATACAGATCATTGATCTCCGCGAAATCGACTTTCGCCGTGACAATCTCTCCGGTTTTTACAACGTCTTTTCCGCTGTTTTTTGCCAGGATTTTTTCAATAGCATGCATAGAGTTCTCCTTTCTCGCTCGTGCTTCCGGTCTAAACATTAATATCGTATTTCGTATATCGTATACGATATTCAATTACAAGCTGAATATAACATACCTCAGATGCATATGCAAGCATTATTTGCATTTTTTTTATCTATTTTCAGAGGCATATCTTCGCTTATCCCCGCCTCTGCCGTTGATTAGTGGGAATCCCCCGAATTTCATTGACTAATTTTTCGCCTTCAGATAGAATAAAATGCATATTGTATACGTTTGAGGTGAAGTATGGAATCTTTAAAAATGATGCCTGCCAGAATTCGAATTGCTTCTATCTTAAAAAAGGCAATCTATTCAGGTGAATATAAAAGCGGCGATGAACTGAGTCTTACCGGAGTCGCTGAACAGCTTGGGATCAGCCGCACACCCGTCCGGGAAGCTTTCCAGACTCTTGAAGCTGAGGGACTGATTACGCTTCGGATGAATAAAGGTGCTATCGTCAACGCAATAGATCGGAAATTCGTTAGAGATAACTTTGAGATGCGCATTCTTCTGGAGTCAGAAGCTGCAGCCCGGGCTGCGCAAAGAGGAATGGATACAGAAGCTCTTCTGTCTCAGCTCTATCTGATGCGGGATCATGGCTTAAAAGAGGTAGATGTTGCTTCATATATAGAGTTGAATCAGGAAATACATACCGCAATCTGGCATGCTGCCGATAATGCCAAGCTTCTGCAGTATCTTATGGAACTATGGAATGGTCCAAGCACCGGACACTCTCGGCCTGAGCAGCTACTGCACTATAAGAATTCTACTTACGAGCACATTTCCATTCTTCATTTTATCCGGGATCAGAAAGCGGAAGATGCCAGGAAAGCTATGGTGCAGCATATCAGCCGCAGTATGAATAACATTTTAAAATATTATCCCGAATGAATATATGCACAGAGTATACTGCGCAGGAATTCGGTCTGTTACTGTGTCAGTTAACGCTGACCAAAATCTCTCGCCACTTCTCGCGAGCGATGTTTAAAACTGATTATTAAGGAGATATCTAATGGCTGATATACTTGATGTGCTTGAAGATTGGGGATGTGATATCGATGAGGGGCTGGATCGCCTTGGCGGGGATGAGGATTTTTATGAAACCCTGCTGTCCGGGTTCGTTCAGGAGAACAGCATGGGGGTGCTGACGGAGGCTATGGAGGCCGGCGACTACCGCCGCGCGTTCGAAGCCGCTCACGGGCTGAAGGGCGATACCGGTAATCTCTCGCTGACACCTCTCTACGAGGCTGTGTGCTCGCTGGTCGAGGATCTTCGCCCGGCTTACGGCGGCAGTGCTGTCATGGCCAGCCTTGCGGGGGACTACGCGAGGGTGGTGGAGCTCTTTAATGAGTTCACTGAGAAGATGGGGGCTTAAGTGTCGGGCTGATTGACTTGTGATTACTTTCCTTGTTACTAAAAAACAGGGCTGCGGGTGCGGCCCTGTTTTTTGATTACTTCACTTTTTATATTGGTGGGCAGTAGCTTTCATTGAAATTTACTCTATTCTACTGAAGGCAAGAATGTTGGCGGGCAGTCATCTTAATTCAATGCGGCGGTTCGTGACTGACCGCATGTCATGGTGGGCAGTAACTTTCATTGAAATTTTCTCTATTCTACTAAAAGCAAGATTGTGGGCAGGCAGTCATCATAGCTCAATGCGGCGGTTCGTGACTGACTGCGTGTCATGGCGGGCAGTAGATTTCATTGAAATTTACTCTATTCTACTGAAAGCAAGATTGATGGCGGGCAGTCATCATAGGTCAATGCGGCGGTTCGTGACTGACCGCGTGTTATGGCGGGCAGTAGCTTTCGCTGAAATCACCTCTGTTCTACTGAAAGCAAGATTGATGGCGGGCAGTCATCTTAGGTCAATGCGGCGGTTCGTGACTGCCCGGGTTGTATTGATGGCAGTAGATATCAATGAAATCACCTTTTGTCTACTGAAGGCAAGATTGATGGCGAGCAGTCATCTTAATTCAATGCGGCGGTTCATGACTGCCCGGGTGTCATGGTGGGCAGTAGCTTTCGCTGAAATCAACTCTATTCTACTGAGAACGAAAACCTGATATAAGAAAGTAATACCGTCATCGAGTATCAAACTCTATAAAGGTGACTGCTTTTACACCTCCATGTTCCAATAATTTGTCAGCGGATTTATTTAAGAATGACTTTGTGTGACTGCCCGCGGAACATGATTTGACCCTTGTATGGCACTGCACATGCGTATTGTTTTGCAAAATATACTGCCTATTCTCGCTTTGGCAGTCGTGCACACATCCTCATAAAAAAGAGACTGCCTACTCATCCAAACTATCTTTGTCAAGAGTTCAGAATGATAAGACAATCTCTTTTGTGTTTTCTATAAGTTCAATGTGCGTGACAGCACATTGCTTCTGAGTTATGTTGCTGCCTTTGGTCTTGGTTGAGTATCATGGAAACAATGGCGGAAGCAACAGACTATAGATTCCAAGGTGTGGTTGCTGTCTTTACTCCTGTTGGATTTCATCAGCTCCCCGCAAAAATCCTCACAGCATCCTCAGCCGTCACTCGCTTGTCAATTATATAAAGAAGCAGCTCATCAAGCTCTCTGCGTTTCGGATCGGACATGAGCACAAAGTCAGCCCGCTGAATCTCATCTGAAGCAGCCATTGTGATTTCATCGAATCCCCGCCTGTTCTTACGGTAGGCCTGTGACTCGTACACCGTGCGGTATGGTGAGAGCCCGCCGACGGATTCCAGGAACTCAGAACACACATCGTCCCTGAGCAGATACTCAGCAAAAGCTGCCGCTCCGGCGTTCCTCTCATCTCCCTGGTCAAAGAAGATCATCCCACTGGTATCAACCCAATATATGGCATCCTCGCGATCCATGATCCAGGGAATTGTCCCCACATCAAAAGTCACACCCGCTGTAGCCATCTCATAATCTTCCGGAGTTCCGGCAAATGCTGCAACAGCGCCCGTAGCAAAATCCAGTGCCGGAGACGCCTCATGCTGAACCATCCTGAAGTATCCTGCTTCGCAGTTTCCCGCAAAGAATTGAAGAACTTCAGCATCCGTCATTGTTTGCTGAAGGGCGCTGTTATCGGTACTTCCCGATGCTGTTTGTGTACCTGTATTACCAACCTGTGGATCTACTCCACTAGTCTGAGCACTTACGTCTCCTGTCTGGGCACCAGCATTACCTGCCTGAGCTCCTGAGCTGCCAGTTTGCGTGCCTACATCACCAGTCTGCGTGCCTACATCATCAGCCTGCATTTCTGCATCGCCAGCCTCTGCACCGCTCTCACTCCCACTCTCGAACTGAGCCGCCAGCGCCTCCTGCTCCCTCATCATGGCGACGACATCGCCTTCAAGATCATAAGGAAGATATCCCGGCGTCCTGTACTTCGCATAGATGCTCAAACTATTGTCTCTCAGCTGCGAAAATGTCTGCGGGAGTGACAAACCTAACCCATCAAACACCGTCTTATTATAATAAAGAACAGGTGCAGTCACTGAAACAGGCAGATAAAAGATTCCGCGCTCCTCGTCACACACTGTTTCATACATGTGCTCAGGAAGTGAATCAATGATACTGTACAACGAGTTCTTTCCCGACTCAATGCCCTGACATGTGCGAAGATCCAGTCGTCGGTAGTCCGAGGCATACGCGGCTGCCATGTTGTCATCTGTAAAGACCACTGAAGCTGTCAGTGATTTGGCGTGCTGCCCACTGTCACCCAACAGGTCCTCGGCATTCTCTGTCCCACCGGCTTCTTCCGACTGGCTCTCAACGCTCTCTATTCCATCGGTTTCTTCCGACTGGCTCTCAGCACTCTCTATTCCACCATCTTCTTCCTGCTGGCTCTCAGCACTCTCTGTTCCATCAACTTCATCCGTCATGCTCTCGGCACTATGCGAGTCGCCGGCTAACTCTTGGAGGTTAATTCCCGTACTCCCCACAGATGCCACATAGATATCCTGGGATTCGTTAAACCCCTCTGCAGCTTTGCGGATCGCATCTCCAAGAACTTCGTCGCCATCATACTCGATTTCAATCTGAATTTTCTCTATAGTCTCGACTGTCGATTCATCCGGCATAGCCACAGGCTCACTCCCGCTGCCGCAGCCGGATGCAAGAATCATCACCGCTGTGCAAAGCGCTGCGGCTCGTCTCATTATTTTCTTCATATTTTATTCTCCATCTTGCTCAACAAGTGCCCACAGACCAAAGGCAACTATTTTCCTATGAAATCCAAATATCGTTGCCTTTCTTGATTTGTCGGACATGCCCCCTCAGACCAAAGGCAGCTATTTTCCCTTGAAATCCAAAATTCGTTGCCTTTCTTGATTTGTCGGACATGTGCCCTCGCACCAAAGGCAGCTATTTTCCCTTGAAATCTAAAATTCGTTGCCTTTCTTGATTTGTCGGACATGAACCCTCGCACCAAAGGCAGCAAAAACCCCCATGAAATCCAAAATCCGTTGCCTTTCTTGATTTGTCGGACATGTGCCCTCACATCAAAGGCAGCAAAACCCCCATGAAATCCAAAATTTGCTGCCTCTCATGATTCTTGGGACAAGGGACCCTGAACCAAAGGCAGCAAAAACCCCCATGAAATCCAAAATCCGTTGCCTTCCTTGATTTGTCGGACATGTGCCCTCACACCAAAGGCAGCAAAAACCCCCTTGAAATCCAATATTCGTTGCCTTTCATGATTTGTCGGAACATGAGCCCACAGACCAAAGGCAGCAACAATCCAAAAATATGCCCACAGACAAACGGCAGCTATTATCACACTGCCACGTACATTTTAATTGTGTAAGGAACGAAACTCAATCCGCTATTGCACTTTTATCTCCATTTTTTTACAATTAATTATGTATGCGCGAGAACATGCCGGCATATACCTCACACTAAATGCCGGCAAACCTGTGTTTCCGACCGAAGCGAAGAGGAGTCCGCAGGTATCAATCAGCATCGGAGGACAATTTCAAATGAGCCTAATTTATTGCATAGAAGACGATTCCAGCATCCGCGAACTAGTCACATACACACTCGAGACGACCGGCTTCTCTGCCCGCGGCTTTGAAGACGGCAGCTCCTTCTACAAAGCCATCGAGGAGGACGATCTCCCTGATCTCATCCTTATTGACATCATGTTGCCCGGGGTCGACGGCATGGAAATCCTTCATCAAATCAAGAAACAGGCGGAGACCAAAAATATCCCGGTCATCATGCTGACAGCCAAAGGCGCCGAATATGATAAAGTCATGGCTCTCGATATGGGAGCTGACGACTATGTCACTAAACCTTTCGGCATGATGGAGCTCATATCCAGGATTCGCGCGGTTCTTCGCAGGACCACCGTGGAGAAAGAGCCGGACAGCAGCCTCCGTTACGGCCGCTTTGAGCTTAATGAGATGAAGCATTCCTTCCATCTTAACGGCAAAGCAATCGACCTGACCAACAAAGAATTTGAGCTGATGAAGCGGCTCCTCAGCAATCCAGAAATTGTTATCACGAGATCTTCTCTGATAGATGAGATCTGGGGGCACGACTTCTCAGGCGAATCCCGCACGCTCGATGTGCATATTGCGACTCTTCGCCAAAAGCTCGGCGAAGCCGGTGACTGCATTGAGACCGTCCGAGGCATCGGATATCGCATACGCTCAAAGCAGAGAAGAAGAAATCATGAGAAAGCGAATCCGAACTTCTAAGGAAAATATATCATGAGAAAAAGAATCCGAACTTCTAAGAAAAATAAATCATGAGAAAAAGGATCCGAACTTCTAAGAAAAATAAATCATGAGAAAAAGAATTCGAACTTCTATATTGATACATATTATGCTGACGGTCGTGGTGGCATTTTCAATCATGATCGGCGAGATCTACCATGAAGGCCGGTCGAACATGCAGCGGGAGATCGCCCAGGAGGCCGAATACCTCTCCGACTGCATCAATCACTTCGGCGGAAGCTATATCGAGCAGCTCGGCAACCTGCAAAATACGACGCGTGCAACGCTGATCAGCCCTGACGGCCAGGTTCTCTACGATTCGGTGGAGGACGAGATCACTCCTCAGGATCACTGCAGTCGGCCGGAAATTTTCGCCGCTTTGGCCGATGGCACCGGCACCGACCTGAGAAGCTCCGACAGCGTCAAGGAGCAGCGGTTCTATTATGCCAAGCGCCTCGATGACGGTAATATTCTATGTCTCTCGAAAGAGCTTGACTCCATTTTCAGCATCGCGATGAGCCTGGCTCCGCTGGTCATTCTGATGACCATTGTCATTACTTTTATAGCGATATTGAGTTCCCGTCGGGAGGCCGACCGCCTGGTCCGCCCGATTAACGATCTGGATCTGAACGATCCGCTTAAAAACGAAGTCTACGAAGAGCTTCAGCCTCTCCTGCTGCGCATAGACCGGCAGAATAAGGAGACGGCGGCCAATGAGAACCTGCGCAAAGAGTTTTCTGCAAATGTCTCCCACGAACTCAAAACCCCTCTCACCTCCATCTCCGGCTACGCGGAGATCATGAAGGAAGGGCTGGTCCGCGAGGAGGACATACCGAAATTTTCTGAAAAGATTTACAGGGAAGCCCAGCGGCTGATGCGGCTGATCGACGATATAATCCGCCTTTCAAGGCTCGATGAGAATGAGTTCTTTGCCAGCAAGGAACAGCTTGATCTCTATGATATTGCAAATGCAGTCTGCGACCG
>JAFWIM010000062.1 GCA_017514845.1 Lachnospiraceae bacterium
AAGGTCACACCACTCACAAAAAGGTGCTGAAGATACTCGCAGCAGCAGAATTTGCAAATGTCAGTTTTGCTGATAAATAAGCCATTTTTTGAACCTGTCAAAAGTCCGGTATACTTGCAAAAAGCCAGATATTCCAATGGCATTCAAGGGGTCATGAGTTCGAGTCTCACTATCTCCACGATATACCGGAACACTGATGAAAATCAGGGTTCCGGTTTTTTTCTACCTGCCGGGTGTCGGCAACTAAAAAACTCGCCGGTTCTCGCAGGCGAGACATCACTTTGTAATGCTCAGACTTAGAGGACGTTTTACCTATGCTCTACACAAAGCCCCGCGAGGGCTTCTACCACAAGCTCTTTACATTGCTCCTGCCCATCGTCATACAGAATCTGATCACATCGGCCGTCAGTATGGCTGACGTTGTCATGCTCGGACAGGTGAATCAGACAGTTCTCTCGGCAGCTTCTCTGGCCGGGCAGGTCCAGTTCATTTTGAATATTTTATATTTCGGGCTCGCTTCAGCGCTCACGATCCTCGCATCCCAGTACTGGGGCAGGGGTGACCGCAGAACTGTCGCCAGGATTTTCGGCATTGGACTTATCATATCCGTCCCGGTGTCGACCGTTGTCTGCATACTTGCCGCTTTCTTCCCCGGCTTTGTCATACGCATATGGACAAATGTTCCCGAGCTCATAGATGCAGGAGCAGATTACCTTCGATGGGTCGCCCTCTCCTATTTCTTTATGGGAATTACGCAGCCCTATCTTTCTATCATGAAGAGCTGCGAGCGCGTTTCAATGGCGACGAAAGTTTCGGTGCTTGCCCTCGGTCTCAATGTTGTTCTGAACGCGCTGCTTATTTTCGGTCTTGGCGGGTTTCCTCAGATGGGCATTCGCGGAGCTGCCCTTGCGACCGCGATCTCCCGGCTCGTGGAGCTGTCGATCTGCCTTGTGGATTTTGTCCGTCAGAGAATCATGCCGAGGAATCCGGTCAACATGTTCACGATCCCGCGGGCGCTCGTCGGCGATTTCGCCCGCTATTCGCTTCCGGCCTTCATCAATGACGCTATGTGGGGACTGGCTTTCAATATGAATTCCATCATCATGGGACACCTGGGCTCGGATATCGTCGCGGCCAACTCGATCGTGACGGTCACGAGGGACCTCATAACGACAGTCGGATTCGGTATTTCCGCCGCGTCATCCATACTTCTCGGTGTCGAGCTTGGTGCAAATCAAATCAGCCGCGCCAGAGAGGACGCCTCCTCGATCATGCAGGTCACGGTGATCGTGAGTATCGTGCAGGGACTGGTGCTGCTTGTGTTGTCGCCGGTGATTCCGTCATTTGCAAAACTGTCACCGGTGGCAGTCGGCTATCTTCGGGTCATGCTCCCTGTCAACTGTGTATACCAGATGGGGCAAATGATCAACACAGTACTAATCGCGTCAATCTTCAGGTGCGGCGGGGATTCCAGGTACGGCATGAAGCTCGATATCATCTGCATGTGGTGTTTTGCGGTGCCGCTCGGGCTTGTGAGCGCATTCGTGCTGAAGCTGCCGCCGCTCATTGTATACCTGTGTATGTGCACGGATGAGTTCGCCAAGATGCCGTTCGCGCTCAGGCATTACAGGAGCGGGGAGTGGATCCGCAATCTGACGAGGGAACTTTGAACCGCGATGTTTGCCGAGTGAGACTTTTACATTCTTGAGTGTAAAACACAGTATGTTGATATGAAATATATATGTGATATCAACTGAAGTATCGAGATTTCTTTCGGCGAAAGGCCGGAAGAGTTCATTCAACTTAGCCGGCGTTTCCGATGCTGTCAGCCCTCCGGCAGATGGCATCTTGAAGAAAGGAGCGGACGTGAATAAGAATAAGGTGTATTTAATCGTACAGTCTGTTCTCTGCGTTGTGGTTTGCGTGATGCTTACCGCCGCAGCGGTCATGATCTACCGGGCCGGGCTGGCCCAAAAGGCTGCCGATCCTCTGAGCTTTATTTATACCCGCGAGAAGGTGGCAGCGGCGTTGGGTCCTGTCATGCCGGTGCTGATTCTCGGAATTGTTCTGACCGTCGTCGGTCTCTTTATGAGAATCACGGATGCAAATGCCGACAAGCCCGCAAACGACACCGAGCTCATGCGGGATTTGATCGTAAGCCGCGTTGCCACACCGAGCAGCGAGATGAAAGCGGAGCGGAGCAGGCAGAGGAAGCTTAATTATGGGGGCGGGGCTGCATTTGCACTCTGCATGGTTCCGATTCTTATTTACATAACGAACGGAAATCATTTCCCGAACGGCGATCTGGAGCCGATGTTTCTTGCCCTGATCGCTCATACCCTTCCGTGGACGCTGATCGGTCTGGGTATACTCATGATCACCACAGTGCTGCAGGAAAAGAGCATGGAGCGTGAGATTCTGGCCGCCAAGGAGCAGATCAAACTGGAAAAAGCAGGGGGCGTGAAGCCTGAGGCAAATGGCAGAGATGGACGGCAGGCAGAACGGGCACGGTTCCTTCGCATCGCTCTTTTGATCGTCGCAGTTATGATGATCGTCGCAGGCACTTTTAACGGAAGCGCAAGAGATGTTTTTGGTAAAGCGGTAAAGATTTGTACGGAGTGTATAGGCCTTGGATAATACAAATGCAATCGGACGGAACCCCCTCCGTCCCTCGACAAGAAGGCTCATTCAGCTTTACAGTGCGCTGCTTCACAATGCGCATCTGAAAGGCTTTATTGACGGAGAGATTTACCAGGGGTCGGCGAAGTACGCCTGCGCTCCCGGTTTTAATTGTTATTCCTGCCCCGGAGCTGTGGCTGCATGTCCGCTCGGCGCGCTGCAGAACGCGCTGGCTTCTTCCGGCCACCGGGCAGGTTGGTATGTGATGGGCATTCTTCTTCTCTTCGGCGTGACCCTGGGGCGTACTATCTGCGGATGGCTCTGTCCGCTGGGTCTCATTCAGGAACTCCTGAATAAGATCCCGACTTATAAGCTTAAGAAGAGCCGTATTACGAGAGTGCTGACATGGCTGAAATATGTGATTTTGGTCGTATTTGTCGCAGCTATTCCGCTCTGGTACGGGCTTGCGCACGATATCCCGGTGCCGGGATTCTGCAAGTATATCTGTCCGGCGGGAACATTTGAAGGAGCGATCGGCCTCCTGTCCAATCCGGCAAATACGAGCCTCTTTGGTATGTTGGGAATCCTCTTTACGAGGAAGTTCACGATCATGCTGATCATCGGGCTTGCCTGCATTTTCTGCTACCGCAGTTTCTGCCGTTTCATCTGCCCGCTTGGCGCGATTTACGGACTGTTCAACAAATTCTGCCTTGTGGGGGTGCGGGTGGATCAGGATAGCTGCAACAGCTGCGGTGCCTGCGTGAGAAACTGCGGCATGGACGTTCGCCATGTGGGTGACCATGAGTGTATCCACTGTGCAAAGTGCATGGACGTGTGTGCCCAGAAGGCTATATCTCTCAGGGCAGGTAAGGCGGTGCTGATGGCGCCGGAGGGAACAGGTTCACTCAAGGCTCAGGCGGGAGCGGGTTCACTCAAGGCTCAGGCGGGAGCGGGCTCTCTCAAAACGGATAATGAGGTGAGAGCCCAGGCTGATGTAATTGAAGGAAAAGCATATGAGAGCCGCAAGAAGGGCGGAAGGATTGCCTGGGGCATCGCGCTCGCAGTGCTGTGCTTTGCGCTCGTGTGGTTCAATTTCCTTGATCCGGCCGTCCGCGCGGAGACCGGAGCAGGGGTTTCCGACCAGGCACAAGCGGGAGCAGAGGGTGCCGGTCAGGCTGGAGCCGGTGCTGACGTTACAGGCCAGACGGGAGCAACTATAGGTTTTGAGCCTGGCATGGAGCTTGCTGACTTCACGATGGAGTGCCTTGACGGCTCGGAGTTCCATCTTGCGGATACCCGGGGCAAGGTCGTCTTTATCAACCTCTGGGCGACCTACTGTACGCCATGCGTGCAGGAGCTTCCGCATTTTGACGCACTCTATCAGCAGCATGAGGGAGACATTGCCATGCTTGCCGTTCATTCTTCTATCGTGACGGATGATCCGGCGGAATTCCTGGCTGACAAGGGATGGACGATCCCATTTGCCGTCGATACAGAGGACGATATGCTGTGGAGCATCGTCGACGGCTCGTCGACCCTGCCGCAGACCATTGTGCTCGACCGGAACGGCATCGTCATTTACAACCAGAAGGGATCCGTGACGCCCGAGGTGCTTGCCGCTCTTTATGAGCAGGCGGCGGGGGAGTGACGGCGGGAGTCATAACATCTTCGATTGATTCAAAGACAAATTTTACGCGCCATAGGCTCGAATGGGTCAATTGGCGCGTATTTTTATTCAAATCAATCCTTATCTACCGGAGACAAGAAAGAAGGCATTCAGTCATTTTTGGTCGATGCAGCGTATGATGACTGCCGGGTGCTGATGATGGCAGTAGCTTTCATTGAAATCAACTTTATCGACTGAGAGCAAGAAAGAAGGCATTCAGTCATTTTTGGTCGATGCAGCGTTCGATGACTGCCCGAGTGCCATAGATGGCAGTAGCTTTCATTGAAATCAACTTTTTTGACTGAGAGCAAGAAAGAAGGCACTCAGTCAACATTGGTCGATGCGGCGCATGATGACTGCCCGAGTGAGTAGATGGCAGTAGAATTCATTGAAATTAACTTTTTCGACTGAGAGCAAGAAAGAAGGCACTCAGTCAACATTGGTCGATGCGTTGCATGATGACTGCCCGAGTGCTGATGATGGCGGTCAAGTCCAAATTTG